>WYBR01000063.1 GCA_011525805.1 Vicinamibacteraceae bacterium
ACAACCTGCTGCGAATGAGCCGATTGGTCCCGAGTTGAGGGACGACCACACCCAGCGCCGGCCACTCCCAACCGCCGGCGACGGGAAAATCACCAGATGACAGCGCCACAAACACAATCACGCGAGAGTCCACAGCCGTTCAGCGGTTCCTTAGCGGCCTGCTAGTGCCCGGTCCCTCGTGCTTCTTACAGAATGATCTGCGCCGCCGGATTCGCCCATTGACCGAGTTCCTGGCGGAACTTCACGCCCTTGTCCACGATGAGCGTGCCCGTCTGGTCCACCTCGACCTTGAAGCGTTCGAGCGGACGCGGGGCGGGGCCTTCGAAGTTGATCCCCGTCTTGCGGAAGCCCGAGCCGTGGCACGGGCACTTGAAGATCTGCGCCGCGGCCAGCCAGTTCGGAATACAGCCGAGGTGCGTGCAGACGGTGTTGATGGCAACGACTTTCTTGACGCCCTCTTCCTCCAGCGTCACCACCCAGATGTTCTGGCCCTTGTAGTCTTCGTAGACGCCGAACTCCGTGTAGCCCGAGAGTTTGCCGACGCGCACTCGCGTGGGCGGCAGAATCGGCGCCTTGGGAATCATGAAGGACTGGAACCACGCGAGCGAGGTGGCGCTGACGAAGATGATCCCCCCCCACGCCGCGGCGAGGGTCAAGCCGAAGCCGCGCCGTGTCATGCCCGTGTTCGCCGCCTTCGCCTGCGCGATCTCGCGGATGCGCTCCGCGACCGACTTGGGCGCCTTGGCGTAACCCGTCCCCACCATCGTGGCGAACTGGGCGTCGGGCGGCGCGCCGATCGGCAGCGCCTGGGCAATCGCTTCCGGCTGTACCTTGGCGGTCCGGATGACGGTCCGCGGCCCGCCGGCCGAACGGCTGCCGGACACGTGCGCCGCTTCGAGCAGTTGCATCCACTTGGGATCGGGCGGGGCGTAACTGACGGCCGCGGCCGCGCCGCCTCCGCCGCCGTGCCCCTTGCCGCCGCCGTCGCCGGCGCCGGCCGCAGCCGGAGCCGCTTCCTTCTGAGCCGCCCACTCCGCCGGCTCAGGCCCTTCCACCTCGACCGTCTCATACTTGATCACATCAACCGGGCAGCCCTCAGCCGCGACGATGATCGAAGGCGTCAGCGGGCGGGTGAAATCCGCTTTGAGGGCCGGCGGACGGATGACGCACGTCTCCTCCTGCACATCGAAGACTTCCGGGCAATCCGTCTCGCACGAGTCGCAGACGATGCAGCCGGGTGCGATCCAGACCTTGACGATTTCCTTGTGCGTTTCCGCCATTTCGCCTCACCCTTGGGCTGTGCAGGTCACGGGGACGGCCCGCGGCCGATCACCCGTATCGACCCGCCGCGAAGCCTGGGTGAGATGATAGCGCTGCGATCGTGGCGTGGTACAGGCTTTCAAGCCTGTCGAGCATGGGGCGAGGTGGAACGGGCGTCCCGCCCGTACGAACAGAACGCGCCGGAGCAGGTCCGAAGCGTAAGCGAGGCGGGCCGCAAAGAGGCACAGGAGACGCAAACAAGAGCAACGCAAGAACCAAGTAGAGCAGCCCTTGCAAGGGCGAGTCTGACCGAATGCTCCGGGCACGCTAGAGTCGCGTCATCCTCACCAGAATCGGGAACTCTCCGTTGACCAGATCACCGGGCCGCAGGCGAGGAGTTCCGCCGGGGCGCGTCGTGAGTCAGACGCGACTCATCCTCCTCGCAGGTGCGACTGCTCTCGGATTGCTCTTCACCTGCATCGCAGTCTCTGCGACGATCGGCGGAATCCGGTACGCCGTGATGCTGTTTGGCTACCCATCCCTCTGGTTGCTCATGGTAGCGGTGCACTTCGTCACTGAGCCGCCGCTTGTTATCACCCTGCCGCATCATCCTGATTACAGGTCACTGATCAAACAACAGACAGTCGTCGCCCCTTCTCCTCGAAGTCGGGCACTCGCGGATGCGAGACGACTCGGCGCGTGGACGCTCTGGGGACTCGTCCTGTACCTCCCGCTGATGCTGCCTCTGACGATCGATCTCGCGTTCATCGCCGGCTCCGCGACATTGGCGCTTCATGCGCTCCTGTGCGGGCTTCTTGGCATCCGCGCGTACTCAACGTGGTGCTACTCTCGCTACATTGCTTGTGAACGACTGGAACTGACCTTGAGCGCCGAGGACGATCTCGTCCGGCTGGCGCCCGAGGTCTTCCACTTGGACGTGTGGGATCCTGGAGGCAGGATTGCAACGACGCGAGGTGATTTCTCGTTAAGCCCGCTGCGAATGACGATCCCGGTTCGTCATGGATGGATGGCGTCTGTCAGTCAGCGAACGATTCAGCACCGCGACCACGCTGACGATTCGTCGATCCAGAATGAAAGGGGCATCGACTTCGATCTAGAGGATCTAGCACACCAACCGATCGATCTGAGCAACCGTGCTCCTGCGGAACGGAGTCGGATGTTCACTTGGTTCGATTGGAAGATTGAAGGGGAGATTCGAATCGGCCGCGCTGCCAGTAGCCGCGTCGTCTTTCGGTTCCCGGCCATGGTTGCCCCTGGACCTTGAACGCCGCCGTCGCACGTTCCGGAATCTCGCCGCGTACCCACCGCGAAGACCCTCCCTCACGGTCGGGGCTCTCGGTGCAGGCCGTTACTGATCGTCGCCCCCCCGCGCCTCCCGCGCCGTCAGCGCCGCTTTCGCCAAGGTGCGGATGTCCGCGTCGGGATCGCTCTCGGCGATCTGCGCGATCAACGTCCACACTTGCTCATCTTTGATGCGCACGGCGAAGCCTTCGAGTCTGGGGTCGAAGCCGACGATGACGTTGATCGTGCTGGCGATGATCTTGCGCTGCGAGGCCTTGTCCAGGCGGCCGCGCTCCGGGCTGCGCGGGTCGTAGAACTGCTCGCTCAGCCAGGCACGGTCGAGCAGGGACACCACCACCGGCAGTCCACGCTCATCGCCGAGCACCGCGAGGGCGCAGCCGGCGTTCCATGCGAGGTCGCGGTTGGCGCCCGTCGAGTCCTGCATCTCGCGGTTGAGGGCGTCGCGCACCTCCATGTCAGCCGGGTCGGCGACGACGGCGAGGACCGACATCGTGATCGACGCGAGGGAGTGGATCGGCTTGTCCTCGCGCGGATTGGCGGGCGGGCGCGGCGCACGGCGGAGGACGTTGAGCAGGTCGGGCGCCAGCGGCCGCAGGACCGTCATGTCCCCGCGCCAGCCGTGCAGGCCCGAGACGGCGGCGAACCAGTCCGTCTCCGCGGAGGACTTGAGGAACTCGGCGAAGATGGGAACCGTCGCCGGCTCGGCGAGCAGGCCGAGCGTGCCCATGATGGCGCGGCAGAGTTCCTCATGGCCGCCGCGGTGAAGGCGCGCGATCGCGGGGAGTTGCTCAACGAGTTTGGCGCGGTCCTCGGCGGTGAGCGGCGTGCCGTACTGGCCCGTCGCGTCTTCGATGGCGCTGAGCAAGCTCAGGGCGGCGCGGGCGCGCTCCTGGTCGGCGGGGAGCGCGCCACCGGTCGTGTTGAGGCGGTTGAGAATGTGCTCGAGGCTCTGCGCCTGCCCGCCGAGGGAGATCACGATCAGCCAGACGCCGAAGATGCCGCCGACGATCAGCGCAGGGATGAGAACGAGTTGGAGCATCTGCCGGCCGAAGCCCACGGGCTTCTCGGCGGCTTCGCTCTGGCGGCGCGTGGCCTGCTCGTAAAGTTCGGCGGCGGCGCGGTCTTCGCGCTCAATGGGCTGAGCCACTTCGGGTTCGAGCGGCTGCTCGTGCGGGAGGCGTTCTGACGTCATGGTGAGACCCCCGAGCGGCGCGGCGGCGCCGCTGATGCGGCCGATCGTATCGGAGCGCCCTCGGGCACGCCATCGGCCTTCACTTCAATGAGGCCTTCACCGCAAGCGTCGTCCGGCGCCGGCACGGAGCGGGCGCGGGACGATTCCGTGACGGCGATCACGGCGGCGACGATCGCTTCCACGCCGGCGGAGCGGAGGGTGTTGCAGGCTTCCGTGAGCGTGGCGCGGGTCGTCGTGACGTCGTCGATGAGGATAAGCCGGCAGCCGCGAACGCCGTGCCAGCGGCGCATCGTGAAGGCCCCGCGCACGTTCTCGCGCCGCTGCGAGGCGGGAACGGCCCGCTGGGGCGGGCGGCCGCGGCGCTTCATCGCGCTCACCACGGGCAGGCGAAGGACCGAGGCGACGCCCCCCGCGACAATGCGCGTGTGATCGATGCCGCGCCTCCACCGCCGCCACGACCAGACGGGCACGGGAACGATGGCGTCGGCCTGCACGCGGCTCTCGAGCACAGCGCGGCCGAGGTGGCGGCCGAGTTCAACCCCCATCGCGTCCCACGCGCTGAACTTGATGTCGTGAATCCACTCCCGCAGATCGCCCTCGAAGCGGCCGAGGCGCACCAACCGCTCCCACGGATGCCGCCGACGGCGGCAGGCGGCGCACCCCTTGCCTTCGATGAACTCGCCCGAACCCACCGAGGAGCCGCAGCGCGGGCAGTAGTCGATCGCCGGCTGGTCGAAGTGGAAGGGCGTCGCCGCCGCACTCGGGTTCGACGCGCCTTCTCCCGCGATGAGGCGCCGCGGATGCGGGCGGCGCAGGCCAAGCCAGCGGTCTTCGAGGCATTGGGTCGCGCCTGCGAGGTTCTCGCTCCACCGGGGCATGGCGTGAGCATACCGCGGCCGCGGCCTTCGGTCCCGCGGGCGCTCGCACCGTGCCGCGTCCCGGCGATAATCCGGCGGGACGATTCGATGTCAAATCCCCCCTCCGCTCAACCCGTCGTCCTCCGCGAAACGGACGCGTGGCTCGTGGTGAACAAGCCCGGCGGCTGGCACAGCGTGCGCGCCGGCTCGCGGTCGCACGGCCGTGAAGATCAGGCCAAAGCGCCTGCGGACGCGGAGCCGATTCTGGAGCAGTGGCTGGCGCGGCAGCGTCCCGAGTTAGGCGCCCTGCCGGAGTCCGGACTGGTGCATCGCCTCGACCTGCTCACGTCCGGCTGCGTCCTGGCGGCGCAAACGGCCGACGCACTGACGCGTCTGCGCGAAATGGTCCAGGGTCGGCGGCCGGGACTGGCAAAGGTCTACCTCGCCCTGGCGCGCGGCCGCGTCGGGGACGGATCGTTCGATCTCTACTTTCGCTCGCGCCACCGCCGCTCGCGGAAGATCTCGGTGTCGCCGCACGGCGGCGAGTTGGCGCTCGGCCGGTGCCGGTGGCGCGCCGTCCGGAGTCAGCACGATCACACGCTGCTGGAGGTGGAGATCATCGGCCCGGGCCGGCGGCACCAGATCCGCGCGGGGCTGGCGCACCTCGGCCATCCGCTCCGGGGCGACCTGCTCTATGGCGGCGATGCATGGGACGGCGGCTTCGGCCTGCACGCGTGGCGCCTCGCGCTGGAAGGCGCGGTGATCGAAGCGCCCATTCCGGGCGCGTGGACCGCAGGCTGACCGACCGGCGCCCGCGGGCCGGCCGGCCGAATCACGGCTCGGGCGCGTTGCCGCATCCCTGGGCTCGGCGGACCGCCTCCATCAGGTCGTTGGCGTCGAAGAGTTCGGTGTTGGCGACGATGGTGTAGCCGCCGAAGATCAGTTCGATGGCGCGCGTCAGGTTCACGTCCTCGCCGCCGAGTTCGACCCAGATCTCCCGGCCGGGCACGAGGAAGTCCGCGAGCAGATGCGGCTGAACGCGCACGTCTTCGGAGTAGAGGAACGTGGGCAGGTAGATGTTGAGGACGTCGTAGGCGGCCGGCTCGGCGACGAAGCGGGCGTCGGGCTTGTGCGAGAGCAGCGTCGCGATCCAGGGAAACGCCTCCCACGGCATGAGTTGGGTGAACTTGTCCAGTCCCAGTCCGGCGGCGCCGACGTCGATCGCACCCGTCCACTCCTGGATCATTCGGGCCGCGTGATCCGGATTCGTCGGATCGAAGTGGTCGAGAACGTCGTCATCCCAGCGGTCGGCGATCTGGCCGCTGCGTCCCCACCAGAAGAGCAGTTCGATGCCCGCCTCGCCGAGGCGCTTCCATTCATGCCCCGTGAGGCGCATAGGCGGGGTCCACTCGGTCATGATCTGGGGCGGGAAGTTGTTCTGCCGGTTGACGAAGTAGACGCCGGCGCACGTTCGCACCATCACGCGCCGGTATCCGCCGTCAAGACAGGTATTGACGATGTTGGTCACGTCATTGCGGAAGCCGAACATGTCGGCCCGCTGTCCGTTGAAACCGCGGCGGTTGTCGCCGGAGAGGCGGCGCGTGTCTCCCAGTTGCTGCAGGTAGACCGGGCGCATGTCCTGCTGGTAGCGGACCTCACCGTAGGTGGACTGGAGGAACTTGCGATAGGGCCGCATGGTGTGAATCCAGTCCTGCGGCTGGTTGTACCAGACGTTGATGACGTAGGTGTTCGAGGCCCCGTGCGCCAGCGTGCCATCGAGGTAGAAACGAGTCGTCCAGTGGTCTCCGTAGGGGCTGCCCAGCGCCCCGCGGTAGGCGTGCGTGCGGACCTGGTGCTGGTAGCCGATCACGTCGTACTCGAGCGAGGCGCCCAGCGCGAAGCGCGAGTCGCGCAGGATGATCGCGGGCGAGTAGAGCGACTCGGGGTAGGGCGCCTTGCGCGAGGAGAACTGCTCGCCGTTGCTCGCGTCGTAGGTTTCCCACACGCACCCGACGCGATGGTCGAGGTGCTCGATGGCGCTCGCGAGCGCGTGGCCCGGCACCTGGAGCGTCGGCAGCGGCTGCTCGACGCCCGTGCGGTTTGTCACCGTGTAGTTGATCGCGAATCCAAACGGCTCGACGGTGACTTTCGTCCGCACGTCGCACTCGGTGGTGAGGAAGAGGGGCAGGTCGACGGGGAGGCGAAGCACGCCCAGCCCCGGCGTCCAGATGGACCAGAGTTCGCCCAGGGGCAGCAGGGTGATGAGCAGTTCGCGCCTGGGAGGATCGAAACGGCGAAGCCAGACGCAGTTGGCGGGATTGCCTTCCTTGCCCGTCTCAACGGCAGTGAGTGAGGCGCCGCGCCATTGGGCGTATCCATCAGTGACTTGTCCCGGTGAGATGCCAGCACCGCCTCCGATGACTGCTGCAGCGATCACGGCGGTCCACGAAAAATGGATCGTCATCCTGTTCCCCCTGTTTTGAAGCGCGCAAGCGCTTCATGTCTGTCCTCACCGCTGGTCGGGGAGGCGCTTCGATTTGCCCGCTCGGTTCCGAGTGACTCGGACTCGCGTGGCGCGGGCGGCGTGTGTTGTCATCGCCGCGCGGCGCCGGCGGCGCTGCGAACGGCTGCGGTCTTCACCTGAAAAGCGCCCGTCAGGCGCTGCCGGCGCTCCCGGCCCGAGGCGCGGGACGCGCATCGGGTAAGCCCCCGGGTTTGATGGCCGGAGATTCTCCCTCCTCGCGCGGCGCAGGCAAGGCGCACCGCGCATTCCGCCGCGCGGCGCGGCACGCCGCACGCACGCGACGAGGCACCCGTTGGCGAGACTATGCTCTTCGCATGAGCCGCGCTGATGTGGTGATTGTCGGAGGAGGCGCAGCAGGGTTGATGTCGGCAATCTGGGCAGGGCGGGAAAACTTGCGCGGCTCGGGGAACCGCCGCATTCTCGTTCTTGACGGCGCCAGAAGGCTCGGCGCCAAAATCCTCGTCTCCGGCGGCGGTCGATGCAACGTCACCCACGACACCATCACCGAACAGGCGTTTGCCGGATCGACCCCGAACGCGATTCGCAAAGTCCTGCAACGCTTCACCGTCGAGGGCACGGTCACATTTTTTTTGGGGATCGGCGTCGCGCTCAAGCGGGAGGCGACGGGAAAACTCTTTCCCGTCACCGACGACGCCTCCACGGTCCTCGATGCGCTGCGGCGCGAAGCAATGCGCGTCGGCGTCGAGATCGTCGAATCGTGCCGCGTCGAGCGAGTGCGAACCGCGAAGGACGGCTTCACGATCGAAACCGGCCAGGGCGAAGCGAGCGGCCGGCGCGTCGTGCTCGCGACCGGCGGACGCAGCCTGCCCAAGTCCGGCTCTGATGGGCGCGGCTATGAGATCGCGCGGAGCCTGGGCCACTCGCTCACGCCGCGAATCTTTCCCGCCCTCGTTCCGCTCACGCTGCCGGTCGATCACTTCATTCGTGGGCTCAGCGGACTGACGCTCGATGCGACGCTGGAAGTCCGCTCGGGAACAGGCAAGCGCCTCACCGCCTTCACCGATTCGACGCTGTGCACCCACTTCGGACTCTCGGGGCCGTCCGTCCTCGACATCAGCCGCTACTACCTCGACGCCCGCGCGAATGATGCGGCGACGACGCTCGTCATCAACTGGCTCCCCGGCGAGACCCTCGAGTCGGTCGATCGCCGGCTTCAGGTCCGCGATGACCGCAGCGTGCTGGGGGTGCTCCGCGCAGCGCTGCCCGACCGGCTGGCGCGGGCGCTGTGCGTCGAGGCGGGAGTCGAGGCCGCCGAACCCGTCAGCCGACTCTCGCGCGAGTCGCGCCGCCGCCTGGCGCGCGTCATCGTCGAACTCCCTCTGCCGGTCACCGGCGACCGGGGATTCACGGTCGCGGAAGTAACGGCCGGCGGCGTGCCCCTGCGCGAGTTGAATCTGTCCACGATGGAGTCGCGCGTGTGTCCGGGACTGTTTCTGTGCGGCGAGATCTGCGACGTGGACGGGCGCATCGGCGGATACAACTTCCAGTGGGCCTGGTCGAGCGGCTACGTCGCGGGTGTCTCCGTGTGAGCGGTCTGCGGACCGGTCGGGCGGACGCTGCCGCGAGGCACTACTATCGTGCCGACCGCCGACGCATGGACGATGCGACCCACCCATCCCTGGCGACGAATCTCTGCGGAATCCCGCTGCGCAATCCAGTCATTCTCGCGGCGGGCGCCTGCGGATACGTCGATGAGATCGGCGACGTGCTCGACCTGTCGCGCCTCGGCGCCGTGGTGACCAAGTCCATCACCCTCGAGCCGCGCGAAGGCAATCGACCCTGGCGAATACTCGACGCGCCGGCCGGAATGCTCAACGCCATCGGCCTGGCGAACATGGGACTCGACGCCTTCCTGCGCGAGGCCCTGCCGCGGGCCGCGGCGTGCCCGACCGTCGTCATCGGCTCCGTCGCCGGAAACAGCATCGCCGACTATGTGAAGATCGCCTCCGCGTTCGACGCTTCGCCCCGCCTGCCCGCGATCGAACTAAACGTGAGTTGTCCGAACACGGCGGACGGTCTGATCTTCGGCGACGATCCCGTTTCGCTTCGCGCGCTTCTCGCCGAGGTGCGGCCAGCCGTGACGCGCTCGAAACTGATCGTCAAACTCAGCCCCAATGCCTCGTCAATCGTGAAACTCGCGGCGGCGGCCGTGGAAGGCGGCGCCGACGCCCTCACGCTCATCAACACCTTCACCGCACTGGCGATCGACGTTCACACCCGCCGGCCGCGCATCGCCAACGGCACGGCGGGATACAGCGGTCCGGGCATCCATCCCATCGCCGTTCGCATGGTTCACGACGTCTACCGCAGCGTCGCGTGCGACGCCGGCGTGCCGATCATCGGCCTCGGCGGCGTCATGCGCTGGGAGGACGCCGCGGAGTTCCTCCTCGCCGGCGCGACGGCCGTCGGCATGGGCACCGCGCTCTTCGTCGATCCCCGACTGCCTCTCAAAGTCGTGCGCGGCCTGGAGCGCTGGGTGGCGGCCCAGCGCTGCCGCAACATCGGCGAACTGATCGGTCGCGTCGAGATGCCCCGCACCGCGGCGATGGTCCGCAGGGAGTCGAGCGCATTGAATCATCCGGAGAAAACATGAGTCCCCCGAACGGCCCGAAGTCAGCCACCCGCCCCGCCGCACGCCTCGCGCTCGAGGATGGCACGGTGTTTCACGGCCGCGCCTTCGGCGCGACAGCCGACTCGGGCGGCCGACCCCTCACCATCACCGGCGAGGTCGTCTTCAACACCGCCATGACGGGCTACCAGGAAGCCCTCACCGACCCCTCCTACGCCGGGCAGATCCTCACCATGACCGCGCCGCTCATCGGCAACTACGGCGTCAACGAGGAGGACATGGAGTCCAGGGCCGTTCAGGCCGCCGCCTTCGTCGTGCGCGAACTCAGCCGCGTCGTGAGCAACCACCGCGCGACGATCGACCTCTCCTCCTGGCTGGCGCGCGCCGGCGTGCCGGGAATCGAGGGCGTCGACACCCGCGCCCTCACGCGCCGCCTGCGACTCGAGGGCGCGATGCGCGGCGTCATCAGCGCTGACGAGTCACTGAGCGACGAACAACTGGTCGATCTGGCTCGATCCAGCCCGCCCATGACCGGCGCCAACCTCGTCACCGGCGTGAGTGCGACCAGACCCTACGGCTGGAGCGAGGACTTGGGCGTCTGGGCCAATCTCACCGACGAGCAGTCGCGCGACCAACCCGCGCGCCGGTTCCGAGTCGTCGCCCTCGACTGCGGTGCCAAGCAGAACATCCTCCGGCACCTCACCGAGCGCGGCTGCGAGGTGATCGTCCTGCCCCACGACGCCTCCGCCGACGAGATCCGCGGACGCCAGCCCGACGGCCTGTTCGTGAGCAACGGCCCCGGCGACCCGGCCGCAGTGAGCGCCACGATCGCCACGCTGCGCGAGATCGCGGGCGAGATCCCGACCTTCGGCATCTGCCTCGGTCATCAACTCCTCTGCCTGGCGCTGGGGGCGAAGACCTACAAACTCAAGTTCGGCCACCGCGGCGCCAACCAGCCGGTCAAGAACCTCCTCACCGGCCATGTCGAGATCACCAGCCAGAACCACGGCTTCGCCGTCGAGACGGCTTCGATGGAGGACGCCGACTGCGAGCCGACGCACGTCAACCTCAACGACGGCACGCTCGCGGGCTTTCGGCACCGCCGCAAGCCGATCTTCGCCGTTCAGTACCACCCCGAAGCCTCGCCGGGGCCGCACGACGCGGCGTACCTGTTCGACTGTTTCGTGATGTTGATGGAATCGCGGGCGCCGCTTTCGGTCGAGGAGATGCGCCGGGCGTGGGAGGTGGCTCAGCCCGGCGCGGCGGTGAGGTAGCGAGCGTCCCGGGCGGCCAAGCCGCGCCGTCCCGGGCCGGGTTATCGCGGCTCTCGGGTATTGACCTGCTTTCATAACGCCGATGCTCGATCCTATAGTATCTGACCTCCGGGCCGCAGGGCGCGGAGACGGGACGGCGCCGCCGCTGGCGAGTCAGTTGCGCGCCGTCCGCATGCATTCATGGTCCGCCATCAGCACATTCCTCTGCGCGGAAAAGGACGCTGCTTCACATGAACACGCCTGTGTCGGCCGTTGACCGCAAGCACACCACGGAAACTCTCGAAGGCGCCGTCATCCGGTTCTGCGGCGACTCGGGCGACGGCATGCAGTTGACCGGCGGAGAGTTCACGACGACCTCGGCCGTTTTCGGCAACGACGTGGCGACCTTCCCCGACTTTCCCGCCGAAATCCGCGCCCCGGCGGGAACGCTTCCGGGCGTCTCCGGCTTCCAGGTCAACTTCGCCAGCACCGACATCTCCACCCCCGGCGACAAAGTTGACGTCCTCGTCGCCATGAACCCCGCCGGCCTCAAGACCAACCTCGCCGACCTCAAGGCCGGCGGCATTCTCATCGTCAACGAGGACGCCTTCAACAACAACAACCTCAAGAAGGCCGGCTACGCGCGCAACCCCCTCGATGACGGCTCGCTCAAGGACTACAAACTCTACAAGATCCCCATCTCGCGCCTCTGCGAAGAGTCACTCGCTGAAACCGGCATGGGCGCCAAGGCCATCGGACGCGCCAAGAACATGTACACCCTCGGCGTGGTCTACTGGCTCTTCGACCGATCCCTCGAACCCACCATCAAGCATCTCACCGACCTCTTCACCAAGAAGAAGAACCAGCCCGAAGTGGCCGACCTCAATATTCGCGCCCTCAAGGCCGGCTACTACATGGGCGAGACGGCGGAGATGTTCCAGAGCCGCTACATCGTCCCCAAGGCCAAACTCGCCCCCGGCAAGTACCGCCAGATCTCCGGCAACGAAGCCACCGCCCTCGGACTCATCGCCGGCGCCCGCCTCGCGAAGAAGACGCTCACCTACGCCGGCTATCCGATCACCCCCGCTTCCGACATCCTCCACTTCCTCAGCGCCTACAAGAACTACCACGTCAAGACGCTCCAGATGGAGGATGAGATCGCGGCGGTCTGCGCCGCCATCGGCGCTTCCTACACCGGCGACATCGCCGTCACCGGATCCTCCGGCCCGGGCATCGCGCTCAAGGGCGAAGGCATCGGCCTGGCCGTCATGACCGAACTGCCCATCGTCATCGTCAACGTGCAGCGCGGCGGACCCAGCACCGGACTTCCCACCAAGACCGAGCAGGCCGACCTCCTCCAGGCGGTTTACGGCCGCAACAGCGAGTGCCCCTGCATCGTCATCGCCGCGCGCAGCCCCGGCGACTGCTTTGACGCCGCCGTCGAAGCCATCCGCCTCGCCACCAAGTACATGACCCCCGTCATGCTTCTCACCGACGGCTACATTGCCAACGGCGCCGAGCCCTGGCTCCTGCCGAAAATGTCCCAACTCAAACCCATCGAGATTCAACATCCCACCGCGTTCAACGCGCACAGCGACGAGGCCGAAGGCGAAGGCAACAACGTCTACTGGCCCTACCTTCGCAACGAGAATCTCGCCCGGCCCTGGGCCATCCCCGGAACGCCCAAACTCGAACACCGCGTCGGCGGACTCGAGAAGGCCCAGAACACCGGAAACGTCAGTTACGACCCCATGAACCATCAGCGAATGGTCGATCTCCGCCAGGCCAAGGTCGAGAAGGTCGTCCAGGACATCCCTCCCACCGAGATCCAAGGTGAAAAATCCGGCGACGTGCTCCTCATCGGGTGGGGCGGAACCTACGGCTCCATCCACGCCGCCACCGAGCGCCTTCTCAACCGCGGACACAAAGTCGGCACCGTTCACCTCCGCTACATCAACCCTCTGCCGCCCGATCTCGGCGAGATCATCCGGCGCTTCAAGACCGTCGTCGTCCCCGAACTCAACAAGGGACAACTCATCCGGATCATCCGCGACCGCTTCCTCGTCGATGCGCGCGGCATCAACAAGGTGCAGGGCAAGCCGTTCCTGATTTCCGAACTCGTCGCCCAGATCGAAGCCATGCTGCCCCAGCCGCGCGTCGAACGCGCCGCCCGCTGAGGCACGCTCGAAGAACGCGAACTCCCGGCCGGCCCGGCGCCGCCGAACACACGATCGAAACGAGACCTCCATGACGCAGATCGAACTTCCCAAGTACTCCGCCAAGGACTTCGCCACCGACCAGGAAGTCCGCTGGTGCCCGGGCTGCGGCGACTACGCCATCCTCGCGGCGGTCCGCAAGGTGCTCCCCGACCTCAACCACCGCAAGGAAAACTACGTCTTCGTCTCGGGCATCGGCTGCTCGAGCCGGTTCCCTTACTACATGGGGACCTACGGCGTCCATGGCATCCACGGCCGCGCGCCCGCCATCGCCACCGGCATCAAGTCCGCCAACCCCAATCTCGACGTCTGGCTCGTGACCGGCGACGGCGACGGCCTCTCCATCGGCGGAAACCACCTCATTCACATGCTCCGCCGCAACGTCAACATCAAGGTCCTCCTCTTCAACAACCGAATCTACGGCCTGACCAAGGGCCAGTACTCCCCCACCAGCCTCACGGGCCATCGGACCAAGTCAACGCCGCTGGGATCGATCGACCATCCCATCCATCCGATCAGTTTCGCGCTCGGCGTCGAAGCGACCTTCGTCGCCCGCTGCACCGACGTCAACAAGGGCGGCCTCAACGTCCTGCCCGACGTCCTCAAGGCCGCCGCCGATCATCGCGGCTCCGCCTTCGTCGAAATCTACCAGGATTGCAACGTCTTCAACCACCAGGCCTTCTTCTACGCCACCGAGAAGGACACCGCCCGCGAGACGACCGTCCTCCTCGAACACGGCAAGCCGCTCATCTTCGGCGCCAACCGCGACAAGGGCATTCGCTTCAACAGCACGCGCCTCGAAGTCGTCAGCCTCGAAAACGTCAAGGAGGACGATCTCCTCTTCCACGACGAGACCGATCCGGCGCTCGCCTTCCTCCTCAGCCGAATGCACCATACTCAGGGCCTGCCCGAGCCGGTCGGCGTCTTCTACCGCGTCAACAAACCCTGCTACGAAGACATGCTCACCGAGCAGATTGAGAAGTCCATCGCCCAGCGAGGCGAGGGCGATCTCGAAAAACTCCTCAACTCCGGCTCGACCTGGACGGTGAGCGAGTAGCGCACGCTCTCGCACCCGCCATCACCAACCCCGCCCCCTGCCGCGGTCGCGCCGCAAGTTCCGGCGTCGGGTGCGTTGAGGCTCGGCGAAACCCCCCGGGTTCGGCGTCGATCGCGCGCTGCATCGACCGAGTAGCGCGGGTTCGGGCGTAGGGTGTGTTGAGGCTCTGCGAAACGCACCGGGTACGGCATCCATCGCGCGTCGCATCGAGTTCCCGTCCACTCGCGTGTTCTCGCCCATGCATGCTCGTATCACACATCTGTCTCTCCTCCGTGCGCTCTCCGTGCCCTTTGTGCCTCCGTGGTTGGACTTCACTCAAACTGATGCACGACCAGTTGGCTGATCGCGCACTCATCCTGGACCACGGCCTGGAGGAGCACCGTGCGGCCGCGGAGCAGCGGCGGGATGCGGCGGGTGATGTGGGCGACGCCGTTGTGGTCGGCGACGGCGGTGCCGATGACTTGCGGGTCCGCGAGTTGGAGGGCGTTCTGCTGAAGAGTGCAGTCGGGGATGGCGGTCCCGCCGCCGCTGCGGCTGGCGTAGAGCGTGACGGTTGCGCCGGGC
>WYBR01000064.1 GCA_011525805.1 Vicinamibacteraceae bacterium
AGCCCCACGCGTAAGCACGGGTGTTGGACGCCTGGGCCGCAACGGGTTACGGCGATCGCGGGCGTGTGAGCGCGCGTGCGCCTTTGCCAAAGCGAGCGGCGAGCAACCACGATCGGCGAAGGCCACTCCCTCACGGTCGGGGCTCGGATCATCGCCTTGCGATGATTGGAACCGAGCCCCACGCGTAAGCACGGGTGTTGGACGTCTGGGCCGCAACGGGTTACGGCGATCGCGGGCGTGTGAGCGCCCGTGCGCCCTTGCCAAAGCGAGCGGCGAGCAACCACGATCGGCGAAGGCCACTTTCTCACGGTCGGGGCTCGGTTTCTACGTGTTCTTCGTGCCTCCGTGGTGAAGTCCCGGCGGCGTGGGTTGGGTGGCGCTGGCGGGCGGGTTGCTTCTCTCCGGCGGTCGTTGGGTTCCTGCGGCGGGCGGGCGGCTTCGCTTCGCGGGCCGCTCCCCTCACTCACCGGGGCGTTCGCCCGCCTCAGCGGGGGGTCCGCTTGCCTCAGCGGGTCGTTCGCTTGCCTCAGCGGGCGAGCCGCCTGGCTCAGCGGATGATCCGCTGAGTCTCTTTACCGGACTGGCCCGCACAGACGGAACCGGGAATCCTCCGATCTCACGATTTCTCCGATTCGCGCTGGACGCCGCTTCGGGTGGGGCCGATCACTCGCCCTGTCGCACGGGGAAGCGTTCCCCGTCAATTCTTCCCGCAATCGGAGAAGCGAATCATGCCGAGTTATGATTACATTCCCGGGCCGGACAATGACTTCCGGACCTGGGCCGAGGCGTTCCGCGACGGGATCGACGCGGACCCCGCGAAGTATTTCCTCACCGCAGCCGACGCCGCGACCATTACATCCGTCGTCGATGACTTCGTCACCAAACTCGCCATCGCCAGCAATGAATCCACGCGCACGAGCGTGACCGTGGCGGACAAGGACGATGCGCGGGGCACGTGCGAGGAACTGCTGCGGCAGTACGCCATCGACATCAAGAACAACGAGGGCATCTCCGACGGCGACAAGATCGCCATCGGCGTGCGGCCCATCAACCCCAACCGCGAACCCATCGACCCGCCGGGCACCAGCCCGCTTCTCAACATTCTCGGCGCCACGCCGGGAAACCAGACCCTGCGCTATTCGGACTCGCTCACGCCCGATTCGCGGAGCAAGCCCTTCGGCGTCATCGGCCTGGAGCTCTATCGCGGCATCACGGATGAGGGCGAGGCCGCCTTGTCGGCGTGCCAGTTCGTCGGCCTTCAGACCCGCAACCCCATCGACTCCGAGTTTGACGAAACGGACGATGGGAAGTTGGCCACGTACTACGGAAGGTGGGTGAACGGCAAGGGCGAGGTCGGGCCGTGGAGCCTGCCCGTGAGCATGCGCATCGCGGCGTAACGCGGGCGCGGATCGAAGTGAGATCGTGAACTCTTGCAGAACGGAGTCATTCCATGTTGCAGACAACGGAACGAAGGAATCGCGACCGCGTGAAGATCACCAAGCGGCCGCCGATCCGCATCAACAGCGCCTCGGCGGCGCTGACGGTGCTGACGGTGACGTTTGATCAGCCGGTGGGCCTCAAGGGCGTGCCGGCGTACACGACGGACGTGGCCGGGGCGGCGCCGGTGAGCGCTGTGCAGACCTCGCCGACGACGATCGAGATCACGTTTGACGTGTCGATCGCGCTGGCGACGGTCGTGAACATTCCCTACCAGGAACCCGCGGTGCGCAACGCCAAGGGCGGGTACGTGTCGGACAGCACGTTCACTCTGTGATCCATGGACCGGGGCCGGCGCGGCGGACCTTCTCTGCCGGGCCGCGCCGGCCCCCTCCTGATTACGAACGCTTCAGACAGGAAAAGCGATGATGAACCGAGAGACGGGCATGATGAATGATCGAGTTGTCGCGGGCCTGGCCGTGCGGCCGTCGCCGCGGTGCGCGGTGTCCATCCGCGCGGCCGCGGGGAACGATCTGCCCTTCATTGATGCACTCCAGAAAATGCACTCGCACATGGTGGGCTTCATGCCGCGCGGGCAGATCGAGAAGTATGTTGCAGGCGGGCACGTGCTGCTGGCGGAGGAAAGCCCTCACCACGAAGAGCATAACGAGCACGAAGCGGGCACAAAAGACGGCTCTGGTTCCGGTCCATCCCGATCGTCGCTCGGCCGGAACTCGGTGTGCTCCCGGTCTTCGGCGGTGAAGGCCCCGATCGGGTACATCATGTTCCGCGATCAGTACATGAAGCGCGATGATGTGGGGATCATCTACCAGTTGAACGTGCTGCCGCTGCGGCAGCGCCACCTCGTGGGGGCGATGCTCGTCAAGGCGGCCTTCGAGCGTGCGGCCTACGGCTGCCGCCTGTTCTGCTGCTGGTGCGCTCAGGACATCCAGGCGAACTGGTTCTGGGAGTCGATCGGGTTCATTCCGCTGGCGTTTCGCACGGGCAGTGCCGCCAAGCAGCGGATTCACATCTTCTGGGAGAGGCGGGTGCGCGAGGGGGACGATTCGACGCCGTACTGGTTTCCATCGCAGACGGCCGGGGGCGCGGTGGGCGAGGATCGAATCGTCCTGCCGATCCCGCCCGATACGCACTGGCGGGACGCCAAGCCGGTGCTGCTGCCTGATCTGCCGGCCCCGGAGCCGGAGCAGCCGTTGACCCTGCCGGGCGGACAGCCCGTGCGGCCGCGCGCCGAGCAGTCGAAACTGAACGCGCGGGAGCGGGCCGCCATGATCCGGGCGCAATCCAGACACCTCGGCGGCGCGCCGATCGGGAAGAAGGCGGTGCTGCGCGGCGGCCGGATCGCGTACGTCACGCGCGAGGATTACTTGGAGGATCCGGATTCGCCGGACCTGTGGGCGCAGCCGCGGGCGAAGAAGCCGACGGCCAGGCGGCCGAGCAAGCGGCACGATCCCAAGTACCTCGCCGCCGCGCGCGAGTTGCGCGACCGGTACCTGGAGCAGGTGAACACGGGTCGGCTGCTGCCGGAGTCAAGCGGGAAGTACGACGTAGGGAGGGCGCTGGAGGCGGGGAGGGCGGAGGGCGTTCAGCCCGAGCCGGTCAAGGGGTTGCTGGACGCGGCGTGAGAGAGCGGGGTTCAGCCGCGGGTTTCGCCGGCCTTGATGAACCCGAACCGCAGCAGGATCGGGCCGAAACTCTCGAAGAGCGCAATCGACGCGAGAAGCAGGCTGGTGAGGTAGGGGCCCCACACGAACTCGGAATAGAGCGTGGAGACCGACGTGGCGAGCGCGATGGACACGCCGGCCTGCGGGATCAGCGCCGTCCACAGCCAGTGGCGCGCCGGACTCGGCACGTCGGTGATCCGGCAGGCCAGCGTCGTCCCGCTCCAGATCGAAGCGACGCGCACCACGACGATGGCCAGCGCCACCGGCCAGAGCAGGAGCACGGCGTTCAGGTCGATCTTCGCGCCGGCGATGGCGAAGAAGACGCAGTACACCGGCAGCGACAGGTTCTCGATCGAGTGAAAGAGGCTCTCGCTCTTGCCCGGCCAGATGTTGGAGAGCATGAATCCGGCGGTGAGGGCGACGAGGAGCGGCTCGAGATGGAGCGACTCGCTGACGAGGACGATGCCCAGCGTCGTTCCGAGGACGAAGAGGGGGGTGTTGCGGCCCAGGCGGTCGATGAACGTGCTGACGACGGCGCCGAGGGCGGCCCCGACGCCGATGGAGCCGAGCAGGTGCCAGGCGAGTTCGGCGAAGAGCGAGGCGTTGAGCGCCGTGCCCCCTTCGGCGCGGAGCATGCCGTATCCGACGCCGCTGGCGACCGTGAAGAGCACCACGACGAGCAGGTCCTTGCACACCGTGACCGCGAGGGCCGTTTCGGCCATCGGTCCGCGGGCCCGCGTTTCCCCGAGCATGGCGACGAGGACGGCCGGCGAATTCGTCATTGAGATCACCGCGACGACCACGCTGACGACGAGCAGGTGACGCGAAGAGAGATCCGCGAGAAAGTCGACATGCCTCCCGCCGAGATAGAGCAGGCTGAGCACCGAAACGAAGACGAACGCCATCTCGACGAGCGTGATGGTCAACACGCGTCCGAGGCCGCGCCGCAGAAGGTCGATCTTGATCTCACCGCCCGCGGTCATGCCGATGAGCGCGATGGCGAGCGAACTGAAGATGCGCAGGTGGTCGATCTGCGCCATGGAAAGCAGGGGAGGCGTGTTCTCTGAAATCACGGAGATGAGCGAAGGGCCGATGAGGATGCCGAAGGCGAGGTAGCCGGTAATGCGCGGCAGGTGAAGAAGTTTGAAGACCCGGCCGCTCAGCCACGCGCCCAGGAGCAGCATGGCCAGCGCCGTGGCCGTGGCGACGTGGTCGTAAGGCGGGGCCTTGAACGTCCGGCCGATCGCGTCCAGGTACTCCATCTCGCCGTGAGACGCCGTCAGCAGGCGCAGCGCCGCCACCGCGACAAGGAGCAGCACCCAGACGGCCAGCAGGCGCGGAATGGCTTTCATGCCCCCGCCTCCTGCGCCCCTTGGGCGCTCGCCTGGGCGGCGGTCGCGTCGCCCTTGCGCCGCGCCAGAATGAAGGGCAGCAACTCGCTCACGGCGCCGACCACGATCACGATCGTCAACAGCCGCTGGTTGAGAATGGAACTTTCGTGCAGCACGAGCGAGACGGCCAGCGCCAGCGCGACGAGCGACTGCCGCAGTGGCGCGCGAAAGAGCGGGCTGCGGCCGGGAAGTGCATGGTCGAACCGGTTCAGGCTCAGGCGCATCAGCGGCGTCTTGACCGCGACGCGCAGGGCCACCAGCCCGGCCACCAGCGCCGCGCCCCACACGCCGATCCGCGGATCGAGAAGCACACCGGCAAGCAGGGCGAAGAGGATCGCCACCGGCTGCTCGGCGCGGAGGATGAAGCGCTCGAACTCGCGGAGTTTCGGTCCGCCGAGGTTGGTGATGACGATTCCGCAGAGCATGGCCGCAAAGAGCGGCGAGACCGCCAGTTCCGACGCGATGCCGCTGATGATCGCGATCATCGCGATGTGGATGACAAGCAGTTCGCGACGTTCGCGACCGGCCTGCTGCAGCAGGTAGCGGCCGATGAAACCCACGCCCGTGGCCAGCAGAGCCGCCGCGAGCAGGCGCAGCGCCCCCGTCGGGATCGACACAACGACGTCCCCGCTTGCATCGCGCGAGGGGAGGATCATGAGCAGCCCGTGAAGGCAGACGGCGAGGATCGCGGCCAGCCCGGCGCCGGCCTGCACGAGCACCTCGAGGTGCCGACCCGCCGCGGTCCGCTGTTCGCCGAGGGATCGAGTCTCGGCCGCCCATCCGATGCAGGCGGTGATGAGCAGTCCCACTGGCGCGACCCACCAGGCGGCGCGGTCCGCGGTCAGCATCTGCCCAAGCGCCAGCGCGGAGACGAGCCCGCCCAGCGCAATCATGGCCAGCGCGTCCATCGCGACCCACCGCCGCACGGCGGTCGGAACGGCCGTCAGCAGCGACCGGCGGGCCTGGAGGCCGATGATCGCGCCGATCCAGCCGAGGCCCACCATGAGCGCCGGCCGCACCTCGAGGAGCATCTCGTCGGTGACGACGTTGGCTCCCCACGGCCCGAGGAGGAAGCCGATGAGCACGGCGATCCAGCCGCCGCTCATGTAACGGGCCAGGAGCAGATTGCGCTGGAAGCGGTAAAGGGACTTGCTCGTCGCGAGAATCGCCAGTCCCGAGAGCAGCACCATCGCCGCGAATATCCGCAGCGCGCTCGCGCCGGCGCCCGCCCCCGTCGAGCCTTCAGCCGCGAGAATCAGCAGCGGCGCAAGGCCGTCGGTGGCGTGCAGGGGAATCGGAGCGTTCATCTCTTACTCACGGTTCGCGTGCTCGCGGGTCAGGCGCGGATCGGTCCCCAGAACTCGGCGACGGGAATCGCAATGCCGATCGGCTGCTGATCCGGCTCCATGTCGTCCACGTACGTCTGAAGGCGTTCGATCTCCGAGGTGGAGGTGAGGGAGATCACGACCCGGCTGCCGGTGTGCTGGGGCAGAAGCGCCGCCAGGCCGGCGAACATCGGCATGTCCTGACGAAGGATCGCGCCCAGCCCCTTCGACTCGATCACCGTCGCGCCGGTGATGCCCACGTCGAGCATCCCGGTGACAAGTTCGTCCAGTGCCGCCTCGCTTCGCGCGATCAGGATGAGCAGCCTCGTGTTCGAGCGCGCCTCTTCATCCATGAGATCGATCCTCCGCGAGCAGCGTCTCGTAGAGGTCGGCGGCGCTCGCCGCGCCTCGCAGGCGCGTCCGGGCCGTCTCCGATCGCACGATGCGCGCCAGCCGGGCGAGCAGGCGGACGTGGTCCCACGGATCGCTCGTCGGGCCGAACATGCAGAAGACGAGGTCCGACCTGGGATGATGCGCCACGCCGAAATCGACGCCAGGCTTGAGCAGCGCCGCCGCCACGTGCGTCTTGTCGATCTCCGCCGCCAGCGCGTGCGGAAACGCCACCCCCTCGGGCGTCGAGGTCGGCATCTGCTTCTCGCGCGCCATCAGCCGCTGCACCAGCGCTTCGCCCTTGAGCGCGGGGATCATCGCGTCCACGGAGGCGGCCAGCCGCTTGAAGAGTTCATCCCGCGACTCGATGCCTTCAAGGATGAACGTGAGGTCCGGCCGGATGTAGGGTTGCAGAGCCATGATCCCGCCAGCATAGGGGCGATCGACCTGATTGGACAGTGCCGGCCTCGGGCGGCGTAGAGTCTCGGGTTCTAATCGGCGCACGCTCGCCACGATCCGCTGCCCGAATCTCGTTCGGAGGTGCCGCCCATGCAACTCGCAGTCCCATCCGCGCCCCGCCGGCGCCGCCGCCGCGCCGCCACGCTGACCCTCACGGCGGTGCTGTCCTCCTCGATCACCTCCGCCTCGCCAGCGCAGCGCGACGAGCGGCCCATTGCCGACCAACCCTTCCACGGCATGCTCGTTCGCGACCACGCCGAGACGGGCGGCTTGCTCGTCGGTTGGATCCTCCCCGGCCCGCTCAACGGCACCGGTTTCGCCTCCGACATCGTCAACCGCGGCGACCTCATCCTCGCCGTTAACGGCCAGCGCCTCAACCGCGAGGGGTTCAATGCATTCCTTCGCAGCGCCCGGCCCGGCGAGACGATCACCCTCACCGCGCGGCACACCGGCGGCGACGCCGGCGGAGCCATCCCCAGCGCCGGCGGCGGCACGGACGAGCGCGAGCATCGGATCACCCTCGCCTCGCGCGAGCAGTGGTCCGGGCCGATCGCCCACTTGCAGGCCGATGATCCTCCCTTCGACGCCGATGCGACGCTCGGCATGAGCGTTGCGCCGACCACACTGGAGGAGTTCATCCGCGGACACGTCGAGCGGTTCGACCTTGCCGCCCCGATCGACAAACTGCTAGCCTACTTCAAGACGACGGTGGAGGAGAACAGCGGCGCCAACATGCTGTCGCGCGTCCGCACGGGCTTCCATCGGCCGACGCGGCTGGTTGAGTTGCAGGGCCTGGTGACGGGCGGCCTGGGGGAAGCGCCGCGCGATCCCCGCCGGATCTTCCTCGAGGCGGCTGCCAATCTCGATGGTGCAGCGCCCGCGTTCCCGGAGCCGCTTGGCCTGACCGATCCGCGGCGGACTGTCGAGTCCGTCGCAGCCGCGTTGCGCCGGTCGCAGGCGCATCTCGATGCGGCGTTTGCCGGCATCGACCCCGAACTCCGCGCCTCGCTGCCCGCCACGCTCATCGACATCACCGAGACCGTCGCGCAGAGCATCTACATCCACGGCCACCCGGAGGCGAAGCGCCTCATCGACGGCTTGCGCGCCAGCCGCGATGTCGATTTCGACGCGCTCCTCGCGGCGGGCGCGGCGCTGAGCGGCTTCTTGAACGGCGACGCCGCAGACCCCGCTGACGCTCCGGCCATCACCGTGCCCGTGCCCCTGCTGCAACTCGTGACCGGCGACATCCTCGCATTCGAGTCCATCGGCGATGAGTGGATCGTCTACGGCGGGAGCGGCCCGAACACCTACGACATGTCGCGCCTTGCCGCCGTCATCGACGCCGGCGGCGATGATGAGTACCGCTACGGCCCGGTCGACGGCGCAGCGCCCGCCGACTGGCCGAGCGCGCAACTCATCGTCGATCTCGCGGGCAATGACCGCTACATCGGCGGCGCGCGCGGCCCGGCCGGGGCGATCATGGGCGTGAGCCTGATCGTCGATCACGCCGGCAATGATCGCTACGAAGGGCGGTCGCGCGCCTGCGGCGTCGGCGTCATGGGGGTGGGCGTCATACTCGATCGCGGCGGCGCCGACGTCTACTCCGGCACGCTCTGGTCGATCGGCGCCGCGTTCTACGGTCTCGGCGCGATCATCGACGGCGGCGCAGACGGCGACGCGTATCTTGCCGAGATGATGAGCCAGGGCATCGGCGGGCCGCGCGGCTTGGGCGTCATCATCGACGAAGCCGGCCGCGACCTCTATCGCGTCAACGGGCCGACGCCCTCCGTCTACGGCACCCCCGCCGTCTACGCCGGCTTCAGCCAGGGCGTGGGCTTCGGCGTGCGCCTCTACGACACCGGCGGCATCGGTGCGATCGCCGACCTCGCCGGCGATGATCGCTACGAAGGTGGCGAGTTCTGCCAGGGCGGCGCCTACTTCTGGGGACTCGGCATCCTCCACGACCGCGCGGGAAACGACCTCTACTACGGCAACCGCTACGGGCAGGCGTGGGCGGCGCACCAGGCGCTGGGCATCCTCGTCGATGACGCCGGCGATGACACTTACTGGTCGATGACCGCCGCGAGCCAGAGCGGCTCGTGGGACATCTGCGCCACGCTCCTGCTCGACCGCGCCGGCAACGACTCCTACCACGCCGACGGCCTGGCGCAGGGTGGCGCTTCGCAGCAGGCGATCGCCTGGTTCATTGACCTCGAAGGGATCGACCGCTACATCGCGCCCGCCGGCGCCACGCGGGGCCAGTCCGGCGGCAACGAGTATCACTTCGACGAGAGCGGCTGCTGGAGTTGGTCCGTCTTCCTCGACGCCGGCGGGTCAGAAGACTTTTACGCGACGGGGCGGGTGAACGGGGCGGTGCTCTCAACGGGCCAACCAGACACGAGCGCCCCGCACAACAGCCCCTTGCATGGGCTGTTCATCGACACGCTGGGGTTGACGCCGCTTTTGCCTCGATAGGTCGCAAGCCAGCCCGAAGCATCGGCGACGACTTCACGAACACGAAGCCCCGGCGAGGATTGGCGGCGCTGACCGCGGCAGACGCCCGATCCGCCGGGCCGGCAGAGGTGTCAGGTTTCGAGGCGAACCCAGCGCCGGGCCTTGAGATCGAAGCGCGGCAGTTCACCCGGCGCGGCCGCACGCACGGGAATCCGCAGATTCCAGGCGTCGCGAAGTGCGCGCTCGACGCGCGCGCACAGCGCTGCGGCGTCGCCTGCGTCCGCCGCAGGCTCGACGACCACCTGGAGTTCGACCATCCCGCCGCGCTCGCCGATCTCCGCGCGGTACTCCGCCACCTCGGCGAATCGACCCATGACGGCGTCGAGCGCGCCGGGATAGAGGTTGGTGCCGCGCACCACGATCATGTCGTCGTTGCGCCCGAGAATGCCGCCGGGAAAGCGCATCGTCACGCGGCCGCACTCGCACGGGCCGGTCTCAGCGCGGACGAGGTCACCCGTGCGGTAGCGCAGTACAGGCGACCCGGCGCGTCCGAGGGTGGTGATGACGAGTTCGCCCTCGGCATCGCCGGGGCGGCCCAGGCCGCTCTCCGGATCCACGATTTCGCAGAGGTACATCGCCTCATTGACGTGAAGCACGCCGGGACGGCGCGGGCACTCGTACGTCACCGGGCCGACCTCCGTCATGCCGTGGTGGTCGAAGAGGCGCGCGCCGGACCAGAGTCGCTCGATGCGGGCGCGGACGGCGGGGATGCTCGCGCCGGGCTCGCCGCCGACGATGATGCGCTGGAGAGGTGCGGCGGCGAGGTCGAAGCCCTCCTGCCGTGCCGTCTCGCCGAGGCGGATGGCGTAGGTCGGCGTGCAGCAGAGGAGAGTCGCGCCGTTTGCGAAGATCGCCGCGAGGCGCGTGGTCGTGTTCATCGCCCCCCCGGGGATGCAGCGGCAGCCCAGTCGCAGCGCCGCGTCCCACGCCATCCAGAAGCCGATGAAGGGGCCGAACGAGAAGGCGAAGAAAGCGCGATCATCGCGCGTCACGCCCGCGGCGTCAAAAACCGCCTGCCACCCGTCGAGCAGCCACTGCCAGTCCTCCGGCGTGTCGAGCCAGCGCAGCGGCCGCCCGGTCGTCGAACTTGTCTGGTGCAGGCGGGTGAAGCGCTCGGTCGGATAGGTGAGGTTCGTTCCGTAGGGCGGGTGCTGCTCCTGGTCGGCGGAGAGTTCCGCCTTGGTGAGCAGAGGCATGCGCTCGAAGAAAGCGCCGAGCGACTCGACGCCTCCATCGATGCCCGCGGCGCGCAGCCGCGCCGACCAGAAGGGATTGTCGCGCTGGATCGCCTCGATCACCGACCGCAGCCGGCCCAACTGGTGGGCTTCGATCCCGGCGCGAGCAGTGAAGCGAGGTTCCGTCATGGTCGATTCAGTGGTCGCTGCGCGGCGCTTCGGTGGAAGTGACGGGCCGGGCCGGCGCCGACCCCGGCGCGGGTTTGTAGAGCGTAACGAGCATCCCACCGCAGGCCGCGAGCACGATTCCCAACACGAAGGGCCAGCGGACTGCCGACCACCCACCTGCCGGCGGATGCATCGCCAGCGTGACGAGCGCGTTGACGATCGGCGCCCCGGCGAAGATGATCGACATGACCACCGCCGGGTGCCCCTTGGCGCCGAAGGCCAGCAGGACGCAGAAGGCGCCGACCGCGCCAACGGCGCCCGCCAGCAGCGACCAGGCGATTCCCTTGACCGGCATGGACCACGTCGCGCCCGACGCCAGCAGCAGCGCCGCGGGCGAGAGCACCGCGATGAGCACATACGCGATGCCGACCCAGAGGAACGCCTTGTACCGGCCGTTTACCGCGTCCGCCATGTTCACCTGGCCCGTGTGCAGGAAGATGCCGTACACCCCCCAGCACGCGACGGTCATCAGGGCGAAGGTGATCCAAAGCGATCCGGTCGCAGGAGAGGACTCGGGCATGGGCGGTGATCCTCACGGGTCGGCGTTGAGCAGGTCGGGCGGCGCCGCTTCGATCAGGCGCATGAAAGACTCTGGCATCGGCGCGGCGCGCAGCCGGCCGTCGGGGCCGTGGTTGGTCGCAAACAGCGCCGTCACGGCCCCGCGCGCCACCACGGGCGAGGAGGCGGTCGATCCGCCCTCGTCCACCTTGCGGAAGTTGAACCGGTAGGTGATGGCCTTGTCCGTCTTGCGCTCCACGAGCAACTGGACTTCCATCTCGTCCTGGAAGCGGAAGGGGGCGAAGTAGCGGCAGGACACCTCGACGCGCGGCCAGCCCGTCATCTTGTCGCCCACCTGCACGTGAACCGTCTCACCGATCGACCGGATGAAGGCGTGCTCGACCGCCTCCATGATGCGGAAGTAGTTGGCGAAGTGCATGATGCCGGCGGCGTCGGTGTCGGCGAACTCGACGAGGCGGCGTGCTCGAAACTCACAGGGCATGTGGCGATCTCGAATCAGACGGGAAGGGGACGCGCCGATGGCTCGCTTGCGCGGCTCGCCACCATCATACACACCTGCTCGACCTCCCGGGCCATGCGATCGACGCCGAAGTCCGCCAGGACACGCTCCCGGCCGGCCTCGCCGAGCGCCCGGGCGCGGGGGCGATCGCGCAGCAGGGAGGCGATCGCCTCGGCAAGCGAGGCGGGGTCGTCAGGCTCGCAGAGCACTCCTCCGCCCACCGCATCGAGCAGTTCGGGAAAGGCGCCGTGCCGCGGCTGCACGACCGGCACGCCGCACGCCAGGGCTTCGAGGACGAAGAGGCCGAAGGACTCGCCATAGGTCGCCGGCACGGAGAAGACGTCGAGGCGTCGCAGCAGGTCGATCTTGGCGGCGCGATCGACGTTGGGGTGGAACTCGACGCCGTCCAGCTCCCCCGCCTCGCGCAGCCGCGCCCGCAGGCTCTCAACGAACCGCTCGTCGCCGCGGAGCATGACCCCCGCCGCGCGGAGCCTCAAGCCTGCGAACTCCGCCCGCTTTCGGAGCAGGATGAAGGCCTCGACGAGCGTCGCCAGCCCCTTGTCGCGGCAGAGGCGAGCGAGGTACCCGATCGTCGGCGGCTCATCCTCCTGCCGGTCGAAACGCGGGGCGAAGTCAGCGAGGTCGATGCCGTTGAGCACCACATGGACGCGCTCTCGCGGCAGGTCGAGGCGATCGATCATCAGGTCGCCGCAATACCGGCTTACGGCAATGAAGCGATCGATCTCCCGCACGCGTTCGCGGAGAATGCCCCACGCCTCCTCGCGGTGCGCGGCGGGCAATGCATCGAGAAAAGGCGCTTCGCCCTGGAGGGTGCAGAGGATGGGACGGCGAAATCCGGCCGCGAGCGAGCCGACGAGACCGCAGAGCATGGCGTTGGAGAGCAGAAAGCAATCCGGCGGCGGCGCCGCGCGCAGCGCCTCAACGAGGCGCCGCACTTCCTCCGCCTGCCGCCCTTCAAGGCCGCGCAGAGTGGAGATGGTCAGCTCGCCGAGTTCGGCGGCGCCCGTCATGTTGCTGCGCCGGGCGACCCAGCGGAGCAGCCCCGGGGCGTCGAGCGTCCGCCGCAGCCACGCCGGCAGCCAGTTCGCCAGGGCGGACTTGTGCTGAAGATACATGTTGATCCCGCCGAGGTGGACGGGGGCTTGCTCCTCCGGCTGGTGTTCCTCGAGCACGAAGGGCAGGTAGAGCGGCACGAGGCGCACCTCGTGCCCGAGGCGGCGCAGCGCGTGCCCGAGCGCGTTGTCGCGCAGGCACGAGCCGCAGTAGAAACTTCCGGTGCCGGGGATGAGTTGCACGATTCGCATCGCGACGGCGGTCCCTAGGCGATCCGCGTTTCCCGGTGCCGTTCCAGGAAGAAGTCGTGCAGCAGGCGGTCGATCTGGAGCAGTCCGGTGCGGGTGGTTTGCACGCCGCCGTTCACGACGCGGAGATATCCGCCTTCCGCGTGCCGATCGAGTTGCGGGGCGAATCGATCGATCACACTCACGCCGAACTTCTCGCGGAAGTACGAGTCGCGCACCGCGCCGAGTTTCAACTGGAGGATGAACTCTCGGATGAGGCGCTCCTCCGGCGTCGCGACCAGCGAGCGGTGGATCGGCAGTTCGCCGGCCTCGATGCGATCGACGTAGGGGTCGAAGTGATTCTCGTTCTGGAAGTGGACGCCGCCGAGGTGCGAGAAGGAAGACACGCCCAGGCCGAGCATGTCCGCACCCGTCCAGAGCGCATCGCGGTAGAGGAACTTCACGCTCGGGTCGCGCACCGCCGTGTACGCGCTGCCGATGAGGTATCCGGCCTCTTCAAGGCGCGCGAAGGCCTCGTCAAGCCAGCGCCGCTTGGTCCGCCAGTCCGCCACCGGCACGGCGTCGGGCCCGCCCTCCCTCATGCGCCGATAGTTCGTCGTGTTATAGGGGATCTCCATCTGGTAGATCGTGACGCTCTCGGGCTTGCGCTGGATCGTCTTCTCGATGCACGACTCCCAGTTCGCCTGTGTCTCGCCGATCATCCCGGCGATGAGGTCAATGTTGATCTGCTCAAACCCGACCTCGCGGGCGTAGTTGTACGCGCGGTCGATTTCGACGGCCCGGTGCGCGCGGTTGTTGATCTCGAGAATCGTCGGGTCGAAGTTCTCAACGCCCAGGCTCAGGCGCGTCACGCCGAGTTCTCGCAGGATCTTGATCTTGCTCTCCTGCAGCGTTCCCGGCTCGCACTCGAAGGCGATCTCTTCGGCGCCCTCCCAGGAAATGTGGCGCTGCAATCCCTTGAAGAGATACTCCAACTGCGGCGCCGAGAGGTACGAGGGTGTCCCCCCGCCGAAGTAGACGAAGCGCGGCGCGCGGCCCGCAAGATGTGAGCGCGCCGCGTACGCCCCCGCCTCGGCGATGACCGCGTCGAGATACCGATGAATCGCCCGCGCGTTCTTGTCCGTGTAGACCTTGTAGTAGCAGAAATCGCAGCGCTTGCGGCAGAAGGGGATGTGAATGTACAGTCCGAGCGGCACGCCGGGAGTGGGCGCCTCGTCGAGGCGTCGGTGGACCTCGGCGTTGTGCTCCGGCGTCCAGAAGGAGAAGGGCGGATAGTTGGCGACGAAGTAACTGCCCGCCGCGCTCGCTTCGTCGGGCGCGTCTTTCAGAATCGGGAGTTTGTGCGAACCGGATTCCGTCATTTCATGGTCCCGTCTCGAGGCGCTGGGGTCCGAACGCGTAGAGCCGCCCGTCGTTGCAGCCGATGAGCACCATCCCATCCACCACGGCCGGAGAGGAAACGATCGACTTGCCCAGGTCATACGACCAGAGGGCGCTTCCCGTTGCAGCGTCCAGCACGTAGAGCAGCCCGTCGCCCGAGCCGACGACGACCTTGCCGTCGCACAGCACCGGCGAGGAATCCACCTGCCGTCGCGTGGAAAAGGTCCAGACCGGCTCGCCCGTGGCGCGGTCGACGCAGTGGACCTGCCGATCGCGCCCGCCGAACCACACGCGGTCGGCGGAGATCGCGGGTGCAGAGAAGAAGGCCTGGCGCTCATTGGCGTAGGACCATCGCTTCTCGCCGCTTTCGAGGTCGCGGCACTCAAAGGCGTTGCCGTAGTGGCCGAAGTACGCCGCACCCCCGGCAAGGCCCACGGAGCCGGCAACGAAGCACTCCGGCCCGAGTTCGATCTTCCGAATCGCCTGGCCGCTCGCGGCGTCGACGACGTGCACGTACGAGTCGCATCCGCCGAAGACGATGCGGCCGCCGTCCACTGCCGGCGTGCCGTTGACGTAGTTGCCGGTCTCGTACTTCCACACCGGTTTGCCGCGAGCGGCGTCGAGGCAGTAGAGAAAGTTGTCGTAGGAGCCGAAGACGAGGCGCCGCTCGCCGCCGGGCGTCTCAAACCAGTTCGCCCCGCTGAGCACCTTCTCGTCCGTCTCAAATCGCCACTTTTCGGCCCCGGTCGCGGCGTCAACTGCGTAAAAGCGGTAGTCTGACGAACCGACGTACACCATTCCCTCGAGCACCATCGGCGGCGCTTCGATGGCATCCTCCGTCTCAAACTTCCACGCGAGCGAGCCGTCGGAGAGGTGAACGGCGTAGAGGAAGCCATCGTCGGAGCCGATGAACGCGAGTCCGCCGGCGACGACCGGCGACGAGACGATGGCGGCAGTGGCCTCGAAGGACCAGCGCAGTTCGAGCGGCGCGGCCAGCGAGCCGGCGGCCACGCCCGTCTGGCCGCGGTCGCCGCGGAACATGGGCCAGGCCCGCGCGGGGGCGGCGGGCCCCGCAGCGCTGGAGGGCGAAGCCGGTTCGGCCGCCTCCTTCGGCGGCGCCGCGTCGTCCGCCTGGTCGCACCCGGCCCACGCGGCCAGGACCGTCGCCACGGCGAGAAGGGGCCCACACGACTTTCGTTCCATCGGAAGCATCGAACCAACTGTAGGGACGCTTTGGAGCATCGAACCGGACAAAACCACCCGCGGCGACTGGTGGGATCAATCGGCCTCGAGGGCAAGCAGGTAGAGCGACCGGAGATCGCCCTCGTTTGCCGGGCGGGGATTGAACCGCGCGGTCCACTGCGCCGCCGCCTCCAGGGCGAGCGTGTCGAGTGCGGCGGCCTCAACCCCGGCGTGTCGCGGCGAAGCCGGCAATCCACCCGCCGCGAGCCATGCGGCGAGTTGATCCGCGAGTGTCTCGGCGGCGTGCCGCGGCGCGGCACCCTGCCCAACCAACCCGCCCGCCTGCGCGAGTTGCGCGTAGCGCTGGGCCGAATCCTCGTCGGCTGCGTTAAACCGCACGACGTGGGGGAGCATCATCCCGACCGCGGCGCCGTGGACCATGCCGTAGTGCGCCGTGAGTGGATTCGCCAGCGAGTGGGCGATGCCGAGCATGCTCTTCTCGATCGAGATGCCCGCGAGGCTGGCGGCGAGGAGCATCTGCCCCTGCGATTCAACGTCGTCCGGCGTGGCGAGGACGCGCGCAAAGTGCCGAGCGCTGCGCGAAAAGGACTCGAGCGCGAAGCGGCGCGACGCTTCGGTCGCGTTGCGCGCCACGCAGGATTCGACGGCGTGCGATATCGCGTCGATGCCGCCGGCGGCGATGACGGACCGCGGCTGGGTGACCGCCAGCATCGGATCGAGCACCGCGACGCGCGGCGCTGCCGAGGCGTCGCCGCACGCCATCTTCATGTGCGTCTTCTCATCCGCGATGAGGGCGAAAGACTGCACCTCGCTGCCCGTGCCCGCGGTCGTGGGAATCGCGATGAGCGGCAGAAGGGGAGCCCTTGCCTTGCCGCGGCCCTGGTAATCGCGCATGGCGCCGCCGCTGGTCAGCAGAAAGTTGCATCCTTTGGCGCAGTCGATGCTGCTGCCCCCGCCGAGGGCGACGAAGAAGTCGATCGACGTTTCCCGCGCCGCGGCAAGACACGCCTCCACGTCAAGGTCCGTCGGATTGGGGCGCACGCGATCGAAGACGGCGACCTTGAGGCCGGCGGCGTCGAGGTTCTCCCGAGCGCGCGCGGCGTGGCCCGCCTTCACCAGTCCCTGGTCGGTGACGAGCAGCACGCGCGATCCGCCCTGCTCGCGCACGAGCGAGCCGATCTGCGCGAGCGCACCGGGGCCGAAGACGACGCGCGTCGTCGTGGCGTCTTCGAGATCGGGCAGGGGCAGCGTCATTGATTCAGTTTGGCCGCGAAAAGGCTCAAAAGGCGCAAAAGGGGTTGGGTCGCGATCATTGACTTCTCGTCTCTCTTCTTTGCGCCTTTTGCGCCTCTTTGCGGCGATTGCCTTGGGGCCATTGCATGACGGCCGATGCTGCTATCCACTCTGCAAGGCGCGCTCGCGGTAGAGGAAACTGATGATGTTGCCCTCGTGCGGCTGGAGCCAGTTGAGGCGCGTTGTCGGCACGGCGCCGAGGTTCAGACGGTCGATGTTCGTCGCGTCAACCACGGCGCAGCGGAATGCCTCATCGTTGCTGATGACGGTGCAGACCAGCGTGTCGCCGATCGCCTTGAGGACGTCGCTCTGCGGACACTCCACGACGGCGGCGAAGGGGAACATGAACTCGGTGTTGGCGAGCGAGCGCTTGGGCGAATCGCAATGCACGATGGTCGGCCGCAGGTAGGCGCAGCGCTGCTCGCGCACGAGCCGTTCGCCGCCGCGGTATTTCGCGGTCACGTCCTCAACGCCGCTCTCCGCCAGTGCGTTCTCGATCATCCCGTTGATTCCCTCGGCCTGCGCGGCGATGGTGAAGGCGGCCAGCGGCGCCTTGGGGTCATCCGGCGGCAGGGGCGCGACGGGCCCGAGGCGCTGCGCCAGCGCTTCGGCGATCTCACGGCTGTGGCGCGAGACCCAGATGCCGGAGCAGTTGATGCAACCGCGCCCGCCGTTGAGCGCAATGCTGTCCACCATGAGATCGAGGTACTTCTCCCACTCATCCACGCAGTCGTCGCCGAGGATGATCTTGCTGAAGCCGGGTCCGTGGACCTGCACGGCCGGATTGCCGCGATACTGCTCGACCGTCGTCTTGCTGCCGAAGATCATGGTGCGCGGCACGTGATTGACGACGGCCATGCCGACTTCGGCGCCGCCGGGATACAGGCCGATCGACTCGCGCGGCAGTCCCGCCTCAAAGAACGCCTGCGCCATGCGGAAGGGAGTCCACGGCTCAAGCGGGCCTGGCTTGAGCACGAGGCCGATCTGCAGCGCCGGCACCGGCAGCCACAGTCCGTGCGTGCCCGGTGAATTGGAGGGCAGGACCATCCCGAGCACCGGCGAGTTCGCCTGCATCGAGCGCATCACGCCGCGCTCTTCGCCGTAGCCGCGCGTGAGGATGCCGCGGTCGAGCCCGCGCGTGAGCGAGCCGAGTATCGCATCGAGGTTCGTGAGGACGTAGTGCAACTTCTCCATGTTGAAGCGGCACATGTGCTCGGGCAGGCCGGTGGTGGCGGACTGGCACCGGACGAAGTCCTCGGGGGACTGCCTGGCGCTGCCGAGGGGAAGCGTCGACTTGATGAAGAGACCGGCGGCCGTGCCCAGCCGCCGGCAGAGTTCATCGCAGGGGATGGCGCGCAGGGCCTGGCGCGCGCGGTGCGCCTGCCGCATGTCGCGCGCAATCAGCCCCGGGTTCGCCTGCGAGACCTGGCAGAGTTCCTCGCCGGTGGCGAAGTGAACAACCGTCTCGACGTCGAGACTCTCGTAGGGTTCACCCCAGCGGAGGATGGGAAAGTGCGGGAGACTCATGTCGTTGCTTGCCGGCGCGCTCCCCTGCGCAGAGCCTTCGGGTCGCCGCTGACCAATTTCAATAGACCCCCTCGACGATGGTGGTCTTGCTCGCGCCGAAGGGGCGCACTTCGCCCACGCCGTCCCACGGATAGAGATCGCAGGGCCGGCGGCGGATCGCTTCGTCCCTCTCCAGGAACCGCGGCATGAAGAACTCCTTCGTCAGCGTCGTCAGTTCCACCCGGCCCCACTGCCCGTACTCGACAACGTGCTCCGGGTGATCCGGATCGACGACGCGCAGCATGGCTCGCGGCTGGGGCGCGTAATAGGTGATCGAGTAGCGATCTTCGGGCGTGAGCGGCTTGTGGCACGCGAGTCCCATGAGCGTGTTGCCGTACGTCGGGACGAACTTCGTCCGCCCCTCGAGCACCTCTTCGACGAGAAAGCGCGTGTACTGCGGCTCCATCGTCGTCCCGCCGCAGAAGACGCCCCTGATCCCGGCATCGGGAATCGAGATCTTCTCCGCCAGCGCTTCGAGGAGTTTGGGCGTGGTGAAGAGTGCGTTAACGCGGCGGTGGGTGAGGATCGTCACCGCCTGATCGACGACGTGCTCCATGTACGCCTTCGCCTGGTCGAACTGCTTACTCGAAATCAATTTCTTCACCCAGCGCGGATCGAGATCGACAAAGAAGCACGAGCAGCCGCGGTAGTTGGCGAGATGCTCGATGGCCAGGCGCAGGCGCCGCGGCCCGGTCGGCCCCATCATGAGCCAGTAGCCGTTGCGGGGAAAGTCGGCATCGCGGAGCGTGGCGGAGAACTGCTCGTAATCAGTCTTGTAGTCCTCCCAGCCGATGCGCTGCTTGGGCATGCCCGTCGTGCCGCCGGTCTCGAAGATCGTGAAAGGCCGGCCCTTGTAGGCCGCGGGAACCCACCGTTCGAGCGGCTCGGAGCGCAGCGACTCGTCGGCGAAGTTGGGGAACACGAGCAGATCATCGACGATCTTCACTCGCGCGATCGGGTCGATGCCGGTGCGCTTCGCCCAGTCGAGCCAGAAGGGCGTGCCGGTCTCGGGGCTGAAGTGCCAGCGGACGATCTCGCGCAGGTGGGCGTCGAGGGCGCGGCGCGCGTCTTCGGTGGTGCGCGGGGCGGCAGTCGTGGCGGAGACGTCGGCGGTCATGAGAATCACGCGGTTTCGAGGGGGTCAAAGAACCGGTCAATCGCCTCGCGCCGCGGCGGCGGCGTAAGGAGCGAGACGACGATCAGCGCCGCCGTGCTCGCGGCGAAGATGATCGTGACGGGCATCACGGCGCCGAAGACGAGCGTCTCGTCGTCCTGTCCCGGCGGCCGGTCGGCCTTGGCGATCATGTCGAGGGTGAACATGATGGTCCAGACCACCGCAGTGACGAGCACGCAGGCGATCGCGCCCGCCTTGGTGGCGCGCCTCCAGTACACGGCCGCGAAGACGAGGGGAAAGAGGGACGCAAAGCCGCTGAAGCACCACACGCCGAGGTCGAAGACGTGCGTGCCCTTCTGCAGGACCAGCGCGAGCAGGTAACTCACGATCACGATGCCGAGGATGAAGCCGCGCCCGATCCAGATCTTCTGGCCGTCGGTGAAGCGGTCCGGCCCGGTGATGCGCAAGACGACGTCGCGCGTGAACATCGTGCCGATGCACATGAACTGCGAGTCGAGCGAACTCATGATGGCGGCAAGAATGCCAGCCCCAAGCAGGCCGCTGAGCCACGGCTGGTGGACGAAAGTGCTCACCATGCGCCCGAGCACGGTGTTGGCGTCGGCCGCGGGCGGATTGAGCGCCGCCGCGGCCCACACGCCGATCATGATGCACGGCAGCCAGACGATCGCAATGCAGACGGGATGCGCCACGACGGTGAGGCGAAAGGCCTTGGCGCTCTTCGCGGTGAGCCAGTGCTGGAAAAGGTGCGGGAACATGCCCACGGAGAGTGGAATGAAGCAGTAGGTGAAGAACTGCGCCCGGCCGATCAGCCCCTCGCGTCCCAGGCGCGTGGCCGCCTTTTCGTGAGCGGCGACGGCCTCACTCGCAACGGTCAGCCCGCCGAGTTTCGAGGCGATCATGTAGAAAGCGACGACGCCGGTGATCATGAACACCAGCGTCTGAAGCGTGTTGGCCCAGACGGCGCCGCGCAGCCCGCCGAAGAAGACGTAGAAGAGGACGATGAAGCAGATCACCCCCATACCCAGCCACGGCGGGACGCCGCCGTGCAACGCCGGATTGGGCGTCCCATCGGGCTTGAGCACCGGAAACAGGTCAGGAAAAGTGCCGGAGGTGATGGGCTGAATCGCCTTGCCCGCGCCGATCACGCCGACCAGCAGGTAGGGAATGACGAGCGCGACGAGAATGGGAAAGAGGATGTACCCCAGCGCCGGCGAGTCGAACCGCTCGCGGAAGTACTCGCATTGCGTGAGGTAGCCGTGCCGCTTTCCCACCGCCCAGAGGCGGATGCCAATGAGAAAAAAGCACGCGGAGTGGATCAATCCCGACCAAGAGGCCATCAGGCCGTAGACGCCGATGCCCGTCGAGTACGCCTTGCCCGTCGAGCCGACGAGCGCGAAGCCCGTCATCGTCGTGCCGAAGATTGACATGAGCATGAGGAACGAGCCGACCGAGCGGGAGACGAGGAAGTAGTCCGCCGCGGTGCCGCGAAAGAGCCGCGCGCTGGCGACGCCGAGGACGATGAGCAGCGCGAGGTAGGCGACGATGACGAGCAGGGGTGTGTGATCGCCGACGGCGAGCGTGAGGTTCATGATCGCCCCCCGCGCTTCGCCTCGGGCGGCGGCGCGCCGGCGTCCGCCCACTGCTCGATGTGCGAAGGCCAGGCAAACTTCACTGCCGCCAGCCACAGCAGCGCCGCGGCGATCGAGTACGCCGCGTGGTACGCCAGACCGACCGGCAGAAAACCGAAGACCAGCGACCGGTCATCCCAGAACCAGAAGTCATGGTGCAGAGTGAACAGCAACGCCGCGGCGATCCAGACGAGGCGCCACGCGTTCGACCGCCGAGGTCTGCTCACGGCGAGCCCTCCCCGCCCGCGGCGCTGAGGTTCGCGATGGCGAACAGGTGGGTGTGCGTAGCGACGTAGAGCGTGTGGTTGGCGGCGATGGCCGAGGAGTAGATCGGCGACTTCATGTCCACTTCGTTGATCACGTTGAGTTCCTTGCCGGCGGCGAGAATCGTCATGTAGCCGTCTTCGTTGCCGATGAAGACCTTGCCGTCCGCGACGAGGGGCGAGGCCCAGATGTGTCCCTTGGTGTCGTGGACCCAGTATTCGTGCCCCGTCTCCGCGTCGAGGCAGTAGACGAAGCCGGAGAAATCGGCCGCGTAGACAAGGCCGTCGTGAATCGCGAGCGTCGAAATCGACCGTGCGATCTTCTGGTAGGACCAGACCCTGCCGGACTTGGTGACGTCGCCGGTCCCGGACGCGTTGATGCACACGAGGTTTCCCGCGCCTTCGCCGTGCTCGGGATCCTGGCCGATGGCGACGTAAACGCGGTCCTTGTAGACGATCGGCGTGGCGAGCACCTCGCTCGGGCCGGCGCGCGTCGCATACTTGATCTTCTTGCCGTCTCGCTCGCGGTACTCCGGCGGATTGGCGTCGAATCGCCAGATTTCCTTGAGAATCGGGTAACCCTCCTCATCGTCGGTCGGATCCGGGGCGAAGGCGTAGACCCAGCCGTCGGGTCCGCCGAAGATGGCCAGGTCCAGGCGATCGCTCTTGAGATAGGCAGGCGAAGTCCAGTTGCAGTGAAAGATGCGGCTGCTCAGGCCCGACTGCTCTTCCGCCAGGAGTTCGCCGGTGTTCTTGTCGACGAGGATGAGGCTCGGGGCGTTGGGGGCGGGGGTCTCGACGTGGCCGTAGTCCACGCCGTTGGACGTCGTCACCCACAACTGGTCGCCGACGACGAGCACGCTGCTGCTGGTGATGTTGTGCGGGAAGACGCCGCACTCGTCGATCATGTTGAGCGTCCAGAGGATGTCGGCGTCAGTGGGGCGGACCTCCATCGGAGGATTGCCGCGGCCGGCGAGGTACTGCCCTTCCTCCTTGAAAGGCCCGTCGTTCCCGTTGGACATTCCTTGCACGTCGAGGCAGACGACCTCGCAGAGGTTGGTCACGAGGTAGACGCGCTCGCCGTCGATGGTGGGAGAGGAGCAGATGCCGAGGTATTCCCAGTCGCTCACCTTGCCGGTGCCGAGTTTCGGGACGTTGAGCATCCAGATCATCTCGCCGGTGGCTTCGTCGAAGCAGTAGAGAACGCTGCGGTCGCCGGTGAAGCGGTCGTCGCGCGGCGAGTCGTTGTTGGTGCCGACGTAGATGCGGCCGTCGCGGACCGTCGGGTTGCCGTAGGCCTGCGAGCCGAGTTTGGCGATCCACTTGACGTTGACGGCCCTCGATGCGTCGATCTGGTCGGTGGCGCCGATGAACTCGCCGCAGTTGAAGTCGGTCGGCAGCCCGGTTGTCGTCGAGACCATGTTGCGGGTGATGTCGCGCCCCCACATGGGCCAGTCCTGGGCGTGGGCGTGCTGAATGGTCAATCCGCCCATCACAGAGACGCAAAGACTCAATGACAGGCAACGACGCACGGCGCCCCCGTTTAGCCGCGACCCGAAGGCTCTGCGAAGGGGAGCGAGTCGAGTGTTGCGAGTTTTCGAATGTCTGCTGTTCATCGTTCTTCTCCGCGCCGAGGCGTCGCGGCCTGGGCGACGCTGTCAGTCGTTGGCAGTGACGGTGATGTTGTCGAGAAAGACGTGGAAGCGGCTCTGGGGCACGAAGCCGTAGATCCCCGGCGCGCCGCGCGGATGGCCGTTGCGATGCACGACCTCGATGCTCCACTCGGCCGGCTCGGCCTCGTCGCGCGGCCAGGCCTTGGCGCGCACGACCGCCGAGCCGTCGCTCTGGTTGTCCACGCGCGTCTTGAGGCGGTACCACACCCCCGGCTGCCAGCGGAAGGCGACCGACTCCTTGATCCGCTCCATGTTCGAGGAGATCTCGATCTCCTGGTGGTTGCCCTTGAGCAGGATCAGGTAGCGCTGATTGACCACCCCGGCCGAGGACATGACGCGACGCGTTCCGTCGGAGAGGATGTCCACCTGCATGGTGTAGTTGCGGCTCTCGGGGTGGCCGATCATCGTCATGGTGCGCTGGAAGATTGGATTGTCGAGCGTCTGGGCGAGGACCTTGCCGCCGTCCTTCTCGACGACCTCCCAGCGCAGGCGGGCGGCGAGCCACTGGGCCGGGGGAAAGGCGTAGGAGGTGAAGGTCCCGCTCTCGCGCGACTGTGACAGGGCGATCGACTCAAAGTCTTCGCGCATCGAATGTCGCGGAAGGATGCGAACGCGCACGATCGACTTGAATCCCTTGTACTCGCCTTCGAGTTCGGCGGCGCCGCCGGCGGCATCCGGCGCGGCGATGAGTTCGCCCGAGGCGCCCGCGGAGACGCCCAGGCGCGGGTTCGCGGTCCACTTGACTCCGCCGCTTCCGGTTTCGACGAGCAGGCCGTGGTCGTCGATAAGGCGCGTCGTGAACGCCGCAGTCTCGCCCGGCGCGAGGATCACTTCGGCGGGGACGATCTGGAGGCGCGCCGCGGCGCCGGCCGCAGGCCGGATCTCGGTCGCGCGCACCGTCTTCGTGGCGCTCAAGGCGCCGGATCCCTGGAAGCAGTAGAGGCGCTCGGTGGTGTGGACGTACACGCGGCCGTTGGCGATCGCGGGCTGCCCGAGGCATTCGCCCTCGAGTTGCAGACTGGAGAGAATCTCCGGGCCGGCGTCCGTCGGGCGGATGATGTAGAACATGCCGTTGGCCATCGGGACGTAGAGTTTGCCGTCGCCGGCGGCGGGAGAGGCGTGAATCTGCGCCGCGGCGAGTTTCTCCGTCCACAGGATGCGCCCGGTGCCGGCGTCCACCGCGTTGAGTTCGCCCGTGTAGTTGGTAAGGTAGATGCGATTGCCGACGAGCACCGGCGAACTGCTGAACGAATTGAGCCCGTTGCGCCACGCCTCACGCTCAACGCCGATATCGAGCGGGCCCGGCTTGCCGGCCTCCGGTGCAGCGCCGAGTCGGATGGCGAGCATGCGCCCGCCTTCGGAGGAGTCGAGATTCTCGGTGCCGTGAACGGCGATGAGCGTGTCGCCGTAAAGCACCGTCGAGGCGCAGACGCCGCCGACGGTGATGGGCAGGCGCCACACGGGATCGCCGGTGCGGGCGTCCACGCAGACGACGTGCCCGCCGCCGGTGCCGGCGTAGAGCAGGCGCCGGCCGCCGCGCCATTCGAGAACGGGATGCGAGTAGGGATTGTCCTTGGGCGGTCCGCAGGGGCTGGACGCCCAGATGAGTTCGCCCGTCTTCTTGTCGAAGCCGTGGAAGCGGTCGCGGGCCGGGCCGTCCTTGCCCCAGCCGGAGGTCATGCCGCGCACGATGACGAACTCATCGTCGATGACGGGCGCGCCGGTGCGCCCGTTGGGATAGGTGAGGCGGCCGAACTCGTCCATCATCGAGTGCTGCCAGAGCAAATCGCCGTCGCGGCTGTAGCAGGAGAAGAGGCCGGCGTGGGTGGTCCAGTAGACGTTGCCCGTCTCAGGATCAACGGTCGGCGCGCCGATGGAGTAGCGGTTGTAGATGACGTCGCTGACGAAGTCGTTGGCGCCGGCCTTCCAGCGAATCTGTCCCGTTCGTTCATCGAAGCAGACGAGCACCTCCTGGAGGTCCGGCCCGGTGCCCTCGTAGCCGAGGGCGAAAACCCGGCCGTTGTGAATGACGGGCGTGCCGCGCCCGGAGATCGGGTGCGACCACGCGAGGTTCGGTGCGGCGAGGCTGATCTGATCGGGCAGGCCGCGCTCATCCGAACTGCCGTTCTGGTTGGGCCCGCGCCAGCGCGGCCAATCCTCCGCCGCCGCGTGGGCGGCCAGCGCGAGCACGGCGCCAAGCGCCGCGGTGAGCCGCAAGGGCCGCAGGGTTGCACTCCGCTGTCGTCTCATGTCCATCCTCCGATCACGCTCGTCGATACCGCCCAAGTCGCGCCGGGATGCGGTCAGAAGGTGATGTTCACCGACACGCCAAAAGTCTGCGGCGCGCCGCTCTCGCCGACGAAGACGCTCGGGTCCACCGGGCTGGGCTGGAAAGCGACGAGCACATAGTCCTGCTCAAAGGCGTTGCGCACCCAGCCTTCGACGCTGACGTTGCGGCTGCGCACACCGACGCGGAAGTTCGCGAGTTCAAACTGCTCGCCGGCCCGGTTGCCCGCGTCGTAATAGTAGGTCCCCACGCCGACGTACTCGCCCCGGACGTACCACGTCGCGCTCTCGCACAGACGCCCGGTGTACTGCGCGCCGAAGTTCCACGTGCGCTCCGGGACGAACGCGAGGCTCCGCCCGCTCACGTTCGTTCCGAACGGGTCGACGAAGTGATCGAACTGGGCGTCGGTAAAGCCCAGACCCGCAAAGAGGTCCCACCCCTCCGCGGGGCGCACCCCCAGTTCGATCTCGAATCCGCGGCTCGTCGCCGAGGCCGCGTTGGCGATGTATCCACCCGTCATCGCGTCGAAGAGCGACAGTTGCAGGTCGTCCCAGTCGATGTGGAAAAGCGACGCATTGACGGCGAGGCGCTCGTCAAGAAAGGTGCTCTTGACGCCCACCTCGTAGGTCCAACTCGTCTCCTGGTCGAACGAGAGGCGGCCGGTGGGCGCGTTGAGGTTGAACCCGCCCGCCTTGAAGCCCATCGCCGCAAGGCCGTACGCCATCACGTTGTCGGAGAAGTGGTATGCGGCGCTCAACTTGGGCACCACGGCGTCGAAGTCGCGGTCGAGGCTCGTGCGCGTCGAGAGGACGGTGAAGCCGCCCGTCTCGAAGGTGTGGTTGACGGTCCCCTCCTTGTGCTCGAAGTCGTAGCGCAACCCTCCGGTGAGTTCGAGCCTCTCGTCGAGGATCAGCGTGACCTGGCCGAACGGGGCGATGCTGAAGTCCTCGAAGTCGCCCCACTGGGTGTCGAGGCCGACCTGCCCCGGCGGGAAGAGAATGCCGGCGCCGCCGGGGCGGAAGTTGTTGGCGGCGAGGCGATCGGAGTCGGAGACGAAGAAGCTCAGCCCGCCAAGCCACTTGAGTTGTGCGCCCTCGCCCAGGTCGACGGGCCGGTCCTCCGAGGAGGAGAGGCGAAACTCCTGGCTGAAGTACTGCTGCGACTCCTCCGTCCGCCGGCGGATCCCGTCGATGAAGGAGAAGTCGAAGTCCGAGGTCTCGAAGACGTCCCAGTCCTGGAAGCCCGAGATGGAGACGAAATCAACCTCGTCGCCGAAGTAGTTCCACGTAAGCGACGTGCCGAGGAGGTCGCGGTGGGCGACGCCTTCGAAGTCCTGGTTGATGCGGTGGGGCTGGCGGCGCAGGCCGGTGAGTTCGGAAAGCGCGAAGCCGCCGTCACGCGACTTCTCGCCGTGGAACGTGAGGCGGATTTCGGATCGCTCGTCGGGCGTCCAGAGCAGTTGCCCGCGCCCGAAGAGTGAATCGCGGTCGTCCACGTCATTGCCGGTGAACGTGTTGAACGTGTAGCCGTCGCGGCTGGAGTGCAATCCGGCGAGGCTGAAGAAGAGTTCGTCAGCCACCAGCGGGCCGCTGGCGCCGAGTTCGTACTCCTGGAGGTCGTAGTTGCCGAAGGTTCCCCCGCCGCGGAACTCAAGCGAGTCGCCCGGACGCTTCGTGAGGATGTGAATCAGCCCGCCGATCGAGTTGCGGCCGTAGAGCGTGCCTTGCGGCCCGCGGAGGAACTCGATACGCTCCACGTCGAGCATGGGCAGGTTCGTGCTGTTGATCGTCAGTTGGGGCACGCCGTCGATGTACGTTGTGACCGCCGGATCGCCCACGCCCGAGCCGACGCCGCGGATCGTCGGAAAAGTCAGGCGACGCGACGTGAACTCGTTGATGAAGAGATTGGGAACGAGGAAGGACGCCTCGCGCATCGAGCGGATGCCCGCGTCGCGCAGCGCGGTTTCGCCCATCACGCGCAGGCTCTGCGGGACGTCCTGCGGTGTCTCCTCCCACTTGCGGGCGGTCACAATCGTCGGCTCGTAGCGCGCCACGGGGGCGGGCGCCGCCGGCTCGGCCTGGGCGGGCGGCGCTTCCGCGGGCTCCTCTGCCGGAGGCGGCGCCTCCGCCGGGTCGGCCGGGTCTTGCGGCGGTGGATCCTGCGCGGCGCTGGACGCGCTGGTGAAGGCGCCGCCGAAGAGCAACGCCGCGGTCAGAAGTCGTTCGATCATGGCGGTCCTTCTCAGATTAATGCACTTGGGGACGAAGCGTCTGAGCGGCCGCATCACGGCGGCGGGTCAAGGTTAGCCCTTGGGAGCACTCGCCGCAGCCGCCTTGCGGTGATCGAGGCAGACGAGATCGCCGAGGCTGTTGCGGCAATAGATGCGCCCGCCGGTGACGATGGGCGTGGTCCAGTATTTCCCGCCGTCGAGCACCTTGAATCGATGGACCTCGTTGAAGCGGACGGGAACGGCGTCGGCGATGACGAGCGAGCCGTCCTTGTCCATGACCACAAGGAAACCGTTGGCGACGATCATCGCGCCCAGGCCCAGGCCGCGCTCGGCCCACTGCTCGTTGCCGTCGAGGTCGATGCACTTGAGCACGCCGTCGTCAAAGCCATAGAGATGGTCCTGCCACAGGACCGCCGCGTTCATCGCCGTCTTGAGCACCTTGCTCTCCCAGAGCGTCTCCAGACGCTCGCCGGTCCAGCGCAGCATGGCGCAGCCGTGGTTGGCGCCGCTGGAGATGAAGATGCGGTCATCGACGATCACGGGGGTCGCGGCGTTGATGTTGTTAGAGGTCTTCCACTCGTGCAGCGCCTTCTCCTCGCCCGTGGCGGGATCGAGAATGACCAGCCCCGTGGCGTTCATGACGGCCAACCACCGCCGGCCCCGCGCCGCGAATTCGACGGGCGTCGAGTAGCCGTTGCCGTAGTCGCGGCTCTTCCAGCGCAGGTCGCCGGTCATCTTGTCGAAACTGAACGTCATGCCGGCGTCGATGATGACCGCGTCGTCCACGATCACCGGCGCGGAGGAAAAGCCCCACAGGCCGAGTTCCGGCCCGTAGATCGCCCGGAGGTCCTTGCTCCAGCGCAGAGCGCCGGTCGCGGCGTCGAGGCAGAAGAGTTTGCCCTCGCGGTCCTTCACGTAGACGCGGTCGTCGTCGACGGTGGGCGTTGAGAGCGTTCCCCCCTCGTGCCCGTTGTTGAAAATGAGCGCCGGGTACTCATACGTCCAGAGCACCTCGCCCGTGTCCTCGCTCAGGCAGGTGACCACATCGCGGTCCTTCTCGACGTCAAAGCCGAGGGTGTAGACGCGGCCGGCGTGGATCGCGACGGCGGAGTAGCCCAGGCCGACTTTCGCGCTCCAGAGCGGCTCGGCGGCGCCAACGATGCTCCACTCGGTGTCGGGCGAAATGCCGTTGCGATTCGGTCCGCGCCATGTCGACCACTCACCGCCGGCGACATCGGGACCGTCAATCGCGCTGAGCGGAGCGCAAAGCGCAGCGCCGAAGAGGAACGGGACAAAGAGTGCGCGGAGTGTGAACGACCGATTCATGTTGGTCCCCGGTGTCGTGACGTCCTGAAGAAGGGGAGGCAAAGACGCAATCGGTCTCGCATCCGTCAATCCCTCAGTGCCTTGATGACTCAATCCCCTGATGCCTCGATGACGTTTCACTCTACCCGATGATCGCGGCAGACGAGCGTGCCGAGACTGTTGCGGCAGTAGATCAGCCCGTCAACAAGGACGGGCATGGTCCAGCAGACGCCGCCGTCGAGCACCTTGGCGCGGGAGTGCTCGCGGTAGGCCGTGGGGTCGGCCTCGACAATTACCAGATCACCCTTGCCGCCGATGGCGATGATGCGGCCGCCCGCGGCGGAAACGGCGCCCTGCCCCAGGCCCCGCTCGCGCCACTTCTCATTGCCCTCGAGATCGATGCACTTGAGAACGGCGTCGTCGAAGCCGTAAAGGTGACCGCCGAGGTAGACGCAGCCGCTCATCTGCGTGCGCATCACCTTGCTCTCCCAAAGCATCGACAGGCTCTCTCCGTCGAAGCGGAACATCGCGCAGCCGTGGTTGTAGCCGGAGGAGATGAAGATGCGATCGCCGATGACGATGGGCGTGGCGGCATTCACGTCATAGGAGGTCTTCCATTCGTGGGTCGCGAGGACATTGCCGTCGGCGCGGTCGAGAACCGCCACGCCGCCGCCGTTGAACACGACGAGGCACGCCCGGCCGTCAAACGTCGCATCCAACGGCGTGGAGTAGGCGTGGCCGAGGTCGCGGCTCTTCCACTTCACTTCTCCACCGGCCTTGTCGAGCGAGAAGACGCTTCCGACGTTGATGACGAGCATGTCGTCGAGAACGAGCGGAGAGGCGGCGAAGCCCCAGGTGGGTATTGAAGCGCCGTGATCGGCGACCATGTTCTTCGCCCAGTGCACGCCGCCGCTCTCCGCATTGAAGCACGTCAGGCGCCCTTCGCGGTTGAGGACGTAGAGTCGATCACCTTCGATGGAAGGAGTGCAGTTCGTTCCGCCGCCGTGGTACTTGGCCCACTTCTCCGCGGGATAGGAGTGCGTCCAGAGTTCTTCTCCGCTTCGGGCGTCGAGGCACCAGATGACGTCGTGCTCCTTGCCCTCGTCCCAGCCGGCGGTGTAGAGCCGACCGCCGGCGACGACGACCGAGGAGTATCCGAGACCGACGGCGCGCGTCCAGCGCGGCGCTTCGGCTCCCTTCGGGGACCAGTTGGTTTCGGCGGAGATGCCGTCGCGGCTCGGCCCGCGCCACTGCGGCCAGTCCTGCGCCGACGCTGAGGCAGCGAAGGCGCCGACGGAAAGCCATGCGGCGCACGCAAGGCCGCAATGTCGAGAAAAGACAGGATCGGGTCGATGGGGAGGCTTCATGTCGTTGCTCCACGCCGGCGCGACGTCTGGTCGGTGCGGCGTTCTCAGGTGCGTTTCAGTTCGGGGATCGATGATCGAGGCAGACGATGTCGCCATTGCTGTTGCGGCAATAGATCAGTCCGTTGGCCAGCACCGGATAGGTCCAGTAGACGCCTCCGTCGAGGACTTTGGTGCGGGCGATCTCGCGGTACTCTGCGGGGTCAGGCTCGATGAAGACGAGTTCGCCCTGGGCCGTGAGGAGGATGAGTTTGCCGTCGGCCATGATGTGTGCGCCCTTGCCCAGGCCGCGCTGCTGCCACTTCACGTTTCCCTCGAGGTCGAGGCACTTGTAGACCGCCTCGTCGAAGCCGTAGAGATGCCCCTCTTGGTGGATGCTCGGGGCCATGTGGTTGCGCATCTCTTTGCTCTCCCAGGCCACGACCGGTGCGTCGCCCGAGACGTCCACGAGCGCGCAGCCGCGGTTGTAGCCCGAGGAAATGAAAACGCGCTCGCCGAGGATGAGCGGGGCCGCGGCGTTGACGTTCGCCCGATTCGACCACTCCTGCACCATCACCTCCTCGCCCGTCTTGCGATCAAGGATCACGAGACCCGTCTGGTTGAAGACCGCGAAGCAGGGGCGGCCCTTGAGATCGAAATCCACGGGGGTGCAGTAGGCGTCGCCGTAGTTCTTCGGCGTGGCCCAGATCTCCTTGCCGGTTCCCTTCTCGAACGCGATCACCTTGCCGACGTTCATGACGATCATGTCGTCAAGGATGAAGGGCGAAGCCGCGAGTCCCCACGTCGGGTACTCCAGGTCGTACTCCGTCTTGAGGTTCTTCTCCCAGTGGATGCGGCCGGTCGCGGCGTCGAAGCGGAAGAACCGCCCCTCGCGATTCGAGCAGTAGAGGTCGGCGCCGTCCACGCCGGGGGTGACGAGCGTGCCGCCGCGGTGCGAGCGATCCCATCGCTCGGCGGGGTAGTGATGCTCCCAGATGATCTCGCCGGTGAGGGCGTCGAGGCAGTAGATGCCGTCAAGGCCGGCCTCGACGTCGTAGCCCATCGTGAACAGCCGTCCGTCGGCGACGGACATCGAGGAATATCCCAGGCCGACGGTGCGCTTCCAGATCGGCTCGGTCTTGCCTTGCACCATCCACCCTCGCTCCGTCGTTGTGCAGTTGCGGTTGGGTCCGCGGAACTGCGTCCAGTCGTCGGCCGCGCCGCCGGCGGTGAACGCGACGGCCAACAGCGCCGCGGCGCCCAGAACGCGCGCTCGCCATGAGCGCCGCGTGATCGTCGTTGCTTGCCGCATGGGATGGTCCTTTCCGGCCGTGGTGAGCCGAGAGTGCCGAGGTTGAGGAGTCATTGCGAGTCCGTCAGGCGGAACTCGATGGGAACTTCAATCCAGAAGGCCGCCGGCCGCGCGTCGATGGACCCGGCGCGGAATCGCCACTGCTCGCGCACAGTTCGAGCCGCAGCGCGATCGAGAACGTCGTATCCGGAGGACCGGGTGATGGTCACGGCCCCGACGCGGCCGTCGGATTGCACGTGTACGAGCAGAAGGACTTCACCCTCGTAGCCGCGGCGGCGTGCGATGGCCGGGTAGCGCGGCTTGGGCCGGTGCTCGATGGTGGGCTCCTCGCGCGAGCCGCGCAGCGCCGGCGACGAAGGAGGGGGCGCCGCGGAAGCGGCGACCCGGCGCGGCAAGGCCGACCTCGCCCGCTTCGCCGACTGCTCGAGCAGCGCCAGCAGGAACTCCGGCGGCGATTCGATCACATACGCCTTGGCTGCGGCCACGATTGCCTCCACCGCCTCCTCGACGGAGGCGGCCAGCGGTACTGGCGGCGCCGCGACCGGTTGCGTCGGCGCCTCCTGCAAAGGCTCGGAATCGAGCGCCGCGGCCGGCGTCGTCGGCTCCGGGGTGACATCGGCGGCGAAAGTCCTTTCCTCCGCGAGCGAAACCGCGTCGGGCGGCTTGATCGCTTCGGCCGACTCGCCCTGGTCGACCGGTTCGATCACTGAATCGTCCGCTTCGCCGGTGTCGGGGACGAGGGGCGGAGGCTCCGGCGCGATCGACGTCATGGTGAGCGCGATGGGCTGGTCATGCGACGTCTTTGGTCCATGGGACGCGAGGCGCACCTCCAGCGATCCGAGCACCACGACGTGCAGCACAGAGGCGGCCAGGCCGGCGATGATGAGCGAGCGGCTCACGGCTCCACATGCTCCGTCGAGAGAATGGCGACGTTTGTCCAGCCGCGCCCGCGCAGCGCATCGAGGACGCTGAAGACCACGCCATGCGCCGCCGCCGCGTCGGCGTTGACAACGAGGCGAGGGCTCGACTCGCCTCCCACCTTCGCGCCGACGCGCTCCGCCAGCGACCCGAGCGTCACCGGCTCGCGATCGAGAAAGATCGCCCCGTCCCGGGACACGGTGATGACGGCGGACTCGGCGTCGAGCCGCTCGACGCGCTCTCCCGAGGGCAGGTTCACCGGAAGGCCGCGCTGGATCGTCATGTTGAGCATCGAGTAGATGAAGAAGACGAGCAGAATGAACATGCAGTCGATGAGGGGGATCATCTCCACGCGGGCGCGGCGGCGTCGGGTCAGGCCGGTTTCAAGTCGCATGGCGGGACATCCCCTTGCGGTACATGATCTCCATGCCGGTGAGGCGGCTCTCCATCTCACTCACCGCGCGCTCGAGGCGGGCGGAGAAGTAGTTGTAGGGAATCAGCGAGAGCATGGCGACGACGAGCCCCGCCGCCGTTGTGATGAGCGCCTCGGCGATGCCGCCCGAAACGGCGACCGGATTGTCCACCCCGGCGCCCATGACGTCAAAGGAAGTGATGATGCCCAGCACCGTTCCAAGAATGCCCAGGAGCGGCGCGAGCGTCACAATCGTGTCGTGGATCTTGAGGTACCGCGCCATGCGGCGGACCTCTTCGCCCGCGCCGAGCCGCAGCGCCGCCTCGAGCGACTCGTGCCGGTGAAGCAGCGCAAAGCGAACGACGCGCGCCACCGGATCGTCCGAACCTTCGGACAACCGCTGCGCCTCGTCGATGCGCCCCTGCGCCATCAGATCGGCGAGGCGATCGAGGCGGTCGTGGTCGCGGCTGCGCCGCTCGCGGGCCCAGAAGAGCGCCCGTTCGAGCGTGATCGTCACCGAGATGAGCGAGCACGCCAGCAGCGGGTACATCACCGGCCCGCCCTGAACGATCCAGTCGAAGGTCATGCGCCCGATCCTCATCCTGACGTGGCGCGGCAGCCGCCCGGCGGTCGGGGGGACTGCGCCTGCCGCACGAGGATGATACGTCGCCCGCGAAGGCGATCGGGGGGCTTGAAAGAGTCGCCCGAGCCGGGTGTGCTCAGCGGCCGGCGGCCGCGCCGGTCGGTCCGGGGCGCTTCGCGTCGAGGAGGAGGTTGAATCGCCCCGGCCCGCCCCGCTCGCGCAAACCGACCCGCATCAGCGGATTGAGCAGCCGCGCCGCCGGATCGGGCAGCCGAAAGACGCGCACCGCCATCTCACCGGGATCAAGTTGGGCGACGTCGAGTTCCAGCCGCCCGTAGCCCTCCGCGAGAACCATCGCCGAGAGCCAGACCGGCGCGTCGGAGTTGTTGGCGATCTCGAGCGTGACCACGAGTTCCTCCAGGCCGTCGGGAGTGATGATGTACTCGTGGTGGGGCGTGAGCGTGACGCGACGGAATCCCAGTTCGACGATCGACTCCATGCGCACGGCCCCGGTCGAGATGTTCTGGAGTTCGATGTCGACGACGAAGCGCTTGGCGCCGCCCGTCTCGTAGGCGGGGTAGGTGAAGATGAGCGGCAGGCGCACTTCCTCGCCGCCGCCGATCGAAAAAGGCCGGATGCGCTGACGGATGTCCCACGATGCGGGCTCGACGATGCGCAGCGTGCCGGCGATGCTCGTCTTCCACGGATTCTTGAGGATCATCTCGTGGGTGTGAACGGCCGCGGCGCCTTCGATCCAGCGCGGTGTAACGGAAAAGCCCGAGCGCAGCAGCGCGAGGTTGATCACGGCGCCGTCGATGAAGCGCGGGCTGCGCGTGATCCGGATCTGGTGCACGCCGTCGGCGAGGGGGATCTCCTCCGCGTTGCCGAAGGCGTCCGTGAGCCGGATGGAATGATTGCCGAGAAAGATCGAGGCGGCGACGACGCCCACCTCGGGCGAATCGTGCCACACCGCGATCGTCCCTTCGCCCTCCTCGTCGCTGAAGACGATGGCCGTGACGTCTCGGCCGAGGTCCAGGCGGGAGCGGGCCGCGCGCCCGTCGAGGTGCGAGGCGACCGTGCGCCAGGCGGGGAACAGGGCCTCCGGGAACGTCGTGTTCGCGGAGAAGGGCGAGGTCCGCCACGGACGCTCGATGGCCAGTTCCGAGGCGCCGCCTTCGCGCGCCAGAATCGCCCGGCGGACCAGGTCATCCACGCGGTGCGCCAGGCCGTAGAGTTCGGCCGGCGCGGCTTCGAGCACGACCGTGCTCGACAGGCCGCCCTCCGTCCACGGCGACAGGTGCTCGGGCAGCGATTCCGGCGCAAGGTCGTTTCCCACGAAGACGGAGAAGTGAACCGGTCCGCGGGAGACCTGCGCCGAAAGCGCCTCGGCCGCGGGCCGGCGAGCGTCCGGCGCCGCCTCGTGAAGAATCGCCGCCTGCGCGGGTCGGTCAATCGACCACGGCAGCAGCGCCTGCGGCGAAGGAATCAGCGCCGCAAGGCGGTGCCGGATCGTCGCCAGCCGCTGCGGATGCGCCTCGGCCCGGCCGGAGCCGAACGCCGTGGTCGGGCCGAACTGCCAGCGCTTTACGGTCTGGCCGAAGGCCACCTGAAACTCCTCGAGGTAGCGCCACACCCGGTCTTCGTCCTGCCCGAACACTTCGTAGACGAGTGACGGGTTCGCGTGCTCCTGAACCGCGAGTTCCGCGGGAAGCGCGCCGAGCACGAGCGCAACGCCGCGCGAGTCGCGATTCAACCGCGCGATGGTCGGTTCAAGGACGAGGCGGTGCCCGCGGATGCCGCGCCGCGTCAGGTCATCCGGCCAGAGAGGCAGCGAGACGGAATCGGCGCCCAGTCGGGCGAGCAGGTCTGGCAGAGGGCTCCACTCCTCAATCGGCAGGTCCTCGGCGACGACGCCAAAGCCCTCGAAGCGCGGGTGCTCCGCCTCGCGCTCCAGTGCGGGCATCCAGGCGTAGTCGATCCACGTGCGCGCGATCTCCCGACCCGCCTCGCTCACATTCGCGATCGTGCGATACCAGCCCAGGGCCGGAAGGTCGGGACGAAACGCGGCCGGCTGCCAGTCGTTGCTCAGGCGCAGCGTCTGCTCCGCGACGAGTTCGCTCCGATGGTTGTAGGTGCGGATCGTGGTTTCGAGTTCCGCCGAGGCAACGTCCTGCGCGCGGAGGACGAGCATCGGCCGGGCGGGGTGAATGAACAGGCCCGTCGGCTCGGCCGAAGAGAGGTCGATGCGCGGCACGCGCCAGACGGTCAGGTCGTCAAAGTACGCGGCCGCTCCCCGCACATCCTCGAGGAGAACGCGGGGGCCGGCCGCCTCCGCGCCGGTCCAGGCGCTGGGCTGCTCGACGAGGAACTCGACCTGGATCCACGCCGGCGCGCCCGCAGGCGAGTCGTCGGCGCTGCGCCGCGGCAATCCCGGATCAAGGCCGCGCAGAACGACTTGCGTCTCGCGCCATTCGCCGCCCGTCTCAATCAGCGGCGAAGAGCCTTCCGGGGCCGGCACGCGCCGGCCCCCGTCGTCCACGAAGTAAGCGACCACCCGGGCGCGCGAGCGCCGCAGGCCGTCCGTGCGCACCCGCACCCGCAGGTGGTAGTCGATCGCCGGAATGACGGGAATCACTCCCGCCACAAGGCGCAGCCCGGCGTGGCCGCCGTGCGTTGGCAGGCGCACGCAGCGATCTTCGGAAGCGCCCTCCCCCAGTTCAGGAAAGAGCGTCGCGTCGTTCCAGTCGGGAAACCCCGGGTCGGCGATGCGGACCCAGTAGAGCGGAACCGGATCGGCGTTTTCGGGCTCGTTGAAGTCGAAGCGATCGACGATGCGCGAGGCGAGTTCGCCGGCGAGGTCCACCTCGGGCGGGTTCTGTGCGGTCGGGTCCGCCCCTTGCGCCCACGCGATTGGCGTTCTGGCGGCGAAGAGCAGCCCCATCAACCCGGCACGAACAACCTGACCAACACGGCGACGCGACATTGGAAGTGGTATCGACCCGGCTGCGGACGAGTCTGCAACTGTGCCGATAGGATTGGTCGCCATGCCGCGTCTTTCCACGCTCGTTTCCCTTCCTCTCACGCTGCTGATCCTGGCGCTGGCGATGCTGGCGTCGGCGATGGGCGGCGCGTGGTGGCACTACCGGCAGATGACCGCCTCGCGCGAGCGCGAACTGGAGCAGGCGCTGGTCGAGTCGGCCCGCAAACAGGCCGCCCTCGAAGCCATGATCGAGCGCCTCTCCCGGCAACGGCGCCTGGCGCAGATCGTCGTGACCGGGCAGAAAACCGGACCTTCAGGACTTCCCGCCGAGACGACGCTGCTCATGGTGGAACTGGACGCGGAAGAGAAGCCCGTCGCCCGCCACACGTTCCGCATTCCCGGCCACATTGCCTTTTTCGACGGCCTGGTCGTCAAGTTTGATCACGAAGCGGTGGCGACGGCCCACCCGCTGCGCGGCCAGACGGTCGTGCTCCTGCGCCGCGTCTACTCCGAGCAGATGGCGCCGGACCAGGGGCTGCCCATCGACGCGGTCGGCCAGGCGCCCGCGGGATATGCCGGACCGGAGCAGGCCGTGGACTTCGAGCGCAAACTCTGGGAGCGGTTCTGGGATCTGTGCAATGACCCCGCCCTCGCCGCTGAGTATGGCGTGCGCGTGGCGCAGGGCGAGGCGGTTTACAAGCCCATGGTTACGGGCGTGCTCTACGAATTGAGCGTGGACGCCGCCGGCGGGCTCAATCTGCTCACCCGTCCGCTTCCGGAAGCGGTCTCGGAGGTCCTCGCCGCGGTCGGCGAGAATTGACTCGCGACTCCTGAGCGGCGGTTCTTCTCCATCGCCGCGCCGACGCTCGCGACCGCCTCACCAACGTCGAAGTCGGCCGGCGCCGCGCGTGATGCCAGAGCGTGGCGTCACAGTCCAGCCCCGGTCGCTTGGTTCAGCGGCGGACGACGCCGAGAGCGGGGGAGCGCCGGCCGGAGGACCAGGAGAGGGCAGCAATTCAACCCCTCGTGTCTCGATGCCTCTCCCCAGTGCCCAGTGCCTATCGCCTCGGGCCTCGGAGTCCCATCCGCTTGCTCACACGCGCGGCTCGTCACCCGAATCGATGCACGACCAACTGGCTGATGGCGCACTCGCTCTGGACGAGCGCCTGAATGAGGAAGGTGCGGCCCTGGGCGGCGGGGGGGATGAAGCGAGTGAGTGTGGCGACTCCGTTCTGGTTGGCCGTCGCGGCGCCGGCGAAGATCGGGTCTTCGAGTTGCAGCGTCACGC
>WYBR01000065.1 GCA_011525805.1 Vicinamibacteraceae bacterium
ACTTCGATTGCGTCTGGTATTCGTCAATGGCGAAGTACAGGGCCTTGAGCGTCTTCTCGTGCTCCGGCATCGCCTTGGCCATCTCGCTGATGCGGTTGAACAGGTCGTTGCTGGGCAGGGCGAGCAGGTCGTCAAGGCTCATCGTCGTGGTGGTTCGTTCGGTCTCGCTGGCGTTTGGCGTGGTCATGCGGATGCGTCCTTTCGCGTTAGTTGGCGGGCGGTGCATTCCGCCTCGCATTGCACACATGAGGGCATGAGCAGCGCGACAATGCAAGGCGAATCGCCGAGGATTCCGGCACATTTCGCAGATTGTGGGGAAGTGCCGATCAATGTGGGGAACCTCGACGTCCGGCGCGCCAAGGGTGCTAGGCATCTGCTAGGAAGGGCCGAACATCGCGCCGTGTTCGCCCACGTCGGGCCGCGTGCGCCGGTGGCCCGTTGCCTCGCATCGAGCGCGCCCGGCGCGCCGTGGGCCAGGGAGGGCCACCGTGCCGACGCCGCGTGAAGACCAGCCCGACCGCCCGGGCGGCCTCAACCCGGCCGCTCTATCGGTGACCGACACGGCGCGCACGTTGACGCGCGTCGGCGGCCGGCCGATCACCGAGGCCATGATCGAGCGCGACATCGAGGACGGCGCCCCGACCAACGCCGACGGCACGATCAACCTGGTGCATTTCGCCGCGTGGCTCGTGCGCGACATGGCTGAGAGCGCCAGCGCCAACGGAGGTGGTCGTGGCGATTGACCCGCGCCAACTCAAGCCGGCCGAACTGTGCCGCCTGCTCAACTCAACTCCGCTGGGCGAGGTGATCAGCGAGCGGCAACTGCATCGCCACCGCACCCGTGCCGGCTATCGCATCGGCGATGGGAAGACGGTCGATCTGCTCCGCTACACCGCGTGGCTCGTGATCGAACGGCACGCGCGCCTGGCCGGTGAAGACGCCGCCGAAGATGATGCGTTCGATGAGAATGCCGACGCAGCGCGAACCAGCCACCTGCCTGAGTCTTTCACCGGCCGGAACATCGACGCCCTGCCCGAGATCGCCGACGCGGGCCGCAAGGAAGCCTGCCGCCGCAACTTCCGCCTCTTCTGCGAGACCTACTTCCCGCGGACCTTCCACCTGGCGTGGTCGCCCGATCACCTCAAGGTCATCGCGCGCATCGAGCAGGCAGTCCTCGAAGGCGGCCTCTTCGCGATGGCCATGCCGCGCGGCTCGGGAAAGACCAGTCTCTGCGAGATCGCCTGTCTCTGGGCGCTGCTCTATGGCCACCGCGAGTTCGTCTCTCTCATCGGCTCCGACGAAGAGCACGCCGGCCAGATGCTCGAATCGATCAAGGCCGAACTGGAGAACAGCGAAGCGCTCCTGCACGACTTCGCTGAGGCGTGCTTCCCGATCCACTGTCTCGACGGCATCCACCAGCGCGCCGCCGGACAACTCTTCGAAGGCCGTCAGACGCATATCGGATGGACCGCGCACGAGATTGTGCTGCCGACGGTGCCCGGTTCGCTGCCATCGGGCGGGATCATCCGCGTCGCCGGGATCACCGGCCGCATCCGCGGCATGAAATACAAACGTCCCGACGGCCGCAGCGTGCGGCCCTCGCTCGTGCTCATCGACGATCCGCAAACAGACGAGTCGGCTCGATCTCCATCCCAATGCGCCACGCGCGAGCGCATCCTTGCCGGCGCGATCCTCGGCCTGGCCGGCCCGGGGCGCAAGATCGCCGGCCTCATGACGCTCACCGTCGTGCGCCCCGACGACCTGGCAGACCGCCTCCTCGATCGCGACAAGCACCCGCAGTGGCAGGGGCAACGCACGAAGATGGTGTATTCGTTCCCGACCCGCGAGCAGTTGTGGGCGGAGTATGCGAGGTTGCGGGCCGAGGGACTGCGCGCCGATGAAGGCATCACCCGCGCGACGGAGTTCTACGGGCAGCGTCGCGACGAGATGGATGAGGGCGCCGAGGTCGCGTGGGTGGACCGGTTCAACCATGATGAACTCAGCGCTGTCCAGCACGCGATGAACCTGCGGCTCCAGGATGAGGCCGCGTTCTGGGCGGAGTATCAGAACGAACCATTGCCCGAGAGCACGGCCCTCGACGAAGACCTGCTCACCGCCGAGCAGATCATCGCCAAGGTCAACGGCCACGAGCGAGCCGAGGTGCCCATCGGTTCATCGCTGCTCACCATGTTCATAGACGTGCAGGCGAAGGCGCTCTTCTGGCTTGTGGTCGCGTGGGAGGAGGACTTCACGGGCAATGTGATCGACTATGGCACCGAGCCGGATCAGAAAGAGCCGTACTTCACGCTCCGCGACATCCGCCGCACACTCGCGGCCGCCTCGCCTCGGGCCGGGCTCGAAGGGGCCGTCTACGCGGGCCTGGAGCGCCTCACCGACTCCATGCTCGGGCGGGAATGGAAACGCGACGACGGCGCGATGGTCCGCATCGACCGCTGCCTGATCGACGCCAACTGGGGCCAGTCGTCGGACGTGGTCTACCAGTTCTGCCGCCAGAGCCGCTATGCCAACCTCGTCATGCCCAGCCACGGCCGGTACGTCGGCGCTTCGAGCATCCCCTTCAGCGAGTACAAACGCAAGCGCGGCGACCGCGTCGGCCTGAACTGGCGCATCCCCGTCATCACGGGCAAGCGCGCTGTGCGCCACGTCGTGTTCGACACGAACTACTGGAAGTCCTTCGTGCAGGCGCGCCTGGCGGTGCCGATGGGTGATCCAGGGTGCCTGGCGCTGTTTGGAAAGACCGCAGGCTGGAGACCGCAGGCTGGAGGTCGAGCCGGCCGAGTCGGCAGCGCCTCCGGCCTCCAGTCTGCAGCCTATGGCCTGCCCAACCACCAACTCCTCGCCGAGCACCTCACGAGCGAGTACCGCGTCAAGACGCAGGGTCGCGGCCGGACGGTCGATGAGTGGAAACTCCGCGTGGACGGCCTCGACAACCACTGGCTGGATTGCCTTGTCGGCTGCGCCGTCGCGGCCTCGATGCAGGGAGCGGTGCTGTACGGCACGGATGTGCAGCCGGCCCCGCGCCGCCGCATCCGCCTCTCCGACTTGCAGGGAGGTCGCCGATGAGCGAATCGACCAGCAAGCCGAAGCGCGATCCGGAGCCGCGCGGCATCCGCTGCCCGAGATGCGGGTGCGGCCACTTCGAAGTGATCTACACCCGCCGCATCCCCGGCGGGGCGATCCGAAGGCGGCGGGAGTGTCGGCACTGCGGGCGAAGGGTGACGACGATGGAGCGGGTGGGGGGTTGAGGATGCCCAACTGCAATGCCCTTACCGGTCACGGAGTGTTGCCTCGTATCCCAGGCGGGACGCCGCACTGAGGACACGATCATTCGTGTCGTTGTCAGCAGTTCGAATCGTCGCAGTCTTCGTCGTGTAGTCCACCTGTGCCTCGATGACGCCTTCAAGTCCGGCCAGTTCGTGACGGAGTATGACGGCGCAGCCTTCGCACGTCATGCCCTCCACGGTGAAGACATGCTGGGTTGCCTCAGCGCCGACAGCGCTTCTCGTATCGGCCGCACCGGCGTCGAGCAGGAGCCCGACGTACCTGGGAAAGAAGATGAAGGCGGCGACGACGACCGCCGACGCCCACAGCGTCGCCCGCTGCCAGCGCCGGCCGCGCGGCGGCCGCGCCGCGCAACACCCTTCCGCGCAGGCGGCGCGGCGGAAGTAGGCGAAATAGAAACCCAGGCCGAGCATCACCACCGCGCCGATGATCAAGACCGGCCGCCAGCGCTCGAACAACGCCGACGCCTCGGCGCTCGACGCCCCGAAGGCGATGAGCAGCAGCGGCATCCAGCAGCAGGCGCTTGACAGCGCCGCGGTGACGACTGATCCGCCGACGGCGGCGAAACCCGCGCGATCAATGGGCGCGACGGCGGAGTCCGGGGCTTGAGACCTGGGGCTTGGGGCGACGGGCACCGCGTCGGATTGAGCGCCCGCCGCCGCGTCCAGTCCCAGCGCCGCGCGCAGCATCGACTCCGACGGACAACCATCGGGCGTGTCGTAAACGCGGCAGGACATCGCAAAGTCCGTGCGTTCGCGCGCGGCCGGCTCGATGTCCACCCCGTCCACCTGTACGGTCGGCGAGCCGAGGAAGCGGTACTCCTCAACCTCGTCGGGACCGACTTCAATCTCTTCAACGCGCGCGCTGAGTCCGTGCTCGGCGACCAGACGCTGCGCCATCGCCACGACCGGCGGGTGATTTGGACAACCCTCGAAATAGAGAACGCGAATCTTCATGGGCTGGATCCGTCCCTGTGACCGCAGCGGCAGAATCGCCCCGGCCCCGGAGACGGCGCCGGGGCGATGGGCGGATAGTCAGTTGCGACCCTGGCAGCAGGAGGGAAGCGCCGTCTCCGTGTCCGCCGTTGCCTGCTCGCCGAGCGGGCAGCGATCGCGACAGACGGGTTCACCCGTGAGCGGGCACTCGATCCGTCCCGGGCAGTCAGGGCGAGACGGATCGACGGCGGGGCAGCGGTCGCGGCAGACGAGTTCGCCGGTGATCGGACAGACGATCTTTCCGGGACAGTCGGGGCGATCCTGCGTTTGTGAGACGAGGCCGATGGCGCCGAGACTCGTCGCTGCGATCGTCGTGGCGATCAGGGTGATGAAGGTCTTTCTGGTCATCATGTGCGACTCCTTGAACGGGGGGTTGAAATCGGCGTCGTCAGACGCTTACGGTTGACTCTTCGTGCATTATGCGCCTTGAACCATGATTCAGGGTCAAGGGAAAACGTTCCTATTTGCAGAAAGTTCTTTCTCGGCCCGTCCGAGGCGCTCCAGCACACCGCAGCGACCGGTGCGCTCGGCGTTGCGGCAGACGCGGCTCCACCGCTGAAGAAGTTGCTCGACCTCGTGGAGATGTGCCAGTTCCCGCCGAACGCGATCGAGACGTGCGGCGATGAGTTCCTGCACCTGCCGGCACGGCGCCGCGTCGCCATCGCGGAACCGCAGGAGCGAGCGGATATCGACGAGCGTGAACCCCGCCGCCTGCGCCGAGCGGATGAAGCGCAGCCGTTCGAGCGTCGCCTCGCCATATTGCCGGTAGTTGGAGCGCGTGCGCCCTTCGCAGCGCAGCAGACCGCGGCGCTCGTAGTACCGGACCGTCGAGGTGGGCACGTCGGCCTGGGCGGCGATTTGTCCGATCGTGTAGGGCTTGTTCATACTGCTCACTCTCTGAAACGAGGTTGAACCCTAGTTCAATGTTCCCGAGGTGGCCGAGAATCGGCGGCATCCGCTGCCCAAGGTGCGACTGCGCCCACTTCGAGGTCATCAACACCCGCCAAATCCCCGGTGGGGCGATCCGCCGGCGGCGGGAATGTCGGTACTGCGGCAGACGGATGACGACGACGGAGCGCGTAGGTCCTCAAATCAGCGTCCGGTTGGTTGAGATGCCGGCTGAAACATCCATGAAGCATCACGAATCGCGCGGACGTTTGGCGGGCGGCACCTACAAATGAGTTCTGAGCGGCAAGTCGTACCCCACGACGACGGATGAAGGCATGATGGGGTACTCCACGCGGCAGCGGAAGGTGTGGAACAGGTCAGAATCCCAGCCGAGTTGCCTGCACACCTCGCGGAACATCTGGGGATAGCAAGGCACATCGGCGGTGTCGAGCACGTACGGCCCCTGTCCAAGGTGAGCGACGCTGCAGTGCTCGAGAATCCCCTTCTGGTGCTTGTCGAGTACGCCACCGAATAGAATCGGTTCGCCGCGCGGGTTCGCAACCGCGTAACCCCGCGGCGCCGGCAGCATGGGCCCGTGCGTCCCGGCGGCGATGATCAGGTCGACGATGAGCGTGCGGATCGGCGCCTTGATGAACACCGACGCTCCGAGCGTCGGTTCCTCCTCCTCGCGATACCGCGGCACATCCGGGCGATACAACTCGGCGACGAACGCGGTGACGGCGTGACGCTGGCCGACATCCTCGGTTTCGAGTTCGACCACAAGGTGACCCCGATCGTTCACGCGGCTGTGCACTTTCGGAAGCGGCTGCGTGCCGAACGCCGTCAACAGCGTGCATCCCGGCGCGGTGATGTCGTTGGACGTCAGCGGGTGCCCCAGTGAAACGATGGATTCGGACCGCAGGTCGCGAAGAGAGTCCGAATGGGCGGCCGTGCTGCAGAGTTCGATCGGGGCGTCTCCGCGGATGCGGCAGACGTCGACCGCGCCGGAGATGGCGAGCATGTCGGCTCGCTCCGGCGTCGACGGATGGAAGACAAGCGTGACGAGTTTGGTGCCGACCTGCGTTCCCCAGATATGGCTGTTGGCCTCAAAAGCGGCGCGGCGGTATTGGAGTTCATCCTTCTGGTCGGGCTCGCTGTTGAGTCCGGTCAGAAGGGAGTTGAACGTTCGGCGAGAGCCGGCGACGTCCCGAACCAGATCCTCAAACCGCGCGGCGGAGCGGGTCAGTTCCGCCACGGACTGCGGACTCACCCCCTGCTGCTCAGCGGCGCGGACGAGGCGGCGGATCGCCTTCATGCCCGGTACCGTGTCCGCGGCGGCGATCAGATTGCGGCTGTGCGCGACCCGGAATACCTGCCACGCGAGGGTGCCGGGGATGGCCAAGGCCCGTTGGAGGTCTGTGGCTTTCCTCATGGCGGAACTCTGCCCGATGGCCTGGGCGACCGCCTCGATGAACCCCTGGCAGGCCAGCCGCATGCTCTCGAGCACCTCGTGAATCTCGGTGTCGAGACGCGGGGGCTCGCTGCGGCCGCTTGCGCTTGCGGTGGGCGAATCGGTCTTGAGTGGCTTGCGGGAGGGCATGGCACACCAAGTATACCCCATGCGGGTGAAAAAGTTGAGAAAATACAGATAAAATGTACCTAAATGCTCTTGCATCCAGATGAATCTCAGGTAAAATGTGGACATTCAGGTCGCTTGGGATGCTTCGTTCCGGCGTTCGGACCGCATGCCCACCCGACATCCAACACCTCAACAGCAGGAGGAGAGGCAATGAACCGACATCAAACGCAACGTACCTTCAGTTCGCGGGGCTTCGTCAGCATGAAGGTTGGGCTGCTCTGTGCCACCGTCCTGGCCGCCGGCGCGGCGGCCGCCCACGCTCAGCCCTGTCAGCCCGAGTGGGTGGGTACATTCAGCGGGCAGCCTCTCGACAGCATCGTCACTTCGTTCGCCACCTGGGACGACGGCGGTGGCGAAGCGCTCTATGTCGGCGGCCTCTTTCAGCAGGGCGGCAGCCAGACGCTCAAGCGCATCGCCAAGTGGGACGGCAACACCTGGTCCCCCCTCGGAGTCGGGCTCGACAACACCGTCTGGTGCATGACGGTGTTCGATGACGGGCTCGGAGGCGGACCCGCCCTCTATGTCGGCGGGCAGTTTGTCCGCACCGACGATGGAAACCTGCTCCTCAACCGCATCGCCAAGTGGAACGGGTCATCCTGGTCGGCGCTGGGCACCGGCATGAACAACCTCGTCAACGCACTGGCCGTCCATGACGATGGGAACGGGCCGGCGCTCTACGCCGCAGGCAACTTCACGACGGCAGGAGGCGTGACCGTCAACCGCGTGGCGAGATGGAATCCTCAGACTCAGACCTGGTCGGCGCTCGGCAGCGGCACGGTCGGCGTCAACAGCACCGCGCGGGCTCTGGGCGCGTACGACGACGGCAGCGGTGCAGCGCTCTACGTCGGAGGCGACTTCGACCAGGCGGGCGGGGCGCCGGCCAGCCGCATTGCGAAGTGGAACGGCTCCACTTGGTCCGCGCTGGGCAATGGACTGAGGGATGAACCCGTCCGCGCCATGGCCGTCTTCAACGACGGCGGCGGCGATGCACTCTTCGTCGGCGGCCAGTTCACGCTCACCGGGGATTTTCTTGCAGTCAATCGCATCGCCAAGTGGGATGGCGCCAACTGGTCCGCACTGCGCGACATCAACACGAACGAACCGGGCGTGAGCGACTGGGTGCGAGGCCTGAACGTCTTCGATGACGGAACCGGCGCCGGCCCGGCGCTCTACGTCGGTGGCGACTTCTTCGAGGCGGGCGCCAATCCGGCATCAAAGATCGCCAGGTGGAACGGGGCCGAGTGGTCCGGGCTCGGCAGCGGGATGGACGGCCAGGTTTACGCGCTTCAATCCCTCAACAACTCGCTCTTCGTCGGCGGCACGTTCGGCCAGTCCACGGGCGGCGACAGTCGCATCGCCCGCTACCAGGGTTGCGTCTCCGGCGCATGCCTCTCGCTGAGCGTCGATAACCTCGTCGCGGGCCAGCAGGCGACGTGGACGATCGGCGGCGCCCTTCCGGGAGAGCAGGTAGTGGTGGTTTACGGCTTCGATGCCGGCTCTTCGACCTTCAGCGGACTTCGAGGCTACTGCGCTTCGTTCGGCATCGCGGGCATCAACCGACTCGCCCGCGTCGTTGGTGTTGCCCTGGCCGATGGTGGAGGCATCGCCACGATCACGCGTGCAGTCCCGGGCAACGCCGGAGGAGTCGCGATCAAGTTCCAGGCCGCCATGCGGGGAACCTGCCCCGAAGAGTGCCTTTCCGATGTCCTCGACGCGGTCGTCGAGAACTGATCCTCCCGCGTCGGTTGCGCGGCCCATCGTCATCTCGCGTCGGAGATGAACCACGAGCGGCCGCCGGGTTCACCCATCGATAGGCCCGTCCTCTCCGTCGAGGGCGGGCCTCTTCATTCCTCGAATGTGCGGAGATTCGGCCCGCGCCGTGCTGTTGACTTTGCGGTTTGCACACGTCAACCGTTGGTGCGCCACCTCGTGCGGCATGACATGACGGGTCATCAACTCATCCGCCAAAGTCCGATGGGCAGTGAGATTGCGTGAACCGGATGCGTGAAAGTCGCTGAGAGAGTTCTACCCGTGTAACGACTTCGCGCCCGCCCATCCCCATCCGCAATCTCTGAGCGTTTCATCCGTCGGTACCTGACGGATGAACCATGTACTTCCACCTCTGGATGACCCCGCGCGACTCGTGATCGAGTTGCGCTTCGTCCCTGCGCTGGACCGTGAGGACGCGGTGCAGGAGGCGTGGGTGGCGCACCTGGAAGGGCGGCCTGTTTCCACGGCGGTGAACACCTACGCCCAGCGGCAGCGGCGCTATCGCAAACGCATGAAGGTTCTCATCGAAATGTACGAGGACAAGGGATGGCTGAGTCCGACATCGAGCAGGCGATCAAACAAAGCGCCCAAGGCCCCGCCAAGGCGAGCGGCGACTCGGGAAGCGTCGAGCAGCACGGCCTCGCCGAGCAGATCGAGGCCGACCGCTACCTCGAGAGCAAAAAGGCGAGCCGGGGCAAAGGGCTCAAGGTGAAGTTCGTGCAACTGGAGCCGCCGGGTACGGCGTGATGATGCTCAAGCGATTCGTGACATCGTTGTTCAGCGGAAAGACGCCGGCGCCGTCCACGTCATCGCGAGCGCCGCTGCGGTTCGTGCGCGCCAAGTTCGACTCGGCGCAGACCACGACCGACAACCGCCGCCACTGGGCGAACGCCGACGGCCTGTCACCCAATGCGGCCCTCTCGCCCGAGGTCCGGCGCATCCTGCGCAACCGGGCCCGCTACGAGGTCGCGAACAACTCGTATGCCAAGGGAATCGTCCTCACACTGGCCAATGACACGATCGGCACGGGGCCGCGCCTCCAGATGCTCACGGAGGACTCCATGGCCAACGAGATCATCGAGAGGGCATTCGCGCAGTGGTCGCGGGCGATTGACCTGCCCGAGAAGTTGCGCACCATGCGACTGGCCCGGGCCGAGAGCGGTGAGGTCTTTGGCATTCTCACCAACAACCCGGCCGTCGAGGCGCCCGTGCAACTCGATCTGCGACTCGTCGAGCCCGACCAGGTGACGAGTCCGCCCGGTCGTCTGCTGCGGATCGGCGAAGCGGACGGCATCACGTTCGGTTCATTCGGCAACCCGATCGCCTACACGGTCCTGCGCCGGCATCCAGGCGACGGCGGCATGTGGGGCTTCTCCGGCGAGTTCGACACCGTGCCGGCCGCATCGGTCGTTCACTACTACCGCGTAGATCGGCCCGGCCAGTGGCGAGGTATCCCCGACATCACGCCCGCGTTGCCGCTCTTTGCCCAGTTGCGGCGCTACACGCTCGCCGTCATCGCCGCTGCCGAGACTGCTGCGGATTTCGCAGCGGTGATCTACACCGACGCCCCGCCCAACGGTGAGGCCGAATCCCTTGAACCGATGGACATCGTCGAACTCGAGAAGCGCCTGGCCACCGTCCTGCCTGGCGGCTGGAAGTTGGGTCAGGTCCATGCCGAGCAGCCCGCGACGACTTACGCCGAATTCAAGCGCGAAATCCTCAACGAGATCGCGCGTTGCCTGAACATCCCCTTCAACGTCGCGGCCGGCAATTCCAGCGGGTACAACTACGCGAGCGGCCGGCTCGACCACCAGACCTACTACAAGTCGATCCGCGTCGAGCAGAACCACCTCCAGACGGCGGTACTCGATCGGATTCTCCGCGCGTGGCTCGATGAAGCCGTGCTCGTCGAAGGCCTGCTGCCCCAGTCGATGCGCGCGATTGGTGTCGCCACGCCGCACACTTGGTTCTGGGACGGGATGGAGCACGTCGATCCTGCCAAGGAAGCGACGGCGCAGGCCACGCGACTGGCCAATCACACCACGACACTCGCGACCGAGTTCGCCCGCCAGGGGCGGGACTGGGAAGAGGAACTGCGCCAGCGGGCCCGCGAAATCGAACTCATGAAGGAACTGGGACTGACTCCGGCGCAGGCACAGCCCAGCGCGGGCAACCCCGACGACACAGACAAGGACGAAGACGATGGCCAAGAGCAAAACGCCAACGCGGTCAGCCGCATCGCCGCCTGAGCAGAACGCGCCAAAGGCGATCGAGATCACCGCATCCGCGCAGATCGATATCGAGGCAGCGGCCGGTGAAGGAGCCACGGCGCTGCCGCGTTTCAGGATGGTGGCGTACACCGGCGGCGCCATGCGTGTCGCCGGGTGGCGGCACGCCGTCATCCTCGATCTGGCGGGACTGAACATTCCGTCGCAGATGCGGCCGATCCGATTCAGCCACGATCCGACCTCGGGCGTGGGCCACACCGACGCGATCCGCATCGAGCAGGGGCAGTTGATTGCCTCGGGACTTGTTTCACGCGACACGCCGACAGCGCGCGAGATCGTCACCTCATCGAAGAACGGTTTCCCGTGGCAGGCGTCGGTGGGCGCTTCGGTCGAGGAATTCGAGTTCATCCGTGAAGGGCAGAAGGTACACGTCAACGGCCAGGAGTTCGCCGGGCCGGTCAATGTCGTCCGCAAGGCGACACTCGGCGAGATCAGTTTCGTGGACTTGGGCGCGGATGGCAAGACCAGTGTGAATGTCGCGGCGATCGCTGCGACTCAGGAGAACATCATGGACGGTGAGAACAAGGACAACGGCACCACGACCAACGACACGGCGACACAGGCCAAGCCTGAGACGCAGGCCGATGCATCCAATGCCAATGCCAATGCCAATGCCGTCGAGGACATCCGGGCGCAGGCGCTGGCCGAAACCACTCGCATCTCCGCTGTGCGCCGCCTCTGCGCCGGTCAGCACGATGAGATCGAGGCCAAGGCGATCCGCGAGGGCTGGGATTCCACACGCACCGAACTGGAGATCCTCCGCGCCAACCGGCCCAAGGCCCCGGCGATCCACGTGCACGACCAGAATGTGAGCACCCAAGTGCTCGAAGCAGCGTGCATGCTCACCGCCGGGCTCGATGAGCCCGAGAAGCACTGCCAGGAGCAGGCGCTCGACCTGGCCGCCAAGCGATTCCGCGGCGGCATCGGGCTTCAGGAACTGCTCCTCGAAGCCGCGTGGGCGAACGGATACACCGGCCGCAACTTCCGCGACAGCCGCAACGTGCTCAAGTTCGCCTTCAACCCCAACATCGAGGCGGGCCTGAGCACGATCGACGTCGGCGGCATCCTGAGCAACGTCGCCAACAAGTTCCTCCTCGAAGGCTTCTTCTCCGTCGAGCGCACCTGGCGGAATATCACTGCGGTGCGCAACGTGAGCGATTTCAAGACCGTGACCTCATACCGGCTGGTCGGCAAGGACCAGTACGAGATCGTCGCGCCTGGCGGCGAACTCAAGCACGGCAATCTCGGCGAGGAGCAGTACACCAACAAGGCCGACACCTACGGCCTGCTGCTGGCCATTGACCGCCGCGACATCATCAACGATGACCTCGGCGCCATCACCACCGTGCCGCGCAAGTTGGGTCGCGGATCGGGCCTGAAGATCAACGATGTGTTCTGGACGATCTTCCTGGCCAACACCGACTTCTTCAAGGTCGCCAATAAGAACTTCCTCAGTGGGGCCGACACGGTGCTGAGCATCGACGGGCTGACCAAGGCCGAGGTCGCCTTCATGGACCAGGTGGATGGCGACGGCAAGCCCATCGGCGTCATGCCCGCCATCCTCCTCGTGCCCTCGGCGCTGAGCGCCATCGGCACCCAGATCTTCAAGAGCATGGAACTGCGCGACACGACCGCGAGCACGAAGTACCCGGTGTCCAACCCGCACCAGGGCAAGTTCCGCGTCGAGGTCAGTCGCTACCTGAGCAACGCGCAGTACACCGGCAACTCGACCAAGGCGTGGTATCTGCTCGCCGATGCCGCCGACCTGCCGGTCATCGAGGTCGCGTTCCTCAACGGACAGGAATCCCCCACGATCGAGACGGCCGAGGCAGACTTCAACGTGCTGGGCATCCAGATGCGCGGCTACCACGACTTCGGCGTGAACCTGCAGGATCCGCGTGGTGGAGTGAAGGCAAAGGGCGAAGTGTGATCGGGGCTGGAATCTGAGTGATCAGTTCTCCGCGGCACACGTGATTCAGGAGTTTGAACATGACACAGGCAACTTTCGTCTCGCAGGGCAACGCCATCGACTACACCCCCGGCAGCGCCGTGGCGGCCGGCCAGGTGGTGGTGCAGAGCACACTGCCGGGCTTTGCGCGCACGCCCATCGCGGCCAACGCGCTCGGATCGCTTGGCGTGGCCGGCATCTACGACATCGTCAAGGTGACCGGCGCGATCGACCCCGGGGTCGCGGTCTACTGGGATGCCAACGGCGATCCCGTCGGCGGCACGGCCGGGACCGGCGCGTTGACGACCACTTCGACGGGCAACACCTACCTCGGCAAGACCGTACGGGCCGCGGCGGACACCGATGCCACGGCGCGCGTGCTCGTCGACCACTCCGTCATCGGCCTCCAGAGCACTTTGACGGGCGCGATTCCCGATCCCGGGGACGCCGGCGCGATTCCCGTCGCGCAGTCGGGCTATGTGCCGATCGTGACCGCCGGCTCGGAGACGCGCACGCTGGCGATCCCGACCTTCGTGGGTCAGGAACTGCTCCTGTTCATCAAGACCGACGGCGGAACCTGCGTGATCACCGTCGCCTCGGCGATCAACCAGACCGGCAACAACACCATCACGATGGCGGATGTGAACGACTCGATCCGCCTGCACGCCATCGACAACGACGGCACACTCGCCTGGCGTGTGGTGTGCAACGATGGCGCGGCGCTTTCAACGGTGTGATGCATCATGACCGACTTGCTCAGCCAGGGATTGTCATGGCTCGAAGATCAGCGTCACCAGCACCTGACGCGGCTGGTGACGTACCAGCGCGGCGGCGACGAGGTGGAGTTGTCAGCGACCATCGGCCGCACCGTCTTCGAACAGGACGACCACGCGGGCGGGCTCACGCGCATCGAATCGCGGGACTTCCTTATCCGCGCCGTCGATCTCGTCCTCGCAAGTGAAGTGACTTTGCCACAGCCGGGCGATCGGATCATCGAGACCGATTCGATCGCCACGTACACCTACGAGGTCATGGCGCCGGGCACTGAATCGCCCTGGCGCTACAGCGACGTGAACCGGTTGACTCTGCGCATCCACACCAAGCACGTGGCGACGGAGGAATTGTGAGCAGCACGATCCTGACCATTGCCGACGCCGTGGTGACGAGCCTGAACGGGACTTCGTTCTCGATGCCCTTCACAGGCGAGCGCCACTTCGTGCCGAGTGTTGGACTTGAGGATCTGGCGAACCTCCATGTGACCGTCGTGCCGCGGAGCGTGGCGCGGACCGCCTCGGGCCGGCGTGATTCCTGGCTGGATTGCACGATCGATGTGGGTGTGCAGAAGAAAGTGGCCGGCGACGCGGATGCCGATGCGCTCATCGCGCTGGTTGAGGAGATCGCCGAGCACCTGAGCCACCAGCGACTGGCGGGCGCGCCCGAAGCGGCGTGGCTGATCACGGCCACCGATCCGCTGATTGCAGCTGAGCATCTCGATCAGCAGCGCGCATTCACGAGTGTCGTGTCGGTCACCTACAGGGTGAGGACGTAGACGAAAGGACCGTGACCCATGGGCTTCAAACTCGGCATGGAGGCCGTCCTCAACTACAAGGTGGACGGCCAGGGCGCCGGCGGAGCGTGGCTCGAACTGACCAATGTCCGCGATGTGACGCTCAATCTCGAAGCCGCCGAGGCGGACCTGACCACTCGGGCGAATGCGGGCTGGCGCGCGAATGTCGCCACACTCAAGTCCGCGACCATCGAGTTCGAGATGGTGTGGGACACCGCCGACGCCGGCTTCACCGCCATCCGCAACGCCTACCTGAGTAACGGCATCATCGGCGTCCAGGTCCTTGATGACACTGGAGGCGAAGGGTTGCAGGCCGATTTCATGATCAGTTCCTTCAGTCGCAGCGAGCCGCTCGAGGAAGGCATCACCGTCTCGGTGACGGCCAAGGTCGCCTACTCGGCGACGCCGCCCTCGTGGATCGGAGGTGCGTGATGCCCAGCAGTACCCTGTCACTCTCCGGCGAGATCGGCGGCGCGCCGCTGGGGGCGACGCTCCAGCGCACCGCTGACGGCTCCATTCGCCAGGGGCCGATCACGCTGCCCGCCGCCGAGGCGGGTACGCTCTCGACTCGCAGCACCGACACCACGGGCGTACTCACCCTTGCGGGAACGACGCTGCAGATCGGGGATGTGATCGACATCTACTGGGATGGCGGGCGGCGCTACGACGTGGATGTGACCAACGTCGTCGGCGACAACGTCACCTTCTCCGGCGGAGCAGGCGATGTGCTCCCGGCGCAGGATACGGCCGTGACGGCGGCCGAGCAGGTGGCGATCGCGCTGGCGTTCGCCGGCGATGAACTCATCGCTATCGGCGCCAAACTCGGAGAGCGCGGCCACCTGAGCGTGCGCGACACCGGGGCCACCGCCTTGTCGATCGACCTCGTCAAGAACGAGACGTGGTTCTGGCTCGACGGCCAGCAGATCGTCAATCCGCTCGCAGGCGACTCGGTCGATGGGCTCATGGCAAGCAACGCATCGTCTGCGGCCTCGGCCGTCCTGAACCTCGGCGTGCTCTACGACTCGACGCCGTGAACGAGGGGATGCTCGGAGAACGCACACATGGGGTGCTGGATGTATGCAATGC
>WYBR01000066.1 GCA_011525805.1 Vicinamibacteraceae bacterium
GAACTCCACCTTCGAGGGCGGCATCAAGGTGCCTCTCTTTGTCATGGGAGAGGGTGTTCCTGGAAACACGCAAAACCCGATCGAAGACACACGCCTCATCAATCACGTGGACTTCTTCGACACCATCGCCGACATCGTTGGGGCGAGCCCCTCCGAGCGGGACAACGAGTATGGCGACTTCCCCCGGCGCGGCATCTCCTTCGCCGACTCCATCGGCTACGGCAGTCCCGTCGACCCCCGCGCATTCAGCCTCTCCAGTTACGGCAACCGCGTCTGGGTCGACGATCCTCCCCCTGCGAAGTGGGTTGATATCTGGCGCGTCGCCTTCGTCTGGGATCATTACAAACTCGTCTGCAACTCGGGAAGCGTCGGACTGGACGACATGTCTGCCGACGAGTTCTACGACCTCGGCGCCGCCGGCGAGACCGTTGACCTTACCAAGGGCTACATGTCAGTGGAGCAGATGTCCGCCTACCTCCACATGCGCGACCGCCTCGTGGACGAGTGGCCCACGGCCGTCTCCGTCGCCCATCCCGCCGTTCCCGGCGTGTTCACCGTCGATCACTTCATCACCTATCAAGGCAGACAGACCTACGTCCTCGTCGCCTACATCCAGAACGACAACGGCGAGATGACCTGGGTCTACGACGAGTTCTTCGACCTGACGGCCGACCCCGACCGTGAGTACGACCTGCTCGCCGGCCAGATGACGCAGTTCGAGACGGCGACGTACAACCAACTGGCCGCCGAGATGGAAGAGATGGTCCTCGACGGCGACGCCGCGCCTGACGTGCGCGTCCTGGACGTGCCCTGTACATCCTACCTCATCATGAGGAGCGACAGCAGCGAAGTGACGGCGCAACTCACTCTCGGGCACGAGAACGTCGAGGACTACGGCGGTGATGAAGTGGAATATCGCGCCCGCCTCAAGTTCGAGTTCCCGGGTACGTTCGAGTTGCCGCCCGGCTTTGAGTGGACCGACCTCATCGACGCGCAGATCATCGTCGCCTTCAAGCGCGACTCGGTGGCGTGGAATCAGGAGGGGTATTACGACAACGACACGGACACCGGACTCATTACAATCCACCGGATGACGACGGCGTCGACGAGCGACCTGTTCAACTCGAACAACTACGAAACGGGGGAACTCGGGTCGGTGGACCTGCCGCCGCACATTATTCCTGACCCGCCGGGCCCCATCCGCGCGGTCCCGATGCCCGTCGGCGCTCCGGTGAGTTTCGGGCACAGCGAAGCGCTTGGTACGCTCGCCGCGGGCTGGGCGAAGCAGACGACGGCGAACTACGGCGTGCTGCTCAAAGCGCAGCGCCTGGGCGAGGGAGCCAACACCCTCCCCGGCGACCAGCACGTCCACTTCCTCAAGCAAGCCGTGCTGCGACTGACGTTTGAACGGGATTGAGGATGTGCGGCGCGGCGGATCGTCCTGCGTGACCACAGCGAGCAGTCGCCGAGTCGGAAAAACGCTGCTCAGCACAGGGCGCGGCCGCCCGGGACTGAACCGGGCGGAGCGAATTACCCGATGCGTTCGGGCTTGGGTTCGCGTTCCATGAGGCGGGCGATGCCGCGGCGGGGATCGAGGCCCTCGAAGAGGACCGCGTGGACCGCGGCGGTGATGGGCATCTCGATGCCGTGCCGACGGGCCAAGGCCATCACCGACTTCGTCGTCGCCACGCCCTCCACGACCGATTGAGTCGATTGAAGGTAGTCGTCGAGAGATCGGCCGCGACCGATCGCTTCGCCGCAGGAGCGGTTGCGTCCGAGCGGGCTGAAGCAGGTGGTGGCGAGGTCTCCGACGCCGGCGATGCCGAAGAAAGTCTCGGGTGCAGCGCCGAGGGCGGCGCCGAGGCGGGTGATCTCGGCGAGGCCGCGCGCAAGGAGGGCGGACTTGGCGTTGTAGCCGAGTTCAAGCCCATCGACGATGCCGGCGGCGATGGCGATGACGTTTTTGGTCGCGCCGGCGAGTTCGACGCCAAGGAGATCGGAGACGGTGTAGATCCGCAGCCAGGCGGTGCTGAAGAGGGACTGGACTGCGACGGCGAAGTCGTGCGCCGGCGAGGCGGCGACCATGGTCGCGGGGAGGCGCCGGGCGAGTTCTTCGGCGATCGTCGGGCCGCAGAGCGCAGCAAAAGGGCGCGACGAGGAATCGCCGAGGACGTCGGCGATGACGGCGGTCGGGCGGAGCAGCGTTTCGTTCTCGATGCCCTTGGCGGCGCTGACGATCCCGGCGCGGGGCGGAACATGCGGCGCGATGCGGGCGAAGACGCCGCGGATGTACTGCGTGGGGACGGCGCAGACGATGAGATCGGCGGCGTCGAGCGCTTCGGCCTCGTCGGCGGTGATGGCGATGCGCTCGGGCAGGCGCACGCCCGGGAGGTGCCGGCGCGACTCGCGTCGTGCGGCGAGGTCGGCGACGTGGGCGGCGTCGTGGCCCCAGAGCGCCGTCGGCGCGCCGCCGGCGTCGAGCGCGAGGGCGAGGACGAGGCCCATCTGGCCGTCGCCGATGACGGAGATGCGCTCGGGCTGGATTGCGCTGCGGGCCATGGGCCGTTCCTTCAACTCGCGATGCGTCCGCGGAGCGGGGCATTCTACGGCGGGCCAAATCGGCGGAGCGCGTCGATCGCGCGAAGCGGTCAGAAGTCGGGGAAGAAGTCGGCGGTCGGGTCGATGGGCAGGTTGCCGGCGCGGGCGGCTTCGAGTTCGCGCCGGGCGTCGTCGGGCAAGCCCTCCACGTCGCCGCCGAACTGACTCGAGAACTCGAGCATGGCAGCCAGGGCCTGCACGCGGAATGCGTTGGTCGGGTCCCCGAGCAGAGCGCGGAGCGTGAGGTAGCCCTGCACCAGCGCCTCCTGCGCCGGCCCGCGGTCGTTGAGCACGATCGAGCACTGGCCGGCGCGCACTTGCGAGACCGCGCGGAGGATGGCGGACCACTCGCTGGCGTCGAGTCCGTTGAGCAGCGAATCGATGTCGGCCTGGGCGTGGAGCATCGCGGCGCGATCGCCTTTCCGGGCGGCGATGGAGGTGATGTCCCAGAGGGTGAGGAGGCTCTCGGTGCTGGAACCGGACGTGCGCTCCGCCTTGCCGCGTTCGGTGCGGATGACCTGAAGTTCATCAAGTGCGGCCTGCGCATCGCCGCCTCGATAGCGGATGAGCGCCGCGAGGCGCCGGCTGCTGAGGACGCGCGGGTGGGCGCCGTCGTCAAAGTGCTTGCGCCTGCCCTGCCAGGCCTCGGCGGCGTAGGCGGCGGCGTTATCGAGGTCGTCGAGGTCGGCGCAGATCCACGCCAACTGATGGACCTGGGTGAAGTAGAGCGCCGACGCCGGGCGCTGGCTCGCTTCAGCGACGAGGGGTTCGAGGAGGGCGCGCGCCTCGGCCGCGCGCCGGGCTGAGCGAAGCGAAACGGCGTGGTTGCCCTCAATCCGAAGGCGCATGTCGGTGGTGATGCCCTGCGGCGACTTGAGCAGCGACATCATCGCGCTGGTGATTTCGAGCGGCTCGCGCACGTCGCCGCGGTAGCGGAGCGTGAGCGCGAGCATGAGTTCGGCGTCGACGGTGGAGGGATCGAGTTGTCCGCGCCGGCGTTTCCTGAACTCGACGACGGTCCGGAGCATCTGCACGGACTCGCTGATGAGGCCCTGATCGCGCCGGAGGAGCGCGGTGAGGTAGAGCGTCCGCATCGCCTCATCGGACTCGGCGCCGAACTGAGCCACGCGGAGGTCGAGCGCGTCCTTGAGGAGATTCTCGGCGTCATCGAAGCGCCCGATGCTTCGAGCCGTATTTCCGAGGACTTCGCCGATCGCGGCCTTGGCCGGATCGGTGAGAGGGTCCGACAAAGAGCGGGGCCCGCCGCGCGCGAGCGAATCGCGCGAGTAATCAAGCATGTCTTCGATGGTCTTGACGCGTCGATGGGGTCGATTCGGATCGATGGAGCCGATCGTGTCGGTGAAGAAGGTGAGAATGGCGCCGGTCTGGCGCGTCTGCTCGTTGGCGCGACCGGCTTCGATGGTGGCGCGGACAAGTCCGGCAGTCGTACCGAAAAAGCCGAGGATGAGCGCGGCGGCGACGGCGGCCCCGGACCAGAACAGCACCCGGTTCCGCCGGATGAAGGTCCGGAACTGGTACATGACGCTCGGCGGGCGCGCCTCGATCGGTTCGTCGCGGAGGTAGCGCTCGATGTCGTGCCCGAGGTCGGCGGCGGACTGGTAGCGCCGCTGGCGGTCCTTCTCGAGCGCCTTGAGCGCGATGGTCTCGACGTCCCCGCGCAAGGTGCGGTTGAGGGTGCTCGGCCGGGCGGGGTGCGCCTCGCGGACGAGACGCGCCGCGTCGAACACGCCGACGTCCGACACGTCGTAGGGCAGTTGGTCGCAGACGAGTTCGTAGAGGATGACCCCCAGCGCGTAGACGTCGCTGCGGATGTCGAGGTCGTGCGGATCGGCCTGGCACTGCTCGGGACTCATGTACTGCAGCGTGCCGATCAACTGCCCGACGTCGGTCTGGAGCGTGGTGAGGGCGAGGTCGCTGTCGGTCGATCGCGCCACGCCGAAGTCGATGACCTTGGCCTGCCCGGCGGAGTCCACGAGAATGTTGCTCGGCTTGAGATCGCGGTGGATGATGCCCTTCTGGTGGCCGTGGTGGACGGCCTGGCACACGCCGGCGAAGAGTTGGAGGCGCTGGCGCGTCGAGAGGCCCTTCTCGCGCGCGTAGTCGGTAATGGAGCGGGCGTTGGGGATGTACTCCATCGCGAAGTAAGGCACGCCCTGCGCGTCCGGCGCGGATTCGTCGTAGTGGACGCCGGCGTCGAAGATCTGGCAGACGCCAGGGTGGCGCAGGCGCGCGAGAATCTGAGACTCGTACTCAAAGCGCCGCAGAGCGCTCCGGGAGGCGATGCCCGATTTCATCACCTTGAGCGCGACGATGCGCCGCGGCCGCTCCTGCACGGCTTCAAAGACCGATCCCATCCCCCCCGTGTTGATGAGTCGGCGGATCTTGAAGTGGCCGATGCGGCGGCCGATGAGACGCATCTCGCCGTGCGCCTCGTGCATGCTCTTCCACACGTCGCCGGCGGTGCCGCTTTCGAGGAAGTCGCCGAGTTCGTCGTGGTGATGGAGAAGGGCCTCGATCTCCGATCGAAGGTCGCCGTCGGCTCCGACGCAGGCGCCGTCGAGGAAACCCGCTCGTTCTCCGGGCTTCAACAGGCAGGCTTCGTCGAAGATCCGACGCAGCCGCATCTGACGGTCAGCCTCGGGCATGGTTCACCGCTGCGGGACGAGGGCGATTAGGGCCGAGACCCGGGAGGCAACAACCCCCCGGCAGCACCGGTGATTATCGCGTATCACCCTCCGGTTTGCAAGCGGACAGCACAGAGCGGTCCGCCATGCGATCACGCAGAGCCTCTCCTTTCAAGGTGTTGCACGGCAGTGGCGGTTGCGGCGAGCCGGGGTCGAGTTGCGGACTTCCTCAAGAGACGGCGCAATGAGCTCGAATCCGAGTGATTCGTAAACCCCTCGAAGCGAGCCAAAGTGATGACCACACTCCATTCAGTTCTGACTCAACCCATTCGCTGTGGCACCGCCGAATTGCTTCGGCTGCCGCAGCCCGGCGAAGCCGAGCGAGACGGGCTTCAAAGAACCGCTCGGGCGTCCGCCGGTTCACCCCGACGTCCGGCAAAGTCGACGCACGGCAACTCAACCAGGTAGAAAGGAGCATCCCATGTCAATCCTCAGCCTCGCTTGGTCGCTTGGCGTTCTTGGCTGGTGGTGGTGGCCTCCTCCCCGCCGCTAGCGGAACGGGCTCCGGCGGGTTGGTGCCGCTCGCCACCCGCCGGAGCAGTGCTAAAGGTCTTTCCACATCATGACGGTCTGAACTCTCCATGAAAGGACACATCGAAAAATGGCACACTTCTCAACACAGAGTCCGCCCGTGCGACACGGGATCGGCCGGGGCCGCGATCACCACGGGAACGTGCTTCCTGACGGCGCGGGCCATGGGTCTTTCGCTCTCGATTCGTCGGCGCACTGCGTCGACATCGCCATTCGCGCGCCGCAGGGCGCCCGGGCTCGCACGTGCATTGCGATTGCGAGTCTGCCTTTGCTGATCGGAACGACACAGAGTCTCGCCCAGGACTTCAACGGCGACTGGTTCAACGACGTTGCGATCGGCGCGCCGGCCGAGGATGGCGAGATCGGCCTGGTCAACGTGCTCTACGGATCGCCTGGCGGACTCACTCTTCCCGCGATCTTCATTCAACCGGGTCCATGGGGTGGAGCGCCGCAGCCGGGCTCGACTTTCGGTTTCGCCGTGGCCACGGGGAACTTCAACGGTGACCTCTATTCTGATCTGGCCGTGTCGGCTCCTTTCTACGATGTGACGTCGCCGGACAACGGCATCGTGTTCGTCTACTACGGTTCGCCTGCTGGCCTGACACCGGGTGCAGTGCAGATCTGGCATCAGAACATCGTCGGCATCGTGGAGTCGTGCGATGCGGGCGATCAGTTCGGCTATTCGCTCGCCGTCGGAGATCTCGACAACAACGGATGCGATGATCTCGTCATCGGCGTCCCCGGCGAAGAAGTCGGCACGGCTCCCGCCAACCACGGCGCCATCCACATTCTCTACGGCAGCGCCGGAGGTCTGAGCGCGACCGGCGACGCCATCTGGCATCAGAACTCGACGGGCGTCGAAGGCGTCGCGGAAGCCAACGACAACTTCGGACTCTCGCTGAGCACCGGCGACTATGACGGGGACTCCTTCGACGACGTCGCGGTCGGTGTTCCGCGAGAAGCCATCGGAGCGCTCGCCGACGCCGGCGCCGTCAACATCCTCTACGGATCGGTCGGCGGCATCGCCGCGGCGGGCGACCAGATTCTCTTCCAGGACACTGCGGGCATCCTCGATGTCTCCGAAGCCGGCGATCTGTGGGGATGGTCACTCGCGTCCGGACGCTTCAATGGCGACTCGTTCTTCGATCTGGCGGTTGGATCGCCGGGCGAGGAACTGGTGGGTCTGCCGCCCAACCACGGGATCGTACACGTCGTCTACGGCGACGCCGATGGACCCGGTCCGGTCGACGCCATCTGGCACCAGGATTCGCCCAGCGTGCTCGATCTCTGCGAGCCGGAAGACCAGTTCGGTTATGAACTGGCGGCGGGGAACTTCAATGCCGACAACTTCGATGACCTGGCGATCGGCATCCCCTACGAGAATGTCGGGAGCATCACGGACGCCGGTGCTGTGTCCGTCCTCCCCGGAGGCCCCCCAGGCATCAGCGGAACGGATGACAAGTTCATTCACCAGAACGTCCTCGGCTACCTGGACGTCTGCGAAACGGGTGATCTCTTCGGTTGGGCGCTGACCGGCACGCGAACCTCATTCAACAATGACCCCTTCGGTGACCTCCTTGTGGGGATTCCGAGAGAGGACCTCGGTCCCGGCCTGGCCGACACCGGAGCCGCGCAGGAAATCCGCGGCTCGCCTGCGGGCCTGACGGAAGTTGGAGACGTGTTCTGGCACCAAAGCATGTTCATGCCGGGGCAGGCGGAACCCGGGGATCTGCTCGGATACAGCGCGACGGCGCGCTGACCGACGGCCCCGCGCATGCGTTCGCTTGAATCACATGGCCTGATCGTACGCTTCGCAGCCGGCGCGTCTGCCGCCGGCTGCGACGCTTAGGTTGCTCCGCTCCCCACGAGACAACTCTCGAACACCACATGGCGCGTAAGGAATCCCCATTGCCTACCTTTCAGTGCTGCAGAATGCATTTCCCCGGATGTGAGTCCCTCATGACCAACACACCCTCCGGCTGGCTGTTGCGATGCGTGGACGGATCGATGCGGCCGGACGCGGCGCTCGATGCGCCTGGGCCTCACCGCATCGGGCGGCGCGCCACAAGCGAAATCCTGATCGAGGACAGCCACGCCAGCCGCGACCACGCCCTCCTTGAATGGATCGGGGCGCCGCCGGCGGGCGGCGACTCCGCGCCTCCGCGGAGCGACGCGGAGTGGCGGCTGACGGACCTGGGCAGCCGCCACGGAACCTGGCTCAACGGCGTGCGGCTCGCGCACGGGCGCAGCGTTCCGTTGCATCACGGCGACGTGATCGCGATCGCGGGCCGGCTCTTTCACATCCTCGATCGCTCACGAGAGAGCCTGACGACGACGGTGCGACTCCGCGCGCGGCGGACGGAGGGATCGAACCGCGAGGATGCGGCGATCACACGCCTCGACGCGGCTCGAGCCGAGTCGGATGCGGCGCGGCGGCTTTCGGTCCTGCTCAAGTGCGCCGAGTCGCTGCGCCTGGCCGAGGACGATGCGGCGCTGGCGGACGCCGTGCTCGACGCGGCGTCGGCCGTGTCGTCGGTGGCGAATCTCGGCGTGCTGCGCGGCCTGCATGCCGGCGCGCAAGATGACGAGATCGAGGTCGTGGCGCAGCGGGGCGCGATCGTCGCGGATGACGGGCTCCGACTGAGTCGTTCGCTCATTCATCGGGCGATGGAAGGTGAGCCGGTGCGCCTCACCCGGCCGCGCGGCGGCGTCGCGCCGTCGCGCAGCGTTATGCGCCTCGGGATCAGCGAGGCGATCTGCGTGCCGCTGCTGCTGGGCCCGAACGTAACAGGGTTCCTGTACGTCGATCATCGCGAAGCCGGACAGACGCTCTCGAACGACGTGTGCGACTATCTCATCGGACTGGGGCGCCTCGCGTCGCTGGCGCTGGCGGACCTCAAGCGGCGCGACCTCGAGCGGCGGCAAGCGCGCGTGGACGCGGAACTGGCCGCGGCGGGCGCGGCGCACCGGTGGATCCTTCCGCCGCGCACAGGTTCACTTGGCCCGATCCGCTACGTCGGCGAGTGCCGTCCCGGGCCATCGACGGTCGGCGGCGACTTCTTCGACGTCATTGAGTTGCCCGAGGGCCGACTCGCATTGGCCCTCGGCGACGTCTCCGGCAAGGGGATCGGCGCCTCCATCCTGATGACCTCGGCGCAGGGGTTCCTGCACGCGTCGCTGCGGCAGCACGGGGATCCGGCCCGCGCGATCAGCGAACTGAACGCCTATCTCGCCTCGCGACAGGGCGCGGATCGATTCATCACGCTCTGGATCGGCGTCTTCGATCCGGACCGCCGACTTCTCACCTACGCCGATGCGGGCCACGGGCTGGCGCTGCTGCTGTGGCCGGACGGTTCGAGCAAGCGGCTGCGGGAAGGCGGAGGCCCGCCTGCGGGAGTTCTGGCCGAGGCGCAGTACGTCGCGGCGAGCGAGCCGCTCCGCCCGGGCGCCCGCGTACTCGTGGTCAGCGACGGGATCGTGGAGCAGCGGGCGGGCGGCGAAGGGGCGCCGTTTGGCATTGAGTCGGCCGCGCGAGCGGCGCAAAATGAAAAGGGCGACGCCATCGCGGCCCTCTTCGACGCGCTCGTGGCGCACGCGGAGACTTCACTGCTCACGGACGATGCAACGGCGGTGTGCGTCGAGTGGTAGCCACCGGCCGCACGATGAGGGCGGAGCGGGCCGGGGCAATCGCATTTTCCGGAAGCGCCGAAGTACAAACCCCTCCCTCGGCTTTGCGGGGGAGGGGCAGGGTTGGGGCAGCGGCGTGGTGAGGCGTCTTCGATCGCGATCGCTTCACAAGTCGCCGAAGAATCCCCACCCCAGCCCTCCCCCGCGGAGCCGGGGGAGGGAGCAGATCGCCCGCTGCTGAAGACGGGATGGCCCTGGGAGCGGGCCGGGGCGCCCCATCGCCGTGGGGTGGGCAAGGTATGATTGCGGCGCAACCTGTCGCTGGGGCAATGGTGGTCGACGTGCGCCGCGATCGCAATGGGCCTGCACCGTTCGCAAAGCAAAGGAGCATGAACATGGCCAGAGGTGGGTTCATCGTGAAGTCAAGCGGCGCGATCCGTCGCGCCGGTTTCGGGGCCGTGACTGGCGCTGCGCTGCTGGCGCTCGCCGGCGCGGCGGCGCGGCCGGTCGGCGGCGGGCTTCAGCCGCCCGTCGTTACGCCCGGCAAGGCAGGCTCGCCTCCCTCGGACGCCGTCGTGCTCTTTGACGGCACGAGTCTCGATGGCTGGACGCACGGCGGCGGCCGCGCCGCGGAGTGGATCATCGAAGGCGACGCGATGGTCGTCAAGCCGGGATCGGGTTCGCTCATCTCCAAGGCAGCGTTCGGCGATGCGCAGTTCCATCTCGAGTTCGCCACGCCGGTCGAGGTCCACGGCGAGGGACAGGAGCGCGGCAACAGCGGGCTGTACATCCAGGGACGCTATGAAGTCCAGATCCTCGACTCATTCCAGAACGAGACGTATCCCGACGGGCAGTGCAGCGCGATCTACGGCCAGTACGCGCCGCTGGCGAACGCGTCGCGCCCGCCGGGCGAGTGGCAGACCTACGACGTGATCTTCCGGGCGGCGAAGTTCGACGCCGACGGGAAACGCCTGGCGCCGGCGACGATCACCGTGCTCCACAACGGCGTTCTCACGCAGGACTGCGTCGAACTCAAGGGCGTTACCGGCGGCAACCTCAGTCCCGAGAGCGCTGACCCCGGGCCGATCATGCTCCAGGACCACGGCAACCGGATGCGCTTCCGCACTATCTGGGTGCGCCCTCTGCCGTGAGGCCGCTCTGCATCGCGCAGGTCGGGCGTGGAACCAGTAGACTCACGGCCGGTTTCAATCGCGTCAGCGAGGCAACCGATTCAACGCGAGGTTGAGCCTTGCCGTCCGCAAACCGCCAGATGAAGCGCCAATGGCTGATGGCGCCGGCGAGGACGGCGAGGTGGAAGACCTCGTGGCCTTCGATGACGCGGGGAATGAGGATCGGCCAGCCGAGAAAATCGGCGATGCCGCCGGCGGTGTAGGCGACGGCCCCGCACGCGAGGGGCGCAATCAGCCCTGCGCCGTAGCGACGGTAGATCATCACCCCGGAGATGACCCCGACCCATCCCAGCCCGAGGTAGAGCGCCAGTCCCAGCCATTGCGGAACGGAATCGAAGAAGACGGTCTTGAGGGTTATCCCTGCAATCGCACCGGTCCAGATGAAGGCCAGGGGCGCCCATCGCCGCCAGCCCCGAAAGAGGATGCTGTGCGTGGGCGTAAAGGTTCCGGCGATGAGGATGAAGATGGCGCTGTGATCGAGCCGGCACATGACGGTGTGGGCGGCGCCGCCATCGACCATCATGTGGTAAATGCCGCTCATGGACATCAGAAACACGCTCGAAAACGCGTAGATTCCGAGGGAGATCGACCGAGATGCGCGGCCCGCCCCGCGCCGCAGCAGCATCACGCCGAGGATGAGAAACACCACGGCGCCAAGCAGGTGGCTCATCGCCCCGAAAGGCTCATAGAACCCCGGCAGGGGATAGACGCCGACCTGACTGACCACTCCATCCGCCACTTCATTCATACGCTGGAGGATAGTGGCTCCGCGCGGAGAGAGTCCGCGGGACGGTGGATTTGTTCACCGATCACTGCTATCTTCCAGTGGCTTCGTGCCGATAAGTCACTGGACAACCAACCGACGCCGGTGGCTTCTTTTTGAGGATGCGTCCGCATCCGAAGACATTCCGGTTTCAAGGGCACCGGAAGCCCGAACACTCCGGAATCAGAGAACCTCTCTACATGACGTTTGCAGATCTGCGGCTCATTGAGCCCATCGTTCGCGCCGTTGCCGCCGAAGGCTACGCCGCGCCCACTCCCATCCAATCCCAAGCCATTCCCCAGGTTCTCGCCGGCCGCGACGTGCTCGGCTGCGCCCGAACCGGAACCGGCAAGACGGCCGCCTTTGCGCTGCCGATCCTCCAGCGGCTCGCGGCGTCAGCCCCTTCGCACGGCGGCGGCGCCCAGAACCGCGGGCGCGGCAGCCACGGACAGCGCGGGCAGGGCCCGACGCGCCGGCCGCGCTGCCTCATCCTCTGCCCCACACGCGAACTCGCTTCGCAGATCGGCGAGAGTTTCGCCGTCTACGGCCGCCATCTCTCGTTGCGCCACACCGTCATCTTCGGCGGCGTGGGCCAGCATCACCAGGTCCGCGCCCTGCGCGCCGGAGTCGATGTGCTCATCGCCACGCCCGGCCGCCTGCTCGACCTCATGCAGCAGGGCTTCATCGACCTGGGTGCGATCGAGATTCTGGTCCTTGACGAAGCCGACCGCATGCTCGACATGGGCTTCATCCACGACATTCGCCGCATCATCGAGCGCGTGCCTGCCAAGCGGCAGAGCCTGCTTTTCTCGGCGACGATGCCCGGCGAGATTCGCCGCCTCGCCGACACCATGCTCTCCGAGCCGGTCTTCATCGAGGCCGACCCTGTCGCCTCGACGGCGGTGACGGTATCGCAGTCCGTCTACCACGTGACCAGGAGCAACAAGCCCGCGCTGCTCGAGCGCCTGCTGCAGGACGGCGCGATGGAGCGCACGCTCGTCTTCACCCGCACCAAGCACGGGGCGGACAAAGTCGTTCGCAGCCTTCAGCGCGGCGGCATCCACGCCGTCGCCATCCACGGCAACAAGAGTCAGAACGCCCGCACCCACGCGCTCAACGGCTTCAAGTCCGGCCGCTCCTCCGTCCTCGTCGCCACCGACATCGCCTCGCGCGGCATCGACGTCGAGGAGATCACCCACGTGGTCAACTTCGACATCCCCAACCTCCCAGAGTCCTACGTGCATCGCATCGGCCGCACGGCCCGCGCGGGCGCTTCCGGCTCGGCGGTCTCCTTCTGCGACAGCGAAGAGATCGGCGACCTCCGCGCCATTGAACGCCTCATCAAGCAGCCGCTGAATGTGAATGAGGATCACGGCGACCTGACCCACACGGCGCCGACGCCCAGTTCCGGTCAGCGGCAGCCTCGTAACGGCTCGTCGAACGGCTCGTCCAACGGCTCAGGCCGGCGCTCGCCGCAGAGCGGCGGACGAGGCCGTCCGCGCGGCGGGCGCTCCACGGGCAGCGGCGCGGCCGGCGCCTCGCGCGGCTCGCGGCGGCGGCGTTCGTCACGCGCCGCATAGCGGGGTGTCGCCCGGCGTCGCGAGGCCTGGCGCCGCCAGCCCCGCGGGCAGCAACAGTCGTCGCAGGCGCATCCAGATGGACGTGCGTCTCGCGTTCTGGGCCTCCCGACCTCCGGTCGAACTACCATCATCCGGCGGCATGCACAACCCGCGAAAGGTGCAGGAGCAGCACATGTTGACACTCGCACTCTCGACGGGCTACGGCCTCGTCGGCCTGATCGTTTTCATTCTCGACATCATCGCGATCGTCGATGTGCTGAGAGGCTCGAAGCCGGCCGTGAACAAACTGCTGTGGATCCTGCTCATCCTGCTGCTGCCGATGCTCGGCATGGTGCTCTACTTCCTGCTCGGCCGGTAAGGGCGAAGGCGCCCGCGCGGCGATGGCCGCGGAGGCGCCCTCTCACGAATCTCATCTGGCTCAGTGCTGACCGACGGTGAGGGGAACGGGCTGGCGCCGCGGCTGGTAATTCGGCTCGATGGCCAGGCGCAGTGGCACGCGCCGGCCGTCAGGGCCGCTCGGCGGCAGGCCGTCCCGGTCGATGATCCGCTGAATCGCCATCACGCCTTCGAGGAGCATCTCAGGCCGCGGCGGGCAGCCGGGCACGTAGACGTCAACGGGAATGAACTGGTCGATGCCCTGCACGACGGCGTACGTGTCGAAGACGCCGCCCGTCGAGGCGCACGCCCCCATCGAGATCACCCACTTGGGCTCGGTCATCTGCACGTAGATGCGCTGGAGGACGGGGAGCATCTTGATCGCGACGCGCCCGGCGACGATGAGAAGGTCCGACTGCCTCGGGCTGAATCGCATGACCTCGGCGCCGAAGCGGGCGAGGTCGTAGCGGCTCGACGCGGTCGCCATGAGTTCGATGCCGCAGCACGCCGTGGCGAAGGGCAGCGGCCAGACGCTGCCGCGCCGCCCCCAATTGATGATCTCGCGCAGGCGCGTCGTCAGGAAACTGTCCTCGGGCAGTACGGCTTCGAGTCCCATGGCGCTCTCTCCGCGCTTGCAGCCCGGCGCGCGGCCGGGCCGATCACTTAGCGATCCGGATCGCCCCAGACCTTCCTGCTCAACGGATCGCTGCCCGACGGCTCATACTGCGTCGGATGAGAACTCTCCGAGCCGATCCCGTCGCGGCGGATGACCCGCGTCTCGCAGCCGGCGAACAGAGCCGCCGAGATGCACGCGACGCCGATCAATCCGAGAGCCGCGAGTGTCCTGCCGAGGCGATTCATATGAGGATCTCCCTTCGGGCCAGCGTTCCCGCCGCGCCGGCGCCGGGAGGATTCTAGCGCATCGGCCCACGGGCGGAGGAATCAGTCTTTTTCCTTGTCAATCATCGAGTCGAGCATCGTGCCGATGAGGGCGGTGGTTTCGGCGGAAGGAGCGGCGCCGGAAACGCCGTTGCCGCCGTTGCCGCCGATGACCATGACGCGCGGCGTGATGTTGATCCCGCTCTCACCGACGATCTTGAGGAGTTCGACGAGGGCGGCGTTGCCCTGGCCGATCTGCTCGGCCACGAGGCGGAAGGCGTCGGCCTGGGCGGCCGCCTTGATCTTGATCGCCTCCGCCTCGGCGTTGGCCTCGATGATCTTGCGCTCCTTCTCCTGCTCGGCGATCTGAACCTCGTAACTCGCGGTGGCGAGGCGGCGCTCCTCCTCCGCTTCCTGCTCGGTGCGCGTCAATTCCTTTTTCTGTTCGGCCGCCCGCTGCTGCTCGCGGTACGTCTCCTGCTCCTGGAGCGCGATCTCGCGGTCCATCTGGGTCTTGAGCAGCGTGCCGAGGGACTGCTCATCGCCGACGTCCCCGATCGCCACTTGCGAGACCGTGACGCCGATCTTGCGCATCTCCTCTTTCAGCATCGCCAGCGACTGCTGCTCCTGATGCGAGCGCTGCTGGACGTAGTCGAGGGCCTTGACGCCCTCGGCGTTGTTGCGGAAGATGGCGCGCACGGCGGAGTTGAGCACGTCGCGCAGCCCTTCCTGGTCGTCGCCGACCTTCGAGACAACCAGCGGCGCATCCTCGGGGAGCACCGAATACTTGATGCGCACGTCCACCGGGAACGTGAAACCGTCACTCGTGCGGACCATGATCTCCGTCTCCTCGCCGGCCGCGTGCCCCTTGGTGTAGCGGAGAATGCGCTCGCGCGTTGAGATGACGGTCACTTCATAGGCCTTGGTGTTGAGGTAGACCTTGTCGGGCATGAGCGGGACGTTCCAGATGCCTCGCTGGCCTTCGCGGACGAGCGTGCGGTCCCCTTCCGTCACCTTGTCGCCGACGTTCGACTTGATGACGCCGACGGTCGCCTTCTCGATGTTGGTGACGGCCACTTTCTCGACCCGGTAGAGTTTCGGGTTGATGCGGTACTTGCCGGGGCGGAGGACGGCGGCCTGCGGCCCCTTGAAACCCTTGCCGGTCGTCAGGAAGTACTCGGCATCGAGCATGTCGCGGAAGCGATCCGCGCTCCACTCCTCGGCGAAGGCCACGCCCTCCGGCAGCGCCTGCCCGTCGCTGGCGGTGATCAGGCCGACTTCGCCGTTGGCGATCTCGACGATCGGGGAGGTCTCGACGTCGAAAATGCCGGGCCAGAGCCAGAAGTGCCAGCCGGGTCCGAGCACCGACGCCTGCGGCCCTTTCTCGCCGCGCGTGGCGATGATCGATCCCTGCGGCAGGTCCGAGCCGAAGTTGCGGATCACCACCCCCACTGCATCCTCGCCGACGTAGCGGATGGAACTGAAGGCGAAGAAGGTCAGGAAGACGACGAGAGCAAGAAAGAGCGCTCCACCGCGCAGGGCCGCGTGCTGAAGTCTGAACGCCCCGGCGACGATCACTCCCGCCGCCACGAATCCCACGATCAGCAGAATCATCGTCATGGCCTCATCTCCTTCGTGCGCCGGTCGCGCCGACCTTGCGCGTGTCAACCGGCCGGCCCGCGGACAGAGCGATTCGATCAGCGCGGGATCGGCACGCGCCCCGCGCGGCAGTCCACACTCTCATTATTCCGGGTTGGCCGGCGGAGTACCTGTCCCCGAGCCGCGCGTACAGGACATGCGAGCGTCGAGCCGGCCGCGGACATGTTCGAGAGCCGGGCGGCGCAAGGAGGCCGGATGGCCGCCCCCTCCCGCAGTGAGCCTGTGCGGGTGAGGGGCGAACCATCCGGCCTGGATGAGCGTCGAGGTCGCGCCGGCGCGGTCTACTGCTTCGGCCCCAGCGGGTCGGCGACGCCGTGCTGCGACAGACCGTGGGCACTGAGATCGAGGCCCGCGATGCCGTTGAGATCAATGTCGGCCTGGAGCGCCGCGGCCCGCGCTTCCGCTTCGTCGAGAACGAGCGCCAGCGACTCGGGCGTCTCGCTGTGAGGCGCGACGGCGAGGACGCAGACCTGCGTGACGACGTTGTCGCCGTCGCTGGCCGTCACGATCGCGAGGTAGCACCGGCCGTTGCCTTGCCCCTGCCGCTCGGAACGAAGGAAGAAGCCCGCCGCGCCGCTGGCGAGTTGGGTTTTGAAGTCCGGCGCGTGCTTGCCCGTGCCGTCGCCGATCTCGGGAATCTCATGCTCGTCGGAAACGACCATGACGTCAATCGTGAGATCCTCCGGCGCCGTGTCGGGGTCGTCGACTGTGAAGAGCGAGGCGCTGATGTCGTACAACTCGTGGTTCGGCGACCAGAGGACCGCGGCCGTGCCACAGGTAACAGTCGGCGGTTCACTTCCCTCGGCCAAACGAATGGTGATCGCCTGGCGGAAGTCGCGCGGGGTCGGAAGGTGAAAGGGCGCCCCACTCCACATGCCCGGCGCTGTCGAGCCAACATCTGGAGCGACGGGCGGGAGGTGGAACACCGGCCCGGCGTAACTCGAGGCTTTGCCGGGATTGATGGCGTCCGGCGTCGTCACGAAAACCCAGAGGTCCTGCGGCACGGGAAGCGGCGTGGCGAGATCGGTCGTGATGGTCCAGACGGTGCCGAACGCGCTCGTCGGCGCGGGGATCAGCACGTGATACTCCGCCAGCAGACTCCCGCTGGGGAAACCGGTTCCGAGAAGCGGCGCCTGGTCGTAGAACTGGACGACGGCATCGACGGGAACGAAGACGCCGACCTGCCCGCCGAACCCGACGCTGGCGGAGGCGTTGAAAACGGAAATGGTGAAACAGACGAGTTTGCCCGAGCGCGTGAGGTGCAGATCTTCGGCAAACCCGGGCGGGACCTGGCCGTACGCAAACGCGATGCCGGGTGTGTAAGAGAGGTTGTAGACGACCTCGCCGGTCGTTCCCGGTCCGTACCCGAAGGTCGCTTCGACGGGACCCTCGATCGGCTCGGGTGACTCCTGCGCCTGCAGGATCGGGGCGGGCGCGATGATGGCCGCGACGAGGCACAGGCAGTGGCGGCGGTTCAACTTCATGGTTCGTCTCCTCAATCTCGTGCCGTCGGGGACGCGCGGCCGATGCACGAGACCCGGCCGCGACGACTGGAGCGTCCGCCCCAGAAGTGTCTGCGTGAATCCGTCGGCCCGAAGCGCCGCGGAACTTCAATTGGCGCCGGCGACGCCTGCTCTCGCTGGTTTCGCTCAACGACGGGCAGCCAGGTCGCCGGCAAAAAGACAGGCCGGGCGGGGACATCGCGCCCGGATGAAACGCGCGACGACGGATCGAATCGCATCCCCGCCCGATCGCGCGCTCACGAAGCCAGTCTACCGCCACGAGTCGCCGCGATTGGACCGGTCGCGACGAAATCATGAGATTTGTGCGAAATCCACCGGAATCGGCGATCGCAACCTTGCCCAGTTTCACGCGCGGCGCACTTCATCGGCGAGCCGCGATATCATGGCTCTGCGGTGCACGCGCGGGACGATCCCGAATGCTCGAATGGCTGGAGGACAACGAAGCGCTGATGTGGTCGCTGGGCGCAGCGTCAGTCTTCATCTTTCTCGCGGGCCTGCTCCTCGTCCCCATCCTCATCGTGCGCGTGCCGACGGACTACTTCGCCCACGCGAAGCGCCCCGCAGGTCGCTGGGCCAGGCACCATCCCGTCGTGCGGGTGACGATGCTTGTCGCGAAGAACCTCGCTGGAGCGGTGCTCATGCTCGCCGGACTGGCGATGCTCGCGCTGCCCGGACAGGGTTTGCTCACGCTCCTGCTCGGATTCCTGATGATCGACCTGCCGGGCAAGTACCGCTTTGAGAAGTGGCTTGTGCGGCGCAGATGGGTTCACCGGCCGATCAACTGGATGCGCCGGTCGCGCGGGCGCGAAGCGCTGAACCTGTCGACCTGACGCACTCCGAAGGTGCAAACGCCGACCGCGCTCAGTCCTTGAGCAGGCCTTCGAGAAGTTCCGGCGCGCCCTTGCCGCGCGTCGCGATCGTCTCGAAGATCGGCCGCCCCTGCGCCACGTCCAACAGGTCGCGCACCAGGTTCGCCTCGCCGGGGAAGTCGGCCTTGTTGCACACGAACAGGTCGCCGATCTCCAGCAGGCCCGCCTTGTCCATCTGGATCGAATCACCCATGCCCGGCACGAGGACGACCGCCGTCCGATCGACGTACTGCCGGATCGCCACGTCGTTCTGCCCCGCGCCGACCGTCTCGATGAAGAGCGTGTCGAACCCGGCCGCGCCGATCAGGCCGACGATCAGTGGCAGCGTGGCGTAGTCCTCGCCGGTGATGGCGAGCGAGCGGTAGAAGATCTTCTCGTCGAGCGTGTTGAAGTCGACGCGCAGGCGGTCGCCGAGCAGCGCGCCGTGCGTGATCGGGCTTTGCGGATCGAAGGCGACGACGGCGAGACGGCCCAGGCCGCGCCGCACGAACTCTCCGGCCAGCGAGGCCACCAGCGTGCTCTTGCCCGCGCCGGGCGAGCCGGTGATGCCGATGACGCGGCCCGGCCGGCGCTGCGCGGCCGCCTCGGGCTTCCAGCGCCCTTCGTGCGCCAGGCTCAGCGCGCGGGCGAGAGAGGCCGTCGGGTGCTCATAGCACTCCGGCCCGGAGCGCGGCCGGGCGGCGCGCCGGACCGATTCGACGATGTCCGCCATGCTCGTGCCCGTGTGGTGGACTTCACACACGCCGGTTTCGATCATGATCTGCACGTCGGCCTGGGGGATGATGCCGCCGATGTTGACGATCATGTCGGGCCGGCCGACGGCGCGGCACTCCTCCATAAGGCGCGGCACGAGAACGAGGTGGCTGTTGCTCATCATCGACGCCGCAATGCAGTCAACGTCCTCATCGCGCGCCGAAATCGCCAGCGAGCGCGGCGTCTGCCACAGCCCCGAGTAGATCACGTGAATGCCGCTGTCGCGCATGGCGCGGGCGATGAGTTTCACGCCGCGGTCGTGCCCGTCGAGGCCCATCTTGCCCAGCAGCACGCGCGGGCGATGCGGCAGGTCGGCGCAGCGATCCGCCTTTTCGAGCGACGCGGGCATCTCGGGAAGATCGGCGTGCGATGTGCCGTGGAGTTGGACCATGCGGTTTCCCTGCTCGCGCCGCGTCCGGGCGGCGCAACGAGCGGCTCTCAAGCGAGCAATCATGCCTGAAGGGACGCCGCAAGTCAAACCGGGCGCCACCCTCAAAGCGAGCCGGACCGCTCAGCGCGACGGGAGAAACCGACGCAATGCGTCGGCGACGATCCGCGGCTGCTCGACCGGCGCCATGTGCCCGGCGTCGGGAATCGTCTCGAGCGTCGAGCCGCGAATCGCCCGGTGCATCGCCTCGGACTCGGCGGGGGGTGTGATCGCGTCGTGCTCGCCGACGATGATGAGGGCGGGCACGTCGATGCGTTTCAGGTCGGGGGTCGAGTCGGCGCGGTGAGCCATGGCCTTGAGCGCGGCCGCGACGCCGCGAGGATTCGCGCCCGCCATCTCGTCGCGCCAGTGCTTCTTGAGATCGGCCGGGGCGCCGGGGGCGAATAGTTTCTCCGCCATGGCGTCGGCGACGACCGCGCTGCCCTGCGCCAGCACCTTCTCAGCCGTGGCGAAGCGCCCCCGGCGCGCTTCCTCGCCGTCGGCGCCGGGCCGGGTGTCGACAAGAACGAGCGACACCACGCGCTTTCGCGCGCGCCGAAAGAACTCAAAAGCGATGTACCCGCCCATCGACATCCCCGCCACCGCGACCGGCCGCCTCTCCCCCACCGCGTCGAGCAGCGCGGCGCAGTCGTCCGCATAGCGCGCCATCGACGCGTCATCGCTCGCCTCGCTGGCGCCGAAGCCGCGCAGGTCGGGGATGATGAGGCGGCATTCATCGCGCAGCAGTTCACCGAGGGGCCGCCACATTGCGCCGCTGAGGGGGAATCCGTGAATGAGCAGAATCGGCTCGCCGCGTTCCGGCCCGAGCGTTTCGCAGTTCAGTTTCAATCCGTCAATGGTGTAGTGCATCGCGGCGCTCCGTTGAGGTGAGTTCAGGTCATGACGAGCATTCACCCGCCGTGCGCTGGATGAGCGCCCACGCCGCCTCGACGTGGCGCTCCTGCGTGCGCGGCGAGCCGATGCACAGCCGCAGCGCGTAGCGGCCCTGCAACTTCGTGTGCGTCAGGTGGATCTTCCCGCTCTCGTTGAGCCGCCGCAGCAGCGCTTCGCTCGGCGCATCGCCGGCGCGGAGGCGGAAGCAGACGAGATTCAGACTCGGCGGCGCGGCGAGTTCAAAGCGATCATCCTCGTTGACCCAATGCGCAAACCGCGTCGCCAGGGCGACGTGCCGGCGAACGTGCGCGCGAATCCCCTCGACGCCGTAACTTCTGATCACAAACCAGAGTTTCAGCGCCCGGAAGCGCCGGCCGAGCGGGATGTGCCAGTCGCGGTAATTCACCACCTGATCCGACTGCGCCGCCCGCAGGTACTCGGGCAGAATGGAGAGCGTCCGCACGAGACGCTGCGGCTCGCGCACAAAGAACGCGTCGAGGTCGAAGTTGGTGAGCATCCACTTGTGCGGGTTGACGCAGAACGAGTCGGCCAGGTCCAGGCCGTCAGCGATGCCGCGAAACTCGGGGCACGCCAGCGCCGTCCCCGCCATCGCGCCATCGACGTGGAACCACGCCCGCGCCCGGGCGGCGATCGCGCCGATCGCGCGCAGCGGGTCCATCGCCAGCGACGACGTCGTTCCCATCGTCGCGCTGATGAAGCACGGCGTGCAGCCGGCCGCACGGTCGGCGTCGATGAGTTGCTCAAGGTGCGCGGGAAGCATCGCGCCGGCGTCGTCGGACTTGACGAGACGCACGTTCTCGCGACCCAGACCCGCGATCATCACCGCCTTCTCGATCGACGAATGCGCCTGGTCGGAAGTGTAAGCGGTGAGTCGCACGCCTGCGCCGGCGAGACCGACGGCGTTGCCGCGCCACTCCAGCGCCTGCTCGCGGGCGGCGAGCAGGGCGCAGAGCGAAGCGCTCGACGCGGTGTGCTGAATCACCCCCGCCCCCTTGAAGTGCGCGGGCAGCGCGAGCAGGTCCACGAGCCAGTCGAGGACGAACATCTCAAGTTCCGTCGCGGCCGGGCTGCACGACCACAGCATGCCGTTGACGCCCAGGCCCGCCGACAGCAGTTCGCCGAGGATCGCGGGATAGGATGCGTTCGCGGGGAAGTAGGCGTAGAAGTTGGGCGACTGCCAGTGGGTGAGGCCGGGCATGATGAGCGTCTCAACGTCGCGCCACATCGCCTCCCACGATTCGCCGCGCTGCGGCAGAGGGGCTTCGACACCGCGGCGCACCTCACCGGGGGCCGCGCGCGACAGGACAGGGTACTCCTCGCAACCCTCCAGATACGCGGCGATCCAATCGATAAGATCGTGGCCGGCCCGGCGGAACTCCTCGGCCGTCATGCCGTGCCGCGCCGGATCGTTCTGTAGTGCTTGCTGCATGCCCGGATTGTTGGATGGTGTTTCGCACGCGGCGCGTGGGGTCGATTTCTCCGCGACACCTGTGCGCCGACGATTTGACGCCGCTGGTTTCCGAATAAGGTTCCGCCCATGACGCTCACGACCGCAAGCACTCGAACGCGCAGCCTCATCGCCCTCGCCCTGCTCGTTCCGGCGCCGACGCTCGGCGTGCTCATGGCCATGCACTTCATGCCGGGACCGGTGGGGCAGGCGATCTACTTCAATTCCAAGGCGTGGATTCTCATCCTCCCGCTGGCGTGGCTCATGCTCGTCGATCGCGGCCGGCCGGCCGTGTCGCCGCCATGGCGCGCGAAGGGACTGGCCGTGGGCCTCGCCTCCGGCCTGCTCATCAGCGGCATCATCGTCGGCGCGTACATGGTCCTGGGAGAGGCGTGGATCGACCCCGACGCCCTCCGAGCCGTGGCCGAGCGCAACGGCCTGACGGTCGCGTGGAAGTACCTCGGCCTTGCCGCCTACCTCTGCTTCATCAACTCATTGCTCGAGGAGTATGTGTGGCGGTGGTTCGTTTTTCATCACTGCGCTGCGCTGCTGCCGCGCTGGCCGGCGGTGATCCTGTCGGGCCTGCTCTTCACCGTGCATCACATCTTCGCGCTCGGCCTGCAGTTCGACTGGCGCCTCACGCTGCTCGGCTCGATCGGCGTGTGCATCGGCGGGATCGTCTGGTCGTGGCTCTACCTGAAGTTCGACTCCGTCTGGCCAGGGTGGCTGAGCCACCTGCTCGTCGATGTCGCCATCTTCGCCGTCGGCTGGCACATGATCTTTCTTACCGCGTGAAGGCTCCTCGTCATTGGTGGATTGGCAGGCGAACTCTCACCACAGAAGACACAAAGTCACAATGCCGGCAAAAAACAGGAACCGAAATGGATTCAGGCGGCCTGGTTGCCCGACTGCTGAACCCGAATTGCATTGGCCTTCGTGCCCCTCTTCGTGTCTTCGTGCCCTTCGTGGTGAACTCTCGGCGCCCAACTCCGCAAGCACGATCAAGCGGACCGCCGGAGTCGCCGCGATAGTTCGGGCATGACTGTCGACGCGGAGATGGACTGGCGGGAGCGGATCGAGCGGGCGCGGCAGCGCGCTTCGAATCCGCCGCATTCATCCGCCGCCGAGCATCTCCTTCATCACGCCGTCGAGTTGCAGCAGCGCCCCGGCGCAATCGCCGGTGAATGAACTTCCGTGCATCGTCGCCAGCGTGCGCGGCTTGAGCGCTGCCAGCCCTTCGAGCATCGGGCGCGTCCTGGGCGTATAGGGCATGTAGTCCATGAGCGGGCCCGCCTGAAAGTCGACAAGCGACTGTCGCGCCCGGCCGATGATGTCGGACTCGGTGATCGGCTCCACCTCGCCGTTGTGGGTGAAGAGGTCGGAGCAGAAGAGGATTCGCTGCGACTCCTCGAAGAGCACGCCCGCGTCCCAGCCGTGCGGCAGGTGCGGCGTGGGTCGGTATCGGAATCGAAAGCGCCCCGTGCTGAACGTCTCCTCCGCCTGGAGCGCCCGCGGCGGCCGGTCGGCGAAGTCGTTGAGGTTCACGATCGACCCGACCATGCCCGACACCGCCTGCGCGTGCGGCGCGACCTTGAGCCACTCGTTGAGCGAGCCGCACTCATCGACCTCGAAGTGGCTGAAGCCGATCCAGCGCAGGCGGGCCGGATCGATGATCCGCCCCACCGCTTCGAGCACCTCCGGAAACATGCGGCGCATGCCGGTGTGGTAGAGCAGCGGCTCTTCATCGACCACGAGAAAGTGATTGAACTGCAGGTTGATCTCTCGAAAGAGAATGCTGATGCGATGCACGCCGGGGGCGATTTCGTCGATCGAAGCCATATGCGGACTCTCACTCAGGGACGGATAAACCCAGCCGCGAGCGCGGCACCGATGAGCGTAGGCGCGAGCGGCCTGTGCAGTCGGGCGCGCCGCCGCGCCGGTCGCGCGGCGCGCGAAGCGGGCGATCCCGGGACGCACAGGCGCCGCCACAGGATCACTTGCCTTTGAGGCGCGACACTTCGTTCTGCAATTCGGCGATGCGGGACTGCAGCCGCTCGATGACCGGCGCCATCTCTCTCTGCGAGAAACGGTTGTGGATGTGCTGCGGGCAGTTCACATCCCACGCCTCAATCTCGAAGAGGATCGCCCGCTCTGCGTTCCCGGGATACGCCGGGTCGCGGAGTTTCTCGAGCAGCGCCGCATCGTCTTCCACGACACGCGCGGTCCCCCAGATCTTGACGCGGCGACCGCGCGCGTAATCCATCAGAAAGATGAACGCCCGCGGATTCTCGGAGAGGTTGCCCAGCGTGATGTACTGGCGATTGCCGCTGAAGTCGGCAAACCCCAGCGTCCTCTCGTCCACCACCCGCAGGAAGCCCGGCGATCCGCCGCGGTACTGGATGTACGGCTGACCCTCAGCGTTGGCGGTGCCCAGGTAGAACATGTCCAAGTTGGACAGAAACGCCGCCAGTTCCTCCGTTACGGCGGTGTTCCAGCCGCGTCCCTGCTCCATCCGCGCATAGCCCGCGCGGGAGCCTCTGCTGGACTGAGCGGCCTTCACGGCTGGGGTGAACGCGATGTCACTGGCGAACTGGCGCATGATGCGTGTCCTCGTGCATCCGGATTGTGGAGGACGGCGATGATCGCATCCTCCATGAATCAAGCCGCCGCGTAGACGACCGGGCGCCCGGCACGAGCCGAACGCCTGGACGCCTTGCGCTCCGGTCAGTGTGCCGCGCAGGCTCCGCTCGCGCACGCCGAGGTCGAGGCAATGACCGGCTCGGCCCTGGGAACGTCGAGTTCCGTCTCGGCCACGTTGTTGAGGAAGTTGGTGAAGCAGCCGAGAACGACGCTGGCGACGATCTCGACGATCTCGGCATCGCCCAACCCGACCTGCCGCACGGCAGCGAGGCGCTGGTGGCTCACCTTGCCCCGGCTTTGCAGCACCTCACGGGCAAACGCCAGCGCCGCGTCGGTGCGCCTGTCGTCGGAGCGGCCCGTGCGGCCGGCGAGGACGTCGGCCGCGGAGAGACCGGACGAAGGGGCAACGGAGCTGAGGATCGACGCGCAGTACTCGCAGGCGTTCGTCTCGCTGGTCGTGAGTTTCACCTGGTGGTGGAGCGCCGGGCCGATCTTCGCGCCCCCCATCGCTTTGCTGAAGGCGAGGAAACTCTCGAGCACGACCGGCGAGTTCGCCATCACGCGCACGGCGTTCGGGACCATGCCGAAGGCCTGCTGCACGGCGTCGAGCAGTTCCCTCGTGCGGCCGCGGGCGGCTGCCGGATCGATGGAGGAGATTCGTTGCATGTTCGGATGTCCTTTCGGTTTGAACGGGCTTCGGCTCGACGTTCCGACGTGGTCCGTCTCGATGGGCCGCAGCCGGGGGGGGTCCGTCGTGTAGACAGACCTGTCTGTCTATACGAGGCTTCGGGAAAAGAGTTCACGCCGGCCGGGTGCTTTTCGCGAGTTTCAGGGCCGCGTCGCGGGCGACCTCCACAGCATCAGGCCGGCCCTGCATCACCGCCGTCACGATCGCTCCTTCGACGAGCAGGTGAATCGCCGGCGCGACCGCGGCCCCCCTCCGGCCCGCCGCCTGCCGCGCCAAATCCCGCAGCAGGCGGCCGAATCGCTCCTTGTGGCCCCGCGCAAAGGCGAAACCTGGATGCTCGGGATCCGCCAGCTCCACGGAGGCGTTGATGAAGGCACACCCGCGAAACGAGGGCGTCTCGACCCAGTCGCGCAGGGCGGCGAAGAAGACCCTGAGCGGATCCTTGATTCGCCTGCGGTGCTGACTCATGCGCTCCTCGAAGAACGACAGCACCGTCTGTTCGCGGTGTTCGAGAACGGCCAGGATCAGGTCGTCTTTCGACGGAAAGTGCTTGTAGAGGCTCATCTTGGCGACCCCGGCCTCGGCGATGATCCGATCGATCCCGACGGCCCGAATGCCCGCCTCATAGAACAGCCGGTCGGCGGTCTCCACGATCCGCCGCCGCACGTCCGATTCTGCGCCCGAACGCTTCATGCTCAGACTATACAGACCTGTCTGTTGTCGGTCAAGCGGGCCGGGTCGCTCTCTCCTACCCACCCCGTTCTCGCGGCCGGATGGGCCCGCCGGGGAGAGCCGCCAGTCACGGCGCGAGATCTCGCGCGCCGAGGCGGCCGTGGAGCAGGACCGCCTGCCGACCGGCGGGCCGCTGGCTGCTCCACGGCCAATGACCGTTGGTCCGAGCCTGAATGAACATCTGCCAGGCCGTTCCGTGAGGCCGTCGATTCAGGCTGCACGGTTCAGAGCCTGCCGGCAGACTTGCCGTTTCGCAAACATGAAGGCCATCGGGGGCTTCCCGCGCGAGGATGAGCAGGAGAACAGGTGATCAGGTGACCGCAGGTGTCGAAGACGCCGACCGCAATCGCTGCTTGAGCGCGGATCGGCTCCTTCACCTGCTCACCTGCTCGACTTTTCACCTGCTCTATTCGCCTTTGGCGAATCGGGGTGACAGGATTTGAACCTGCGGCCTTTGCGTCCCGAACGCAACGCTCTACCAAACTGAGCTACACCCCGGAGTCGGCAGGCCCTTGGCCTGCGCGACGCGAAGCCAAGGATAGGGTTGCCGGACGGCGGCGTCGAGCGAAGCGCATCGACCGCCCGCGTCGCCGGAGCCGACAGGCCCGGTTCATCCCGGCCGGCCGGAGCCGCTCACACAC
>WYBR01000067.1 GCA_011525805.1 Vicinamibacteraceae bacterium
GTGCCCTTGCCCCTCGCACTGCACTCTCGCTCAGAGCCGCGAGCGTGCAGTGGCACCCCACGAGTGCCCTTGCCCCTCGCACTGCACTCTCGCTCAGAGCCGCGAGCGTGCAGTGGCACCCCACGAGTGCCGTTGCCCTTCGCACTGCACGCTCGCTCAAAGCCGCGAGCGTGCAGTGGCACCCCACGAGCGCCCCTTGCCCCTCGCACTGCACTCTCGCTCAGAGCCGCGAGCGTGCAGTGGCACCCCACGAGCGCCCCCGCCCGCCTCCATGCATTGACCCCGGAGCGGGTCAATGCATGGCACCGTCGATCGATCGCCCTTGCGCGCTCGGCGTGCATGACCCCCAAAGCGGGTCGAACAACGGCACCTCCAATCCCTCGACTCCCCCCCCGGGGGCCCTCTCTGGAAGGGCACGTCCGTCCAGATTCTCAGCCACCGCTTGAGGCACCACCCCTTCTGACCAGTGCGACGGCTCGGGCGCGCCATCCCCCTTTCGAGGCGGTTTGGGATGTGGCAGGAGCCCTGCCGATGGGCACCTCCTGGATCGCCAGGGGAATTGTCTTGCCGAGGTCCGATTGGCCGATGAGGGGGAGGGTAAACCCTGACTTCTCGCCGGATTGGGGGGAAATATGGGGATTCGGGCTGTTTTTTAGAATCATTTGAACCTTTGCGCGTCATATTCCATACATAGATGAGCAGGTCTTACCGGTCCCGACGCGGCCCGACAGCCGCTCCCCCACGGGGCCGAACCGAGACACGACCGCCGGGAAGAACCGTGCGGCCCCGACCTGCGGACTGAAGAATGCGAAAGAACGACACTCCAACCCGATCCCCTTTCGAGCAGATGCAGTTCCACGACGGCCTGCAGGCGCCGGCTCGCGCGCCTCGGCCGACGGCGCGGCCCGACCTGCGGCCTGATGAGGCGCGCGTCGTCGCCGAACTGCTCAGCCGGCCGATCGACTTCATCGACAGCCCCGCGTTCCACGAGCGCGAGGCGCAGATCCGCATCTACGAGAAGACGATCGCCAAGCCGGACATCTCCTGGTACCAGCCGCTGATGGACCGCCTGACGCGCTCGCCGAACCAGTCGGTTTCGAGCGGTCAGATCAAGCGTCTCTCGAGCAAGCAGGAGCGCGTCCTCTTCCACCAGTTCAACTACGCCAAGTTCCGGATCCGCCGGATCCAGGAGGAACTGGGGATGAAGGGCGACCGGCCCGCTTCGATCGAGCCCGCGGCCGAGCAGGTCCGCGAGATGCTCCGGTGGCACCGCAAGGTTGAGGACCTGCGGACGCAGATCGCCGAGAGCAACGTCGGCCTCGTCATCGCCATGGCGCGGCGGACGCGCATCCGCGATCTCGAGTTCGCCGACCTCGTGAGCGAAGGCAACATGGCCCTGCTGCGCTCGGCGGAGAAGTTCAACGCGGACTACGGCTTCAAGTTCTCGACGTATGCCTGCCAGTCGATCCTTAAGGCGTTCAGCCGCCTCGGGGTCAAGGCGAGCCGGCATCGCGAGCGCTTCCCCGTCGAGTTCGAGCCTGAACTCGAGACGGCGCGGCCGTTCGACGAGCGCCGCGAGATGCTCGACCAGGACTGCGCCGAGGAAGTGGCGAACATCGTGCGCGAGAATCGCTGCGGCCTCACCGACGTCGAGATGTCGATCATCCGCCACCGCTTCGGCATCGGCGAGGGCGGCGAGCCCGACCCGCAGGACCAGGACCGCAGCCTCACGCTCGGCCAGGTCGGGCAGATCGTCGGCGTGGGCAAGGAGCGGGTCCGGCAGATCCAGGTCAAGGCGCTGGCCAAGATCCGGCGCGAACTGGAGAGTCGCTTCCTCTACCGCGAAGAGCCCGAGGACGACCCGCGACCCATCACCAACTGACGCCGCGCGAGCGCGGCCGACAAGTCTCACTCTCCTTCGCAGCGCCGCGGACGAAAGTCCGCGGCGCTGTTCGTCGGCGGCCGCGGAGAGGCACAAGCCGCGCGGAGAGCGCCGCAAGGCGCGAGAGTGCGCGTATCGCCGTTGATGTGACTCGACGCCCGCGCGACCAGCTCCACGCGCCAGTGCGGAGGATCGCCATTGCCCCTTCGCACTGCACTCTCGCTCGAAGCAGCGAGCGTGCAGTGGCGCCCGACGAGCGTCCTTGCCCTTCGCACTGCACTCTCGCTCAGAGCAGCGAGCGTGCAGTGGCACCCTCCGCGCGAGCGGGGGTGGCATCGATCGCCGCCGCTCTGGGCGGAGATCGATGTGAACGGGCAAGTGAGAACGAGCGCCCTTGCCGTCCGGCATGCATCGACGCCAAAGCGGGTCGATGCATGGCGCCCTCGTTCAGTTGATCACGTGCTCGGTCGAGCCGGCGTGGCCCGCGCTGATCTGCGCCCAGCGGCCTGCATCCATCATCGGAGCGTCGAGGTCGGCGTCATTGAAGACCGAGGCCGAGCGGCGCAGTTTCAGGTACAGCGGCACGCCGAGAAACAGCAGGGCGGCGACGGATGAGCCGAAGGCGATCCCCGCCACCTGCACGCGATTGTCCTTCGCGGGCAGCGCATCGACCGTCGCCGGGACGGAGAGATTCGTCGTCGCGCCGTCGGTTCGCCGGCCGCGCTCGCCGTTCGAGAGGCTGACCAGGCCGATCGAGTAGGTCTCGAGGAGGCGCTGCGCCTCGTCGCGGCCGACGGTCGTGAGTTCGAGCGTGATCGTGCCGGGTTTGGGCGAAGCGGGGACGAGGTTCGACTCAAGGAACCTGTTGAGCGTTTCCGGTTCGGCGAGGTCGGTGTAGCCGCGCTGCCGCAGGCGCTCGGCGACGCCCTTCACGACGCCTTCGCTCAGGATCATCTGCTCGTGAACGGTCTGCCAGAGGTTCGTCTGCGTCTCGGTGAGGGGGAAGCCCGGCTTGCCCTTGGCCTCGATCGTCGCGCGGGCGGTGTAGGAGGTCGGCCAGAAGGTCATGACGCCGAAGTAACTCACCGCGCCGAGGACCGCGATGGTGAGCGTGAGCAGGAAGAGGTGCGTCACCACGCTTGAGCGCGCCCACCGCCGGATCATCCGCTGCTCGGCGAGTTCGAGGTTGCGGCGGACGTCGGCGAGGGTGCGGCGCTCATCTTCGATCTCGCGCACCTGCTGCGCCTGCTGCTTGACGACGTCGCGGGCCTTGTTGAGGCGGCGCGAGCGCTCGCGGATGGCCCGGCGCATGCGCTCGATGCGCTGGCGGCGGCGCGCGGTGAACTCATCGTCGCGGCCCGATGACCCGGCGCCGGCCGCGGGGCGCGACTTGAGTTCGCCGATGGCGGACTTGAGGCGCTCGACCTCGCCCGCGCGCTTCGTGGTCTCCGCCTGCGCTTCCTGGAGCGAGCGCTGCAGCGAGCGAATGTGGTCGCTGAGTTGCTCGATCGCCTGGTCGCGCCTGGCGATCTCTTCGTCGCTGGACTCGCCCGAGGCGGAGGCGGACTGTGCGGCCGCCTGCACCCGGGCCTCAAGTTCCTGGATCTCCCGTTCGAGTTGGGCGATGCGCTCATCGCGAGCCGCGAGTTGGGCCGGATCGACGCCGGCGGATTCTCCGCCGCCTCCCGCGCCGCCCCCGGCGAGTTGCGCTTCGAGTTCGGCAATGCGGCGATCGCGGTCTTCGAGGGCGGCGAGGGCGGCGGTTCCCGCCTCGATCTGCTCGCTCTGGGCGTCGAGCGCCTGGCCGAGTTCGACGAGTTTGTTCTTGGTGGCTTCGAGTTGACGGCAGCGCTTCTGGAGGTCGTCCTTGGAGTGCTGCAGTTCGTCCTGGAGCGCGGCGGCGTTCTTCTGCGCTTGCTCCAGATCGGCCTGGAGGGAGTCGATGCGCAGCGCGGCCTGCTCGGCGTCCTGGCGGCGCGACTGCTCGATCCTCGCGGCCTCGGCCCGCTGCGCTTCGAGGTGCTCGCTCAGCGCCGCGACCTGCTTGTTCGCCGCGTCGAGTTCCTGCGTGAGCGATTCGGCCCGCTCATCGCGCTGCCGGGTGATCTCCTCGAGGCGGCGTTCGACCGCCTGCATCGCCTCGCGGTGCTCGGTTTCGAGCGAGGCGCGCTGCTGCTCCAGTTCGGCCAGTTGGGTCTTGAGTTGCCCGCGCGCGGTTTCGAGCGACTCGCGGTTCGAGTCAATCTCCGCCTGCTCTCGCTCGAGATGCGCCTGGCGGCGCTGGAGGTCGCTCTGCTGCTTTTCGAGATCCTGCTTTTCGCGTTCGAGGGTCGTGCGGTCCTGGGCGAGGGCCTGCTTCGCGGCCTCGATCTCGCGCCGCTCGCCGTCGGCGAGTTCGCAGAGCGATTCGACGTGCTTCTCGCGCTCATCGAGCGCGGCGGTTTTCTGTTCGAGTGCGTGCCCGGCGGCCTGAAGTTCTGCGGCCCGCTTGTCGAGCGCCGCCTGCTGCTGCGCGATCACGGCCTGCTTCTGGTGGATCGAGTCCATCACGGCGCCGCTCTCGCGCGACACTTTGCGCAGACGCTCGAGCCGGCCCTCGACATCGGCGATGATGTCGAGCACGTCGCCTCCGTCGGCCTCCCCGGGGCCGGTCGTCGGCGGCGTGTGCGGCTGGGGCGTGCGGGCGTCGTGCGTGTCGGCCATGATCATCACCTCGAAGGCTGCGGTGCGGCGGGGTCGGGCGAGCCGGGCGCTCCTCGGCGTTATCGGCGTGAAGCGAGGGAGACTGAACCGCGCGGGATGAAGTTCGGCCGCGAGATTGCGGCCATTTCCGCCACGCCCGATGATGCGGCCTCTCCTACGATTTCACGCCCATGACCGGCTACTTTTCCGGCCGGCGGCGCGCTCCCATGACCATCACACTCAAACACATCGCGGGGAAGGTCGAGGCGCGGGAGCGTCTGAGCCTCGACGAGGGGCTCGTCCTCTTCGACTCTCCCGACCTCTGGGAAGTCTGCCGCCTGGCGCAGCGCGTCCGCGAGCGGTTACACGGCCGGCGGGCGTACTACAACATCAACCGCCACGTCAACTACACCAACATCTGCGCCCTCTCGTGCAAGTTCTGCTCCTTCTACCGCAAGAAGGAGGACGACGGGGCGTACGAGTTCGACGTGAACGCGATCCGCGACGAGGCGGTCCGCGCGCAGGAGGCGGGGGCGACGGAGATTCACATCGTCGGCGGCCTGCATCCCTGGCTGCCGTTCTCGTATTACACCGACATGCTCTGCGCCATCCGCGAGAGCGCGCCGCGCCTGCACATCAAGGCGTTCACGGCGGTGGAGATTGTGCATCTCGCGCGCATCGCCAAGCGGCCCAGCGACATCGCCGGCGTGCTGCGCGACCTGCGCGACGCCGGCCTCGGCTCATTGCCCGGCGGCGGGGCGGAAGTCTTCGACGACCGCGTCCACGACGAGGCGTTCAAGGGAAAGATCCGCAGCGACAAGTGGCTCGAAGTTCACCGCGAAGCCCATCGCCTCGGCATGAACACCAACGCGACGATCCTCTACGGCCACATCGAGTCGCTCGAGGATCGCCTGCATCACATGGACTTGCTGCGCACGCAGCAGGATGACGCGATCGCCGCCGGCCCCGACTCGGGACGCTTTCAGACCATCATCCCCCTGCCCTTCATCCCCGATGAGAGCGAACTGGAGCACCTGCCCGGCCCGAGCGGGGTCGAGAACCTGCGCATGCTCGCGGTGTGCCGGCTGATGCTCGACAACTTCCCGCACGTGAAGGCGTTCTGGATCATGCAGACGCTGGAGATGGCGGAACTGATGCTCCAGGCGGGGGCGGATGACCTCGACGGCACGGTGGTGTGGTACGACATCACGAAGGTCGGCGGCGCCGGCACGCACCAGGAGACGGATGTAAACCGCCTCCGCCGCGCGATTCGAGATGCGGGCTTCGAGCCGATCGAGCGCGACACGCTCTATCGGCCGATCACGCGCGACGGGGCGGCGTGGGAAGTTCGGGAAGGCGGGGTTGCATCAGACGCCGAAGCCCACGTTCATTGAACGTGGGCTTCGGCGTGCGATTCGTGATTTGTGAGCGAATGCGCGACGCGCTTGATCTGCTCACCCCGCGCTCTGCGCCCACTTGATCAGCACATCCGCGACCTCGGGGCGGCTGAACTCGGCGGGCGGGCGCTCGCCGGCCTTGAGCATGTCGCGGACCTTCGTGCCCGAGAGGTTGATGATGTCGCCCTCGGTCCAGGGGAAGGTCTTCTGGCTGACCATGCCGCCGTACTTCTTCGACCAGGCCGAGTGCTCGAACTTGAGCGGCTCGATCTTGAGGTTGTTCATGTCCACTTCGTCGAAGATCTTTTGCGCGTCGTAGGTGCCGTAGTAGTTGCCCACGCCGGCGTGGTCGCGGCCGACGATGAAGTGCGAGCAGCCGTAGTTCTTGCGCATGATGGCGTGGTGGATCGCCTCGCGCGGGCCGGCGTAGCGCATCGCCGCGGGAAGAACGCTCACCAGCGTGTTCTTGGGGTGGAAGTACTTCTCGACGAGGATGTTGATGCACTGCATGCGGACGTCGGCGGGAATGTCGCCGGCCTTGGTCTCGCCCACCAGCGGGTGGATGAGCAGGCCGTCCACGACCTCCTGGGCGCACTTGCAGACGTACTCGTGAGCGCGGTGGATGGGGTTGCGGGTCTGGAAGGCGACGACGGTCTTCCAGCCGCGCTGCTTGAACTGATCGCGGGTCTGGAGGGGGGTGAGGCGCATGTCGAGAAAGGCCTCGGGGCCCTGAGGATCGACGCACAGCGTGAGGACATCGACGGGCCCGGCGACGCAGGTGTCGCCTTCTTCGAGGACCTTGGCGGCGCCGGGGTGGGCGGGGTCTTCGGTGCGGAAGACGTTGGGGATCTCGAGTTTCTTATCGTGGGGGAAGACTTCGGTGACGCTCATGACGCCCTGAAGCACGCCGTTGGGGGCGTGGAGTGCGACGCGATCGCCGACCTTCGGGGCTTTGGCCTTGTCCACGGAGAGGAGGACGGGAATGGCCCAGACATCGCCGCTCGCCAAGGTCATCTTGCGGCAGACGCTCTCGAAGTCGGCCTTGCCCATGAAGCCGGTGAGGGGGCTGTAGCCGCCGTTGCCGATGAGTTCGAGGTCGCAGGACTGCTTGGGGGTCAGATTGAGGCGGGGCAGGCCCTGGGCCTCGGACTTGAGTTTCCCGGCCGTGGCCGCGTCCACCAGGCGGTTGATGAGTTTTCCGCCGTGGGCGGCGATCAGTCCATTGGACATAGTGACAATCCTCTCCGTTTCGCTGTCTTGGCAGGTCGCAGTGATGCGGGATCGTGCAGCGCGCAAGGCTGGTTTCCTCGGCTGCAACGGGCGGGAGTATAGCGCGGGGGGCGAAGGCCGCCAGTGAGGTGGATGCCTGAGGGGGAAGACACGAGGCATTAGGCACTAGGCACTGGGCACTAGGGGGAAGGCATCAAGGGATCGAGGCATCAAGGGGCGGAGTGGTCTTGGTTAGCCGCGACGCGATGGCTTCGGAGCGGAGCGCGCCGGGGCGTGTGCCCGCAATGGAACCGGGAAAGCCTCACTCACCGCAGAGATCGCAGACGCCGCTGAGGGAAACAGGATCAGCGGCAATGTGCGGACCGGTCCGAGGCGACGGAGACCAACGACCTGACCGGCTACGGCAACAGCGCCACCCTCGGGACGCATTGCCTCGGCGCGGCCGCGCCTCGCGTCACTGCGACGGGCGAGAGTGGTGATCTTCACGCCTGGCTGGCGGCTGCGCGCGCGTGCCATGACCCCGACCCTCCCCGCTTGGATCAAGGCGAGGCGGGCCGCGGGACGAAAGAGTAGAATCTGAGCCGCGGGCTGCCGTCGGATGGCCGCGGCCGGACCTTCCGGCTCCCGTGGCGAGCACTCCAGGACCACCTCATGGAATTGAAGGCGATCGAACCTTGGACTGTGGTGATCGCGGGTCTGTGGAATCGCGGCATTCTCAGTCCGAATTGGATTGCCAAGCACCTCTTCGGTCTCCCCGAAGGAGAAGAAGTCGAGGTGCAGGTGCCATTCAACGCCGTGCTTCCGCTCAAGGTCCGCCACGGCGAGTCAACGGTCGAGTCGCAGGAGAAGCGGCTTCAGATCGAATGTGCGCCGAGTTTCGAGGGTCTGGCGGAAGCGATGAGAATCGGCGAGCGGGCGATCACTGAACTGCCCAAGACTCCGTTCAGCGCCGTCGGGCTCAACGTCCTCTATGAGATCGTGGGCGGCGAACGCGGTGGATCATCCGCCAACTTGGAGGGTGTCATTGACGAGCGCCTGAAGCGGAAGAAACGAGAGGTTACGCTTCGAAGCACCCATCGCAAGTATCGCTGGCGCGAGGGGCAGGCGCTCGTCGTTGTTGAGGAAGTGGTCGGCCATCCAATGAAGTTGGCGGTCAATCTTGAGCGGCAATCGCGAAACGAAGAAGACTTGAAGGCCTGGCTGCGGTTGCCGGTCCCCGACGTGTCAGACGAGGTAAAGAAGATTCAAGCCTGGTTCTGATCGCAGAGGAGGAATGAAGTGTACACGCTCACCCAGGACACTGTCACGACGCAGCATGGAGCTGCTTCGAATTCGACTTCCTCACTCATTGTCAATGGTGAAATGCAATGGGAAACGGGCAAGTGGAGAGTTGTGGATCGGACGGAGGGACTCGACGGACGGATCTTCGTGCGCGGCGTGACCGATGACGTTCCCGGCTTTGACATTCCGGAGGGGGAGGCCGACTTGGGCCGGATTGAGCGCCATCCCGAGGTCGCCGCGGAGATCGAGTTCCTCAAACAGTTGATTCAAGAGCGGCTTGCCCCCGCCTCGATTGAGTTCTCGATCGAGCACTTTGCGCATCAGGAGGATGAAGACGATTCGGCAGTCCAACTGATCAACCTTGTCGCCACCGCACCGCACGAAGTTGACGACCATCTCTGCGCCGACCTGACACTGGAGGCTCTGCGCCGCCTGGCCGCGTCGCGGTCAATCGTGGTTCGGCGGTACCTCACCCTTTCAATCCGTTGACATGCACTTTGATTGCAAGCAGTTTCTTCAGATGGCGGAATCGCTCGTGATGAGCGAACAGCCCGATCAGGCGCGCCTGCGCACCGCCGCAGGGAGGGCGTACTACGCCGTGTATGGGCTCATGCGATCGGGCGTGGAAGAACGCGGAGGCGGCTGGCCGACCGAATCGAGCAAGCCGCATCACACTGAGATCATGGCAGCGCTCGCCGAGTCGCACGCGAGCAACCTGAAGGAACTCTACGAGTACTTCAAACAGTTGCACGTCCTTCGAGTGCACGCCGATTACAAGTACCGCGATCCGATCTCACTGAGGCAAGTTATCGCAAACATCGAGATCGGAAGGAAAGCGGCAGCCATCGTAATCCACCTGTCCAAGGCGGATTTCACCCGGCTGCGGCGCGCCCTGTTCGGATAGAGGTGCGCAGGACTGGACGCTTTCAGGCGGGGGTTTATGCCCCTTCGCGGAGCCGGCGCTAACCATGGTTGCGCACCTCGTGGTGGTGCCGTGGCCGGCTCGCTGCGCCCGTGTGCGCTGAGCTGGCGCGGTTGCGTTCTGCTGCCGTGCAAGATTGCCATGCCTCTTGAGCGACGATCAGAGCACGAGATGCGGGGGCCCTGAGCCCTGTGAGCGCCGCGATCACCCGCGCACCACCGTCTGCCCGCGTTCCGGGCCGACGCTGACGATGCCGACCTTCACTCCGACATACTCCTCGATGCGCTTCAGGTAGGCCCGCGCCTCGCGCGGCAGGTCGTCGTGAGAGCGCGCGGCGGTGATCTCGGCCCCGAAGCCGGGCAGCGTCTCGTACACCGGCTCCGCGGCTTCGAGACGGTGGGCGTCGGGCAGGAAGCGCTGCGTCACCGACCCGTCGCGCAGGCGATACGCCGTGCAGACCCTGAGTTCATCGAGTCCGGCGAGGACGTCAAAGAGCATCACCGCCAGTTGCGTGGCCCCCGTGAGCATCGCCGAATAGCGCACCGCGACGAGGTCGAGCCAGCCGCAGCGTCGCGGGCGGCCGGTCGTTGTGCCATACTCGCGCCCGCGCTCGCGGATGCGGTTGCCGATCTCGTTCTTCAGTTCCGTGGGGAAGGGTCCGGCGCCGACGCGCGTGGTGTACGCCTTCATGATGCCGATCACCTCACGGATGTTGCGCCCCGGGACGCCGGTGCCCGCGGGGATGCCCAGGGCCGAGCAGTTGCTGCTCGTGACGTAGGGGAAGGTGCCGTGATCGACGTCGAGGAGGCAGGCGTTGGCCCCCTCGAAGAGCAGGCGCTTGCCCTCCGCCATCGCCTCGTGGAGGAGGTAGGTCGTGTCGCAGATGTGCGGGCGCAGTTCATCGCCCAGCCGCGCATACTCCGCGTTGAGCGCTTCGAGGTCGAAGGGCTGGTGGTCGGGGTCAAAGGCGAGCAACTGCGCGTTCTTGATGTGCGTGATGACTTCAAGGCGGCTGGCGAGGTGATCGCGGTCGCACAGGTCGCCCAGGCGCAGCGCGGAGGCCCGGGTGATCTTGTCGGCGTAGGCGGGCCCGATGCCGCGCCGCGTCGTGCCGATCGAGTGGTCCGCGCCCGCGGCGTTGGACTGGCCCGTGGAAAGAAGATTCTCGAGCGCCGCGTCGAGGGTCTTGTGCCAGGGCATGACGACGTGAGCCCGGTCCGAGAGGCGCAGGCGCCGCGGCGAGACGTCAATGCCGCGGGTGACGAGGGCGTCGCGTTCCTTGATGACCTGGTGGGGATCGACGACGACGCCGTTGCCGACCACGCAGACTTTGCCCGGGTGCATGATGCCCGAGGGGATCAGGTGCAGCGCGTAGCGTTCAGCGCCGATGACGACGGTGTGGCCGGCGTTGGCGCCGCCGTTATATCGGACCGTGTAATCGTGGTCGCGGGCGAGGATGTCGACGATCTTTCCCTTGCCCTCATCGCCCCATTGCAGTCCGACGACCGCCGTGTGCCTTGATTCCGTCACGGATGCTCCCTGTGCGGGCCGCGGCGAGGCGGCCCGTGCTCGATGGGCGGTGTGTTTCCAGGCGGAAGTAAAGAGGATGGCCCGGAAAGGTCAAGAACGGGCGCCTCCCAGCCGGCCGAAACTGAATCGGGGCTCTGAATCGGCCGATGATCCTCCTTGCGGACCCCTGATCGAGAGCCGAGCGGGAGCATCCACGTGGCCGACCATCTCATCCGAATCATGTGTCCGAACCTCGCTTGCCGGCGCATTCTCGCCGTGCCGATTACGGCCCGGGGCAAGATCGTCAAGTGCAGCGGATGCAGCAAGAACGTGCGGGTGCCGCAGACGACGGTGGCTCCGGCGGAACCGAAGAAGTCCGAAGACGCGGCGGCGTGATCGCCTTTACTTCTCTTCTTCCTCGTCCACATCGATCGCGAAGAAACTGTCGCTCTCGTCGGGCATGTCGATCTCGTCCGTCGGGCTGGCCGCGTCGTCGTTGAGGCGGATGCTGTCGGCCTCGGCCGACTTCGTCGCGGGCGAAGGCTTTTTGCCCGGCGCGGCGACTGGGCCGGTCTTGGGCGCGGTTCCCGAAGGCTCATCGTCCGGCTTGAGGATCGCGAGGGGCTTGAGTTTCTCCGGCTGGCCGTTGATCACCACCTGCAGCGGCACGGGCCCGATGAGGATGACGTCCCCCGGGCAAAGGCCCATCGTCGTCACCTGCTCGGCATTCACGAACGTCCCGTTGCTCGAGCCGAGATCCTCGACGACGAACTCCTTGTCTTCCTCGTCGTAGTAGACCGCCGCGTGCTCGCGCGAGACGCTCGTCAGGGGAATGCGCAGGTCGCAGGAGTCCTTGCGGCCGATGAGGTACCGCCTGCCGGTCTTGATCTCGAAATCCCGGCGATGGCCGTCGGGGGTGAACATGACGAGTGAAGCACGCATGGCTAGCCTCTGACAGACGTGGTCGCGATCCGGCACACAGCCGCTTCCCGGCGAACGCGGGAACCCAGCGATTGAATCAGACCCTCCACCCCACCATCTTCCGCACCGACCGACCAGGCGCATTCGAGCAGAATGCCGACCCGGTTGCACTTCTGTCCGGGCTGATCCCACCGGCCCGGCCGCAGACACTTTACGTCCACATCCCCTTCTGCTTCCACAAGTGCCACTACTGCGACTTCTACAGCATCGTGGACAGCCGCAGCCGCCAGGAGCACTTCACCGCTCGACTCGTCGAGGAATTATTGCGCCTCCGGCCTTTCCTGACCCCTCCGGCGCGCACGATTTTTGTCGGCGGCGGCACGCCGACGCTCCTCGAAACGGCTCTCTGGAAGCGCCTCCTTCCCGCCATTCACTCCCTCGCGCAGCCGAAAAGCACGACCGAGTTCACCGTCGAGGCCAACCCGGAGACGGTTACGGCCGAACTGCTCGACGTGCTCGTCGCGGGCGGAGTCAACCGGCTGAGCATCGGCGCCCAGTCCTTTCATCCGACCCACCTCAAGACGCTCGAACGCTGGCACGAGCCGGCGAGCGTGCCGCGGGCGGTGGATTTGGCCCGCGCGGCCGGCATCGCCAACCTCAGCCTCGATCTCATCTTCGCCATCCCCGGTGAGAGCCTCGACGACTGGCTTGCCGACCTCGACGCCGCGCTCGCGCTTGGACCGAATCACCTCAGTTGCTACGCGCTGACGTACGAGCCCAACACCCCCCTCGCGGCCCGGCTGGCCGAGGGAGGCGTGCGGCGGATGGACGAAGACCTCGAGGCGGAGATGTTTCTCGCCACGCGGCAGCGCCTGCTCGAGGCGGGCTTCGAGGCGTACGAGATCAGCAACTTCGCCCGGCCTGGCTGCGCGTGCCGCCACAACCTCGCCTACTGGCGCAGCGAGGACTGGCTCGCCGCCGGACCGAGCGCCTCGGGCCACGTCGCGGGCGCCCGCTGGAAGAACGCGCCGCACCTGGGCCGCTACCTCGAATCGACCGGCCTGGCGCCGCTGAGCGAATGGGAAACCCCGCCGGCCGCCACGCAACTCTCCGAGCGCCTCCTGATGGCTCTGCGACTTTCCGAGGGAGTCGAGATCGACGCGACGATGCGAGCCGCTGCGGCGCTCGGCCGCGATGCGGCGCTGGCGGCGTGCATGGACCGGTTCGTCGCTGAGGGTTCCATCGTCGCCGACGCCGGCCGCTGGCGCCTGGCCGAACGTTCGCTGCTCATCGCCGACACGATCATCGCCGCCGCCATGCGCAGCGTCGATCCCTGATGCTCGCCGAGCATCTCGGTGCATGGGTCGCGGGGTCTGATGTCTCCCCCTGCGGCCCGCCGCCGCCTGGGCAGGATTTTTCACTTTCTTCTCCATTTTTCCGGATTCCCGGTTGCACCCGGGTCGGATGGCGGTAGATTAATCCCGAGCAGCGCCGGGGTTCGCCGTGGCACGACGGGAACCTCGGGGGGCCGGCCGGAGTCACGATGGCCACGCCGGGTCGCTGCCTCGTTACATGGACGTGAGCCATTCCGGTGGTGATATGCGCTCCGGCTCACCACGGGCCGGGGCGGGATGCGGTGGATGGCGCCGGCATCTTGTGGATGTCGATCGCGGCATTCCTTGCGTTGTGGGCGCGCTCGCCTCCATGTCAAAGTCAAGGGAAAACTCGAGAATCCGCGGACAAA
>WYBR01000009.1 GCA_011525805.1 Vicinamibacteraceae bacterium
AGGCGAAGCGATCGCGCCAAGGCGCGGCGAACTCATGGCCGCCTCCGCCGCCGAGGTGCGCGCCTCGCTGCGGCGCATCGGCTGGCAGGTCGTCGAACTCCGACGGGCGCGCACGCCGATGGCGCTCCCGATTCATCTGCGTCAGGCGTTCAACCGGCATCTTCGCCGTCGCCGGCGCGACCAGCGGGCGGAGATCTACGAAGGCCTCTGCTCATTGCTGGAGTCAGGGCTTCCGCTGGTCGAGTGCCTCGAAGTGATGAGCGAGGAGCGGGACCGCTGGACCAATCGATCGCGCCGGACGATGCTCCTCGAATGGCGAGAGGCGGTGCGCAGCGGCGCCACTCCGGCCGAGGCGATGGCGCGTCATCCGTCGTGGTTCGACGGCATTGACTGCGCCATGGTCGAATCGGGCCAGCACGGCGGGATGCTGCCGGGCGTCCTCAGACACATGGCCGAGCGCGAAGCGCGGGCCGGACAACTGGGCCACCAACTCGTCGCGGCGCTGACCTACCCCGCCATCATCACCGTTGCCGCCATCGGCGTGGCGGTGTTCCTGAGCGTCAAGACGCTGCCTGACCTCGCGAATCTGCTTTCGACGGCGAAGATCGAAGTTCCAATTCTGACTCGCTGGGTAATGCAGACGGGTCAGTTCGTCGCTCACTGGGGCGCCATTGTCCTGCTCACAGTAGTTGTGTTGGCGGCAGGCGCCGCGATCGGGCTCCGTGCTGCGGCGGAGCGGTCGCCAAGCGCGGCGCGCATCGCCGCTTCTCTTACGCCGCGTGTGCTACGCACTTGGGCCGTCGCCCGGTTCTCTCAGAACCTGGCGGATCTCCTTCGAGCGGGAGTACCGGCGGTTGAGGCCTTGCGCGTGCTTTCCACCACGCTTCCGATGGCCCTGAACCGCGTGGTGATGCAGGCAGCCGAGGAGATTGAACAGGGCGGCGATGTGGCGGAAGCACTCGACGACCCGGCCTGGTTCACGCCTCAGTTCCGGCGATTGCTTCACAGCGGCCAGGCGGCGGGCGAGTTGGAAGCCACCCTCGAACGAATGGCCCAGCGCGACGAACGACGCACCGAGCGGCAGATCGCGCGGCTCGCCACATTACTCGAGCCCGCGGCCATCCTCTGTCTGGCCGCACTTGTGGGCACCGTCGTCCTTGCCGCCGTGCTTCCACTCACACGGCTTCAGGAGGTGATTCGATGAGAGTGCATGTGGTGCATCGGCACATCACGCAGACTCGGCGCGGCATGACGCTCGTGGAAGTCCTGGCCGTGGTCGTGATTCTCGGCCTCATCGCGACGACGCTGCTCGTCGGGTTCTCCGGGGCGTTCGGCAAGGCGAAGCACGAACTCGCCAAGAGCGGCATCGGAATGCTCGTGGGCAAGGTCGAGACCTACCGAATCGAGAAGAGCGACTGGCCGAGCAATGAACTCGGCCTGGCCGTGCTCAGCGCTCCCCATGCTGCACCGACCGCTTCCTACTTCGTGACCGCTGACCAGCTTGTCGATCCGTGGGGCCGCGGCTACCTCTATGTCATGCCCGGTCCCGAGGGGCATCCGTTCGAGATTCTCTCCTACGGAGCGGACGGGCAACCCGGCGGCGAAGGCGAGAACACGGATCTCTCATCGGCCGGCCTGCGTGGGAAGACGGACCAATGATGCGGCGGGCAGATTCATCACGGCCGCACGGCTTCACACTGATTGAGATGCTCGCCGTGGTCGCGCTCCTCGGCCTGATCGCTTCGGTGGCCGTGGTTGCGCTGGCGCGCGCCGACCGGGGCGGGGCAATGCAATCAGCCCGCTGGGGACTCATGAACCTGGACGCCCAGGCCCGGATCGCGGCGCGCACGCAAGGGTGCGCCGCGATCATTCGCGTCCTTGACGATGGTTCCCGCCTCGCCGCGAACTTGGCGATCGCTCCCGAGGGCGCGTGGTCGGCGTCCCTCGCACTGCCGCATGGGACGGCGATTCGATTCATTGGCGGACAGGAGACGGGAGGCCCATCCCTCGATGGTCTGTACATTGATCGCGCCGGCCGCAGCGCGGACGCGACCATCGAGATCGCCGGCCAGTCTGGGCAGTCGGAGCAATGGCTCCTGCACGGCCTTACGGGCCGGTTCACTCGGATCGATTTCGAAGGAGGCGTCTGAATGGGCCGCCGCGCCCACCAGCGACGCGCCATGACGTTGATCGAGGTGCTCGCCGCCACGGTGCTGCTTGCGATCCTCAGCAGTGTGTGGGCCTCGCTGCTGCGCAGCGTGCCGGCGCTGCCCGCAAACGCGTCTGAAGACACGGCAGCCATCGACATCCTGGCGCTGGAGCGTTTAGCGGATCAACTGCTCGACGACGAGGCCTTCAGTGAACGCATCATCGCAGATTCGGACGCGGACTTCGCAGCCGACTGGCCCAATACGCAGGGACGCCCCTCGGTGCGCATCCGCAGAATCGTCCCAGAAGCCTCTGCCGATGAGCCGGCGCACGCTTGGATCGCCTTCTCCTGCGGAAATGTGATCGTGTGGCGTTGCATTGATCTGCCCAAGGAGATCCCCTCACCATGACGCGACGGGGCATGACCATCCTCGAACTGCTCATCGCGCTGGTGCTGCTCGGCGCCTTGTGCTCGCTGCTCACGTCGTGGCTCGTGACCGTCTCGCGTCTGTCAGCCGATCGTGG
>WYBR01000068.1 GCA_011525805.1 Vicinamibacteraceae bacterium
GTGCCGGGCAACGGCGGTCGACTGATGGTGCCATGCATTGACCCGCTCTGGGGTCAATGCATGCCGAGCGGGCAACGGCGCTCGTCGGGTGCCACACATCGACCCGCTTCGGGCGATGTGTGCCGAGGGGCAGGGGTGAACGAATGCCCTTGCCCGCGCGGCATCAATGTCGAGGGTCGATCGCTTATCGGCCAGGCTCCGCCAGCGCCTGCTTCTCCGGCGCCTGACGGAGGTACACCCAGACCCAGCCGTGGTTGAAACTCGGCCGCTGGTATTTGGCGAGTCGCTCCCAGATCTCCTGGTTCTCTTTCTGAATCTCCTCGAAGCCTTCGACTTCCTTGGAGAGTTCGGCGTACAACTCGCCCCACTTCTGCTGCTGCTCCTCGTTCATCGGCTCGTCGGGGCCGAGGCCGAGCCGCTCGCGCAGAAGCGCATCGAGTTTCTGCCAGCACTCGCTGTAGCGCGGCATGAGTTCCTGCTGCCGCTTCTGGAGGCGATCGCGTTCGGCGATCATCTCGGCGGTCATCTCCGGCTCGGGGCCGTGCGTGCTCTGGAAGTCACCGACGATGAGGTCGAGCGTGCCGTCGCCGTTCCAGTCGGCCGCGTCGATCTTGGTGCGGAATCCGGGGCGCTTGACTCTCAGGCCCTCGGGATCGGACTCGCCGCCGGTGTACATCGCCATCTGATCCTCCTGCGTGAATCCGGGGAGGATCTCCACGCCCCTGTCGAGGATGGGCAGGCCCTTGTCGTCGCGGCCCGTGTTGCGGTGGAACCAGACCGCCCCCATGCCGTCGCCGCTGAGCAGGTCCGCCTTGCCGTCGTTGTCCCAATCGACGACGAGTGGCCCGGCGTCGCCGCCGACGCGGACGTTCGCCCCCGCCGCCTGCACCGCCCGGCCGTCGCCGAAGCGCGGCGCGCCCTCGCCGCCGAGGTTGGGAAGGAAGGTGATATCGCCCTCAATGTCGCCCACGAGCAGGTCGAGATCGCCGTCGTTGTCCCAGTCGTGCAGAGCGACCGCGGACGCCTGACCGACGTTGATCGCCTTGCCGCTCGAGTCGAGCAGTTTCACCGCCTCTTCAAAGACGCCGTCTTTGGCGCCTGCGAAGAAGTAGATCTCGCCGGGCCATGAGCCAGAGATGACGTCGCGAAGACCGTCGCCGTTGAAGTCCGCAACCTGCGGACCGAAGCCGACGCATCAGCCCGAGGGGATCGAGCCGAGGCCCTTTCGCGTCTGGAAGAGGGCGAAGTCCTCGTTGAACTTCGGCTGGCCGGCCGTGCCGACGTTGCGGTAGATGCGGAGTTTGCCTTCGCCGAACTGCCCGACGAGCAGGTCGCGCCGCCCGTCGCCGTCCCAGTCGACAAAGAGCGGGGCCGAGTGGCCGATGTCGACATCGATCCACTTCTCCCCCGCGCTCACGCGGAAGGGCGGCTCAAAGTTGTCCGTGGCGTCGCCGGCCGCGCCGAACGAAGAACACACCGCCGCACAAAGCACCGCGCTGAACCACATGGCCGCGCCTCCTTCTGATCTCCCTCGGGGATTGACCTGAGCGCAGTGGATGGTAACCCCCCGCCCCCGGGCAGGCCAGTCGCGATCGGCCGAGGGTGCAGCGCGACGGGCGAATGCAGTTCAAAGAGGGCGCCACGTAGCGACCCGCGTCCTCGGCCTGGGTTGGACCGAAGGCGGGCGATGTGTGACGTGGGTCAGAAGCGGCCGCTCTCGCCTGCACCCTCCCCATCGAACTCCGCCCGGAGCGGAGGCGTTCGATGCCACCCGCTGCGCACGGTGTGCGTCCGAACGTCGCCGCATCATCGAATGCGCTTCGGTCGTTTCAATGCCCTTCTGCGCTTCCTCGCGGCCATGCGGTCGAATGGGCGTCGCTCTAGAATCGCGTGGCGGGGCCGGGCTCCGCCGCCCGCCTTGCGCCAAAGTGAGCCGCGCCCCGCGATGCCAAACGAACGAATCCTCGCCTTCATCGACCTCGGCACCAACTCGGCGCGCCTCCTTCTCGTCGCCGTCACGACGGACGGATCGACGAAGACGATCTTGCAGCAGAAGGAAGTCGTCCGACTCGGGGAAGGCGGGTTCGCCGGCAGGCGGCTGCGAGAGGACGCGATGGACCGGGCCGTCGCCGCCTGCGGGCGCTTCGCGGATTTGGCCCGCGCCCGGAGCGCCTCAGAGATCATCGGTGTCGCCACCTCCGCCGCCCGCGAAGCGCGCAACCGCGCCGCCTTTCTCGAACGACTGCGCCGCGAGACCGGAATCAACCTGCGCGTCATTTCCGGCCGGGAGGAGGCCCGGCTCATCTATCTCGGCGTCTCCTCCGGCTTGAGCCTCGGCGATCGCACGGCGCTGTTCATCGACATCGGCGGAGGGAGCACCGAAATCATCCTCGGCACGCAGCGCGAGCACCTGTTCCTCGAGTCGCTCAAACTCGGCGCCATCCGCCTGACGTCGATGTTCTTCAAGCCCGGTTTCGACGGCCCTGTTTCGGCCGCCGCCTACCGCCGGCTCAGGGCCCACGTGCGCACCGCCACCGCGCGGGCCGTGCAGGCGCTGCAAGGGCGCGAGATCGACCTCGCGATTGGAAGCAGCGGCACGGCGCAGAATCTCCTTGACATCACGGCTCGGCGGGTGCTCGGCCGCCCGGCGCGCCGCGACGACGCCGTCGCCCGGCGCGACCTGCGCGAGACCGTTCGACAGTTGTGCGCCCTGCCGCTCGCGGATCGGCGGAACGTCCCCGGCCTCAACGCCGACCGCGCCGACATCATCATCGCCGGCGCCGCCATCCTCGAAACCCTGCTCCGCGAACTCCGCATCGAGCGCCTGCGCAGCAGCGATCGCGGCCTGCGCGAGGGACTGCTCGTCGAGTGCGTGTCCCGCCTTCAAGCCGCCGCGCCCCCGCCGGGCGCGTAACGCATCGCGCGCGGTGCCCCGCCCTGCGACCGGCGCCGCGGCGCCCGGCTACACTCACTCCGCATGGCCGGCGACCTCACCATCCGCGCCTTTCAGGGCCTCATCCGCGAGCGCTACTACGCGACGGACAGCGCGCGCGGCAGCGAGGCGACGTTTCTCTGGTTCGCGGAGGAGGTCGGCGAACTCGCCAGCGCGCTGGCCGAAAAACACCGCGGCCGGGAAGACCGCACCAATCTCGAAGAGGAGTTCGCCGACGTCCTCGCCTGGCTGTGCACGCTCGCCAACATCAACGGCATCGACCTCGAAGCGGCGCTGCGCAAGTACACGATCGGCGGCGGGCCGGCGGGAACGAAGTCGTGAGCGAAAACCGGATTGAATCGCTCTTCGCGCAGCGTCGAGCCGCGGGGCGCGCGGCGCTCATGCCCTTCCTCACCGCGGGATACCCCGACCTCGAAACCACCGCTGCGCTCCTGCCCGCGCTGGAGCGGGCCGGCGCGAGCGTCTGCGAGATCGGCCTGCCCTTCTCAGACCCCATCGCCGACGGGCCCGTCATCGCTTCGAGCATGCACGAGGCGCTGGAGCGCGGCGTGCGCCTCGCCGACGTCTTCGCGATGGTGCGGGCCGCGCGGAAGCGGACCGGGATGGGGCTCGCGGCGATGGTCAGTTGGTCGATCGTGCATCGACGCGGGGCGCGGAACTTTATCGAGCAGTGCGCGGACTGCGGCTTCGACGGGTTCATCTTCCCCGACCTGCCCCTCGAAGAGTCGGACGAAGCGCGCTCGCTGGCGCGCAGCGCCGGCCTGACGTGCTCGCTGCTCGTGGCGCCGACGACTCCCCCGCCGCGCGCTGCCGCCATCGCCCGCGCCTGCACCGGATTCGTCTACCTTCTCGCCCGCACGGGCATCACCGGCGTGCGCGACGAAGCCCCGCAGATTGAATCGCGCGTGACGATGCTGCGCGAAGCAACGGAGCTGCCCATCGCGTGCGGCTTCGGGATCGGCTCGGCCGAGGCGGTGCGGGCCGTCACGGCGCACGCCGACGCCGCGATCGTGGGCAGCGCGATCGTAAAGCGCCTTGGCGAGTTCCGCCAGGCGCCGCCGACGCAGCGGGTTGAGGCGGTCGAGTCATTCGTTCGCGACCTCGCCGCCGGCCTGGCGCCGAGGCCGATTCCGGCGTAGGCGGCGGCCGACAGGCCGGCCGCGCCGCCGGAGGAAGCCGCCGCCGCTCCGATCGGCCAGGATGGAGGGGCGGAGCCTATGATCGGTGGCGAAGGTCGATGATCGCTCCGCGGCGGCGTCGGCCCGGCGCGCGGCCGGCGGAACCGGGCGCGAGACAGCGAACGTCCACCGAAAGTGAGCCGCTCATGAAGCAGCCCGCCATTGCACTGTTGCTCGCCGGCGCCCTCAGCGCCCCTTCCGCGCTGCTTGTCAGTTGCGGCAACTCGGGCGGGACCAGCGCGGACGTCGAAGAGGCCCGCTACGTCGTCCCCACCGATCAGCCGGGAACTCCCATCGCCGACACGAGTTTCGTCGCGATCGACGATCGCTTCCCCGGCCGCCTCGTGAGCACGATGGCGAGCAAACTCGAACTCACCGACGAGAGTCCGCGCCGCATCATCAGCGGCCGGCAGACGTTCACCAAGAAGCAGTACGACTCGTTCATTGCCTCGCCCGTGCTGCGGCTCGAGAAGGTGGCCGCCCCCGGCGACGCGGTCGTGGTTCAGGTGAATGTGGGTTCGGAGTCGGCCTTTCCGCTCAAGCCCGTCTCCAGCGCCGACCGCGACAAGTTCGTCCCCGCCCCGCTCCTGCACGACAACATCGGCAAGACCTACTGGCCGGTCGGCTACTTCTACAAGGACCTCGACAACGAGACGCTCGAAATCAACATCGACCTCTCGCGCCAGTTCAAGAACCTCAACAACATCCCCCCGCTGAGCCGCTCCAAGAGGCAGCAACTCTTCCTCGTCTACCAGGTCAATCGCGGCGTAACCCTCACGGGAATCAGTTACGGCGGCTACGAGAAGCGCACCTTCAGCATCCTCGCCCAGCCGAACTGGTGATCGCCTGCGGACCCGTTACCCCAGGCGCTGCAGCGTCTGATCGAGCACATCGAGCGTCGCCTTGAGCACGACGGGGTTACCCTCCGTGCGCAGAAACGCCGGCGCTGAGCCCGCCAGCAGCAGTCGCCGGATGTCGGCGAGGCGCTGCGTGTTCTCGTCATTTCTCAGGCCGCGCTCCAAGCGCTTGCGGGCGATGAGTTTCGCCGGCGGCGTCGCGGCGATGCGCTCGGGCCTGGTCCAATAGAGGCGCTCGAGGTAGATGGCGTCCTCAAGCCAGTGCCCCGGCCGCACCTCCGCCAGGTCGATGAGCATCGCAGGATCCTCGGGCCGGTTTGAGCGCGACATCGCGTTGGCGGGGTGCAGGTCGCCGTGGCACCACTCTCCCGTTGAGCGGCTGCGCCACTCCGCCACCCAGCCTTCGAGCGACTTCTGGGCCGTGCGCAAAAGCGTGTTCCAACGCTGCTTCTCCGGCAGGTTGTTCGTCTGGCACTGCTGCCTCGAACGTTCGAAGTGCTGGTCCCACGGCTCGCGGCGCTGCGGCTCGGTCGCGGGAAACTTCGCCGCGCGCCAGTAAAAACGCGCCGCCGCATCCGCCATCAGGTCGATCGCGTCGGTGCGCTTGAGGCCGAAGAGCGGCCCCTCCGGGAATCGCTCGATCACCATCCACGCCAGGTCGTAATCGCCCAGCGCCTCGCCGCTGGCGTACAGCCGCGCCGTAATGCCGTAGCGATCCGCCTCGTCCGGCTGAAGGCGCTTGTTCCACAGCAGTTCCGTCGGGCCGACGGGAACCTTGACCACGACCGCGTCGTCGGTCCCCTCATCGGTGCGGAAGGTGCTCCGCCCCGTGCGGGCGCCGCCACGCTGCCAGTCGGTTCGGAACCAGGAGATCGGTCCAAAACGCCCGCCGCACGCCTCGCGCAGCAGGAAAGCAAAGCGGTCGCCGAGGGTGTCGTCGGCGGCGAGTTCCGGAGGAAGGTGGTCAGGCCACATGCCGCGCTTCATCCTCCATGAAGGTCGCCTCTTCGCATCGGGGTATCCTATCGCGCCGCCCGACGCTTCGCCCGCAGACGCCGGCGAGAGCCCGGTTCACCGCACGACCGCCCCCCGCACGGAGACCGCCCATTGCCCACACCCCGAACTCTCAACCGCCTCGCACTCGCCGCCGCGCTCCTCGTCAATCTCGGCGCCGCAACCGACAACCCACTTCGCCAGCCCGCGGAGGTCGACCGCACCATTGCGTGCTACGGCTACGACGATCGCGCCGTACAACTCGAATACGAAGCCGCGCTGCGAGACGCCGTCTCGCCCGACCAACTTCGACTCTGGCATGACCTCACCTCTTCGCGGCCTCACGTCGCCGGAACGCCGGGCGACCGCGAAGTGTGCGACGGCATCGAAGCCGCCTTCCGCGAAATGGGCCTCAACGTCGAGCGACATGAAATCGAGGTCTACCTCGCCGCGCCCGTGAGCGCAGCGGTCTCGATCGTCGCACCGGCGCCGCTCGACCTGCCCATCATCGAAACCCCCTTCGAGGAAGACCCGTACACCTCCCACCGCGAACTGACCTTCGGCTGGAACGCCTACAGCGCCGGCGGCGAGGCCGTCGGCGAAGTCGTCTACGCCAACTACGGCACCAAGGAAGACTTCGCCGTCCTGCACGACCTCGGCGTCGATTGCACCGGCAAGATCGTCCTCGCGCGCTACGGCGGAAACTACCGCGGCTTCAAGGCGAAGTACGCCCAGCAGGCCGGCGCCGCCGCGCTGCTCCTTTACACCGACCCCAAGGACAGCGGCTTTGCGCGCGGACCCGTCTACCCCGAGGGCGGCTGGGCGAACGAATCCTACATCCAGCGCGGGTCGATCCTCACGCTCGACTACCCCGGCGATCCCCTCACCCCCTTCGAGCCGGCCGAGGAGGGCGCCGAGCGCCTCGATCCGCGCGACGTCGACCTGCCGCAGATTCCCGTCCAGCCCATCGGCTACGGCGCCGCGGAGCAGATTCTCGCGCGCATGACCGGCGACGCCGCGCCGCCTCCCTGGGTCGGCGCCTTGCCCTGCGAGTATCGCCTCACCGGCGGCGCCGGCCTTCACGTCCGCGTGCACGTGCGGCAGGAGCGGCGGCTCACCAAGACCTGGAACATCGTCGCCACCCTCGTCGGCTCACACTGGCCCACCGACCGCGTCATCATCGGCGCCCACCACGACGCCTGGAGTTTCGGCGCCGGCGATCCCAACTGCGGCACCATCGCCGTCCTCGAAGCCGCCCGGTGCTTCGCCCAACTCGCGCAGCAGGGCCGCCCGCCAAGACGCTCCATCCTCTTCGCCTGTTGGGGGGCCGAGGAGTTCGGCATCATCGGCTCCACCGAATGGGCCGAGGCCCGCGCCCTCATGCTCAACACCAGCGCCCTCGCCTACTTCAACCTCGACATGGCCTCGATGGGCCTTGACTTCAACGCCGGCGCCTCGCCCACCCTCAAGACCCTTCTCATCGACGCCGCCCGCTACGTCCCCCAGCCCCAGCCCGACGGCGGCACCACGGAAAGCGTCTACGACGCCTGGCTGCGCCGTTCGCAGGCCGCGACCACCACCGATGAGCCGCGCCTCGGCGACCTCGGCGGCGGGTCGGACCACGTCGCCTTCTACTGCCTCCTCGGAATCCCCTCCGCCTCCCTCGGCGCCGGCGGCGCCCCCGGCCATTCCTATCACTCCAACTACGAAACGCTCACGTGGTATCGCCGCTTTGTCGGCGACGACTACGCCAGCGCACGCCTCATCACCCAGATGACCTCGATCGCCGCGGCCCGCCTCGCCAACGCGCCGATCCAGGCGCTGGACATCAGCCGCTACGCCACCGACCTGCCCGCCCACCTCGCGGCCCTGAGCAGTCGCGCCCGGACCCTCGGCTTCATGAGCGACAACGCGGGCGACGACGCCATGCCGCCGACGCTGCCGCAGTTCCAGCCGATCCTCGACGCCGCCCGAGCCTACCAGCACGAGGCTGACCTGCTCATGCGCCTGCTCCACTCGCCCGCCATCGTCGCACGGCAGGAGGCGCCGACCATCGACCGCATCAACCGCGCCCTGCTCATGCTCGAACGCTTCTGGCTCGATCGCGACGGACTCCCCGGCCGCCCGTGGTTCCGCAACGCCTGGGCCGCGGCCGATGCGGACTCGGGCTACGGCGCCTGGATGCTCCCGCGCCTCCGCGCCGCAATCGAGCAAGGCGACGCCGCAGCCTTCGAAGAGGCCGTCCTATGGTACATCCAGGCCTTCGTCGCCCAGCGCGATCGCATCCGCACCCTGCGCGAAACGCTGGCTCTGTAGCACACCCTAAGGCCCGGAGCATGGGCGTCCCGCCCGTGCGAAATCAATCGCCGCAAAGAGGCACAAAAGACACAAGACGTGACCCGACCGGTCCGGAGGTGGAACGGCCGTCCCGGCCGTCTGACCAAAAGACCGGACCATCGCCTTCCCGCCCGTGCGAACAAATCCACTCACCACAAAGGCACGGCCTTCAACCCCAAGGCAAACCACCAAGGCTCCAAGGCACGAAGTAATCCACTCGCCACAGAGCCGCCGAGGGCACGGAGAGACTCCACACCACAAGACCGGCGCCGATCACCCCGACCCCCTCCCGCGCCCCTTGTCCCTCTTCCCGGCCGTCCACTTCACCCTCTGTGTTGCCTGTGCTCTCTGTGGTGAACGCCTTCCCTCTATTGCCCAACACCCGGCGCCTCTCCCGTGCCTCTTGTGCCTCTTCGCGGCCAATCCCATCGCCCTCGCCGGCGCCTGCTCCGCGAACACACCTCACACCGCGCGGCGGAACATGTTCTCCCGATGCCACGCCAGGGCTTCGCGGTCCGGCATGAAGCGCACCGGGCCGCGGAGTTCCCGACCCTCCAAGGCGATCAGCGCCTCGCGCTGCAGCGCCGGCGCCTCGACCGTCCGCAGCGCCTGCGACACCACCACCCGCAGCCGCTCATCAAAGGTGATCAGCCCGCGATCAAACGCCCGGTCATACAGCGCATTCAGGCACAGCCCGTTGCGCGGATCGGCCCGGCGCTTCACGTCCCTCGCCCACGGAATGATGTGGCTGGCTGTGAGCAGTTCCGGCACGGCAATGTCCGACAGCGCGCAGCGACTCTCGTAACTCACCAGCACTGCCGAACGGAAGAACTGCTGCACCCGCCGCACGCGAACGATCTGCTCGCGCTCCGTCGCCGCGCCCGGCGCGATGACCTCGGCCTCCTCCGGCCTCGGTTCCCCGCAGCCCTCCTCCGCCTCGCCCTTCGCCGCCGCCCACGCCTGCTCCATCTCGGCCGCGACCGCCTCCGGGTCCGCCTCGAAGCGCGCCCAGAGTTGCTCATCGGCGTTGCTGCAGTTGCCCAGCCCGCGTATGCCGCGCCTCTGCTGCCCGGGATCGAGGCTGGCGAAGTTGCACGCCTTCTTGCAGACGGCCGAGGGCGTGCGGCCGATCCGCGACGCGGCGTCAATGATCTGCGGATTCAGCCGATGCAGCCGCCCGAATGGAAGCCGGCAGTAGAGCCGAAGCGCCACAAGTTGCTGCTGAGGCGTCCAAGCGTCCGCTCGCTTCATGATCGCGATCATATCTACTTGGTTGTAGTTTGACGGGGCTTTGTGACCAACTGCCGCGCTCTGGCCATGCTTGCCAGCCGCAGATCGCTATCGCTCTCCAACCAGCCAGGTCACGCGTCGATCGGTCGGGTTACTATGCTCGACTGTCCCGGTTGCTCATTTCCCATACCCATAGTCCCATTCAAGCCGTTCGATATAGACGTCCTTCGGCTCAGGCCTCCAATACTCCAAATACATCGCAACAAATTGATCGACATTATACCCCTTCTTGACACTCACGGTCCACCACCATCCAGTCTTGTAATCAGATTTTCCATGCCCAGCAATCTTCACACGCCTGTAGCCATTCACGAGCCGTTCGCTGCTCCCTCGAATCATGTTGCCAAAGTCGTAGAGCTTCTTCTCTTCTTCCTCCTGCGTCATCCGCTGCCAACCAAGTCTGGCCTCGTTGTCTCCCCTCGACGGCTGGAACTCCAGAATGCTGCGAACAGTGTCTGCCCCAGGCGTCCAGAACGCAAATTGAAAGGTTTCCTGGTCGACGGGCTCGCCATTGCTGTAAATCACGCTCTGTGGCCTCCACGCATCGATGATCTTGGAGTCGCCAGGCACGATCAGCAAGTAGGCGATCCAGCCTAATAGGATGAACATCACACAAACGGCTGTCGTCTCCCCAATTGTCTTGGGATAGCCAACGAATTGACCCATCACATAAAACCCGGATCCGCTCTTGGGGAAAGGAAGGCCTGTAGGCGAATTGCTATGTTCACCGGTTTCCACAGCCATTTCAATTACTCCAAAGAAGTATCCGCACAGCCGGACATCGGTGCTGAAAGTGTCAGGCAACATCGTCGAAGTGGTCGCGTACGACGCGTGGCATCGCGTGGCTCAACTATCCCGATACGGGTCGGCTTGCCGACTCCGACGCGCATGCGCTGAGCGTCCGCCGAGGAGCCGAGGTTGAAGAAGACGCCAGGCTCGCGTTTCTGCCCAGTTGTGCCGGCTTTGAAGGACTCGATGTCCGGCCGCCCGACCTTGTCGACCGGCTTGACCTGGATGGGGAACCAGTCGCCCGGGAACATCGAGTCGCGGCCGGAGGGCTTGGAGCCGACGCGAAAGAGGTGGCCGTCGATGCCCATGTCTCCGACCTGCGCCTTGTGGGCGATAGCCAAACCGGAGGCGGCCTTCAGAATCTCACGCGAATACGGCGTCATCAAAGTCCGCTTCTTCAATTACGTGTCCCTTGTCAATTGTCAGCAGCAACAGGTCGGAAAGCAGCGAGAACGATCCATCCAGCGCATTCGCCAGTTTGCTCGCGGAAAGCGCCTCCCCATGTACTACTTTACTCCTGAGTCCATACAACACCTTGACATCTCGAAATTTGTGCTTCCGCGCCTCCCCACGTGCGGCGAGAAGTGAGGCCGACAATAGAGAGATTCGATAGACAAGTTCGGAAGTAATGCCGAAGAGCGCTTCAATTCCACTCCATAGACGAGAAATCGCAGAGCGGACATCAGTCGTGAACCGCCAGTCTGTAGCGGCCTCCAGCGCGAACCGGAATCGCTCGCTGGCAGCGGCAAGTTCATTGAATACCTGGAAGTGCGTCTGGATCCACTCAAGATCGGCACGCGTGATCGCTCCAGTTTGCGCATTCGTGTTCGTCACCATTCTGACATGAAAGTCGAGAAGTGTACCTTGAAATGGCGGTAGTTCGCGCTTAGACGCGAAAACTGCTCGATGAGGACCTTCTTTACGAAGCTGTTCTTCGAAGATGCCTGAGGTCCGGTTTTGATGGCCCGCGATTCGGCTCCAGGAGTAGGCGCTGCAAGCAAGGGGAAGCTGGCGGGTGAATCCCCGAAGGACCATCAGAGCAGAGGCTAACCAGGCGCCGTTTAGCGTGTCGTATCCCGGAAGGATGGCAGCGTCCCTTGCAGACTCGATCTCACATTGACAAGCGCTTGCAAACGGCTCGAGTACTGCCCACGCCCGGAATCCCGCTGCTCCTGCAGCAGCCAAGTCGAAAACTGAAATCGGCTCGGCAAGGGGACGGAGTGAAATGCCCGGAGCCAGTGTGATTGGATCAGCCGGAGCTTGTAGCCCGGCCAGCAATATATACCAGTTTCCATCGTGAATGCTCGAAGATGATGAATGATCAGTCAATGCGATTACCTCAACGCACTGGTTGATCGACTGCCCTCATCGTTAGTAGGCCGCACGTAGTCGATGTACGCCGGCGTATTCGCGTGCCGATCCTCGAAGGCCCGCGCCTCTTTCGTTTCGCCCCAGAAGACTTCGTAGTTGCGATTGCTGTTGAACGGCGGATCGATGTAGATGAGGTCAACGCAGCCGTGCGGCAGGCTTCTCAGTTGTTCAAGACAGTCGCCACAGTAGATCACCCGCGTGTCGAGCAATGATGACGGGCGAGACGCTCGCGGCACCGAAGAAGAACCTCCACCCCGTGGCGAGGCGCCGGGGAGTTGAGCAGGGGAGAGTAGAGCAGGAGAAAAGCCGCCCCCACCCTTGCCCTCGCTCGCCCTGCGACTTGGCTCAGGGCAGGCAGAGCCGGAGGGGGGAGTCTTGCTTCGCGGCGCGGGTTGGCGACGCTTGCGCTTGCTCATCGAATGCCAGTGTATGACCCCGGCCTGTTCGGTCAAGGTCAGGGTCGGCGAAGCGCCGAGAGAGTGGAGCAGTTGAGCAGGTGAACAGTTGACCGATCCAAGACCCAAGACGCAAGACTCCTTCGTGACTTCGTGGTGAAAGACTCTCTTCCTCCGCGCGCTCCGCATCCTTGGCGGTGAGATTCGTCTCGCGACCTCTTGCGCCTTTTTGCAGCCAGGCCCCCGCTCTTTGTGGACCTCGGTGTCCTTCGTGGCCTCGTGGGGAGTCGTTTTTTCCTCCGCGCACGGCGGCGCGCCGGGTGGGGCGCGATCTGAGCGCGCGGCGGTTGGCGGATGGGCGCGAACGAGCGGAACCGATCGAGTTCGGCTCCAGAATCGTCTGAAATTCCTCAAAATCGTCAAGTCTGCGCTGCTCGTTTTCTCGTCCGGGGGCGAGATGGGCGAAAATCTCGCCTCGGCGCGCCCGTGTGCGAGCGCCGGCGCTCGTTTTCGCGCACCGGTGCGCTCGCGCGAGCGCTCCCGTGCGCGGCGCCGGCCTGCTCCGCGCCCTGGCACGCGGATTGCGTCGGCGAGGCGCCGGGGTCGCGCTGGCGCGTTCGACGCGCTCCGCTCCGAGACCATCGCGCCGCGGCGAACCCGTTCCGCGCTGCGTCGATGCTTCGATGCCCGAAGCCTCGATGCCCTCCCCTGTTGCCCAGTGCCAAGTGCCTCGCACATCAGGCTCACCGCGGGCGCGGTGAGCGACCGCTTCCTCACGGGCGCGGCTCGTCACTGGGCCGGCGACTCACTTGCCGGCGCCGAAGAAGGTCTTGAGGGAGTCGTAGATGCCGTCCTTGTCGTTGACCTTGCTGGTGACGAGTTTCTCGTCGCGGTGGACGTCGCCGCGGCGCGGGAAGGCTTCGTGGAGGACGTTGACGAAGTTGCCCGAGCCGTAGGCGCTGGCGACCTGGCAGTAGCCGAACATGTTGCAGCGCGGCAGGAGTTTCTCGTTGAGGATCTCGACGCAGTGGCGATTGTCCACTTCCGACGAGTTGTCGCCGTCGGAGAAGTGGAAGGCGTAGATGTTCCAGTCGGCGGGGCTGTACTTGGCCGCGAGGAGTTCGTCGGCGAGTTTGTAGGCGCTGCTGATGCGCGTCCCGCCGTCCTCGCGCACGCGGTAGAACGTTTCGCGATCGACCTCGCGGGCGGTGACGTCGTGGATGATGTAGCGGCTGTCGATGCCCTCGTAGTTGCGGCGCAGCCAGGTGTCGATCCAGAAGGATTCGAGGCGGACGAGTTCTTTCTGCTCATCGCCCATCGAGCCGGAGACATCCATCATGTAGAGGATGAGGGCGTTGCTCTGCGGGCTCTTGACCTCGCGCCAGGAGCGGTAGCGAACATCCTTGCGGATGGGGACGATGACGGGGTCATCGGGGTCGTAGAGGCCGAGCATGAGTTGGCGCTTGAGCGCTTCGCGGTAGGTGCGTTTGAAGTGTCGGAGGGATTCGGGCCCGGTGGATCGGATGCCGGAGTACTTGTCCTTGACGGAGGTGATGTTGTGTTTGCCGCGCGGCTCGATGCGGGGGAGTTTGAGTTCTTCGCCGAGGATGTCGGCGAGTTCGTCGAGTCCGACCTCGACTTCGAGGATGTGCTTTCCTTCCTGCTCGCCTCCGGCGGTCTGTCCGGCGCCGGGCTGTCCGCTGGCGTCGCCTTCGCCGCCGGGTCCGGCGCCGACGCCTTCGGAGTTGTCGCCGTAGCGGAAGGTTGGGATGTCGATGTCGTAGACGGGGATGGAGACGAAGCGTCGGCCCTCCTTGCCGATGAGTTCGCCGCGCTGGAGGAACTTGCGCAAGTCTTTGCGGATTCGTCCCTTGACGATTCCGCGGAAGCGTTGGTGATCCTGTTCGATCTTGAGCACCATTCCATCACCTTCCCCGACTGACGCCGCAGCCGGCTCCGGACCAGGGCGAAGGGTTCGGCGCGATCCGCGCGGCGGCCTGGCCGCGGGGCGCGGTGCGGGTCGCCCTGTCTGGAGGATAGAGGCCCATGAATATGATCGGGCGGGCGATGGGGTTGGTTCCGTAAAATCGGGGCTGGGGCGGGAAAGGGAGGGGAATGTGCAGTGGCGGATGATGGGGCGATCGGCTATTGTTCCCGCCACTTCGGTGGGATCGTGAAAAATGGCACGGAACGAGGGCTGGGATGATGGACAAGCCCAGCCCGAAGAATCAGGCTCGCCGACCTCGATCGGCTCCCTCGATCACGCTGTGGAGGCTGTCGGGCCTGTGGGTGGAGATTCTCGCGTCGATCGTCGGCCTCGGACTGGTCGGCTACGGGATGGATCGGTGGCTGAAGATCTTTCCCTGGCTGACGGTGGCGGGCGTCATCCTCGGCGTGATCGGCGGGATGTACAACGCAATCAAGAAGGCCATGGTCCTTCAGAACTCTCGGACGAATGACCCCAGCAAGCCCTGACCAACCCGCTCTCTCCCGAACGCTGGTGCTGATGGCGGCGGCGGTGGTGGTCGCGTCGGCGCTATGCGGCGCGGCGGCGGTGCTCGTGGGCGCGGCGGCGTGGTACGAAGCGGCGCTGCCCTGCCTGGCCGCCGGGTTGATCTTCACGGCCCAGACGCGCTGGGCCATGCGCAGGGTCGCGTCCAATCCGATGTCGGCCGTCAGCGTGATGATGGCGGGGATCGCGGTTCACTTCGGCGTGATCATCGCGGGCGGCCTGGGGCTGATCTTCGTGGCCGGGTTCGAGCCCGTGGCGGTGTTTCTCTCGCTGCTCGCGGCGTTTCTGGCGTGCCAGCCGCTGAGCACGATGGCGATCCGAAGGACGATCTTCGCCGCGCCGGATCGGACGGGCGACGGCACGGCAACGACTTCCAATCGAACTCACTTCGCGGAGACTTCGGCGTGATTCCTGCGGCTGACATGGCGGGCCCGACGCTGCTGCTTGCGGGCGGCGATCCGCTGCACCACAACTACGACTATCCGATCATCAGCCTGCCCAACGGGTACGCGATTCTCACGAATCACATCGTGATGATGCTGACGGTGTTCGTGCTGATGCTGTGGTTGCTGCCCCGGGCCGCCCGGGCGATCAGCACCGGCAAGACGGGCACGAGCCACGACTACGTGACCAAGGGCGTGTTCGCGCACCTCATTGAGGTGCTCTGCGTCTTCTTCCGCGACGACGTGGCTAAGCCGGCCCTGGGCAAGAATACCGACAAGTTCATGCCCTTCCTCTGGACGGTCTTCTTCTTCATTCTCTTCAACAACCTGCTCGGGATGGTCCCGCTGCTCGACGCGACCTCGCTGCTCTTTGACGGGATGATCAACGGCACGCACGAGGCAGCGGCGCATGTCGAATCGCCTGCGGCGGGTGAAGGGCATGGGGAGGTCGATGCGCACGCCGCGGGCCGGGACGATGCGAGCCACGGGTCGGGCGATCACGAAGCGGCAAGCCTTGCGGGCGGGGTGTCGGAGGAATCCCACGAGTCGCACGCGATGCGCCTTGGCCCCCTCGTGCTCTTCCAGGACCTGACGAAAGAGGGGACGGCCTCGCACTTCCACGGCATCGGGGGAACCGCGACGGGCAACATTGCCGTCACCTTCTCGCTTGCGCTCATTGCGATCATCATCATCATCTCATCGGGGATCAAGTCGCTGGGCTTCGGCGGGTTCATCGATCACCTGACGCTGGGGACGAAGTTTCCGCTCTCGGTGGTCATCGCTTTCCTTGAGTGCGTCGGCCTGGTGGCCAAGCCATTCGCGCTGATGGTTCGTCTGTTTGCGAACATGACGGCCGGGCACGTGATGCTGGCGTCGGTGCTGGGATTCTGCTCGATGGCGTGGAACGGCGTCGGGCCGGCGGGCGGGATCATCATTTCCGTTCCCGCGATCATCTTCGCGACGATCATCGGCATTCTGGAAGTCCTCGTCGCGTTCATCCAGGCGTTCGTGTTCACGTTCCTCACGGCCATGTTCATCAGCCTGTTCCAGCACCAGGAGCACGGGCACGAGGCGGGGCATGAGCACGACCACCTGCACAATCACGAATACGCCTTGGGCGATGCGCAGATGGTGGCGGCGCACTGAGGGGTAAATCTCCGGCCCGCGTGCATGCGGGACCACGCGGGGCCGAGCGGCCCCCGACAACGGAACAAAGGGTCGAGGCTGGTCGAGCAAGGAGTCCGGCCCGTGCCTGCGAAGGTAGACCCGAAGCGCGACACGATCTTGCCGTGTCAGAATGATGGAGTGTGTTCAATGACGATCAGCAAGTTGATGGTGTGGGCGGGGGCGGCGATCATCGCGGCCTGCCTGCTCGCGGGAACGCCGGCGCTGGCGCAGGGCACGACGATGTTCCCGGATGCGGGGCTCAAGTTCGTGGGTCTGGGCCTGGGCCTGGGCCTGGTGGTGATGGGCGGCGGGCGGGGCATCGGCAACATCGGCTCTTCGGCCGTGGAGTCGATCGCGCGTCAGCCCGAGGCGTCTAAGGACATCAGCGGCGCGATGCTGCTTTCCGCCGCGTTCGTCGAAGGCGCCACGCTCTTCGGCGTCGTGGTGCTGTTCGTGGGCATCTTCACGGTGAAATAATGGCGGCGAGTCGGATGGTCCATCCGACCTCGGCCGCCGGCCGGGGTCGGGGATGAGGACCGGCGTTCTCCGATCCTCATCCCCCGCCCCGCCTTTTCAGAGACTGACGCATCGGCGAGTGGCGTGACCGCCACACTTTAACGGGACTGAATCATGACGAAACTGATGAGTGTGCTGGGCAGCGTCGTACTGATGGGGATCGTGCCCACGGCTCTGGGCGCGCCGGAGGAAGGCGGGACGGAGGCGCATGCGGAACTGCTGGCTCGCCCCGAGACGGCGGTGCCGGCGATGATCGCGGCGATCGTCATGTTCTGCCTGCTCTTTTTCCTCCTCAAGAAACTGGCGTGGGGCGCGATCCTCAAAGGCCTCAACGACCGCGAGACGAAGATCCGCACCGAGATCGAGTCCGCGGAGAACGCCCGGGCCCAGGCGACCAGGGCCCTCGATGATTATCAAAAGGAACTCGCCAAGGCCCGGACCGAATCCAGCGCGATGATCCAGCAGGCGCGGGCCGACGCCCAGCGCGTCGCCGACGAACTCCGTTCGAAGAACGAAGCGGAACTCGCGTCGATGAAGAACAAGGCCAAGGAGGAGATCGAGGCCGCCAAGCGAGCCGCACTCACCGAGTTGTACGCGCAGACGGCGATGCTGGCGACGCAGGTCGCCGGCCGCATCCTTCACCGCGAGATCAAGCCGGCCGACCACGCGCGGCTCGTCGAGGAATCGCTTTCGCAGATCGGCTCGCTGGGCCGCAACGGAGACTGACCGTGCCGGGCATCAACGCTCCCGGACGATGAGGAAACGGCATTCATGAGCACGCCGAGCCACTCCAACATCAACTCCCTGACGCGCACCTACGCCGCGGCGATCTTCGATCTTGCCGAAGCGGAGGGCGGGCTGCCGAACTGCGAGACCGTGGGTCTGGAACTGGCCGAGGTCGCCGCCGCGGCACGCGCCGACCGTCTCTTCAGCGAATTCCTCCGTACGCCCATTGTCGGCGCCGCCGACAAGGACCAGGCCCTGCGGCGGATCTTCGGCGACGGACTCGTCTCCGACCTCGTCCTTCGCTTCCTGCTCGTGCTCAACAAGAAGGGTCGCCTGGACCAGATCGAGGGCATCAGCCAGGCCTTCACGCAACTTCTCTGGGAGCGCACCGGCCGGATCGAGGTGGAGGTCTACAGCGCCCGGCCCCTCGACGCGACCCTGGCCGAGGTCGTCAAGCGCCGCGTGAGCGAGGCGCTGGGCAAGGAGGCGGTGCTGCGCAACCGCGTGGACGACCACCTCATCGGCGGTCTGAAACTCCGCGTGGGCGACCGCATGATCGACGCCTCGGTGGCAACGCGGCTGGGGCGCATCCGCGAATCACTGAACACAAGCGGGGCCGAGGCGGTGCGCGGGCGCGCCGACGCCCTCATCCAGGACTGAACGGGGTCCGCGGCGCGAAACGCGCCGCGCCCACTCAACGGACTCTGAACACGCGGTCGATGATCGGCCGCCGGCCCAGGGCCGACATCCAAGCGAGGACCAGACGTGAAGATCAGAACGGACGAAATCACCAGCGTCATCAAGCGCGAGATCGAGCAGTTCTCCGACCGGCTCGAAGTAAGCGACGTGGGTCAGGTCATGGAGGTCGGCGACGGGATCGCGCGGATCTACGGCCTGAGCAGCGCCATGGCCGCGGAACTGCTCGAAATCGAGACGGGCGAGGGCCCGGTCATGGCGCAGGCGATGAACCTGGAGGCCGACACCGTCGGCGCCGTCATCTTCGGCGACTACCTCAAGGTCCGCGAGGGCGACACCGTCCGCTCCACGGGGCGCCTGCTTGAAGTGCCCGCGGGCGAGGAACTGCTCGGGCGCGTGGTCAACCCCCTCGGGCAGCCCCTCGACGGCGGACCGGCCATCACCGCCAGGGAGACCCGCAAACTCGACATCGTCGCCCCCGGCATCGCCGAACGCCAGCCCGTGCATCAGCCGCTCCAGACGGGCGTCAAGGCGATCGACTCGATGATCCCCATCGGTCGCGGGCAGCGCGAACTGATCATCGGCGACCGCAAGACGGGCAAGACGGCCGTCGCCATCGACACGATCATCAACCAGAAGAAGTTCTGGGGGACCAAGGACGCGGTCATCTGCATCTACGTCGCGGTCGGCCAGAAGGAATCGACGGTCGCGGCCGTCGTCGAGACGCTGCGCAAGCACGGCGCGATGGAGTACACCATCGTCGTCAACGCCTCGGCCTCGGACCCCGCGCCGCTCCAGTACATCGCTCCCTACGCCGGCTGCGCCATGGGCGAGTACTTCATGTGGAAGGGCCAGCACGTCCTGTGCATCTACGACGACTTGAGCAAGCAGGCGACGGCCTATCGCCAGTTGTCCCTCCTGCTGCGCCGCCCGCCCGGCCGCGAGGCGTATCCCGGCGACGTGTTCTATCTCCACAGCCGACTCCTCGAACGCGCGACCAAACTCTCCGACGAGAACGGCGGCGGATCGCTCACCGCCCTGCCCGTCATCGAAACGCAGGAAGGCGACGTGTCGGCCTACATCCCGACGAACGTCATCTCCATCACCGACGGGCAGATTTACCTCGAACCCGATCTCTTCTTCGCGGGCGTGCGCCCGGCCATCAACGTCGGCATCTCGGTGAGCCGCGTGGGCGGCAACGCGCAGATCAAGGCGATGAAGCAGATCGCCGGCTCGCTGCGACTCGACCTCGCGGCGTACCGCGAACTCGAAGCCTTCGCGCAACTGGGAACCGAACTCGACAAGGCGACGCAGCGCCAACTCGATCGCGGGGCGGCGATGGTGGAACTGCTCAAGCAGCCGCAGTTCGTGCCGATGGACGTGGTCGACCAGGTCATCTCCATCTTCGCCGGCACGAAGGGCTACCTCGACGAGGTGAAGAAGTCCAACGTGCCGCGCTTCGAGCGCGACCTCATCGAGTACATGCACGCGGGCGGCAAGGCAGTGCGCGATGAACTGGCGGCGAAGAAGGCGTTCAACGATGAACTGACGGAGAAGTTGAACGCGGCGATCCGCGAGTTCAAGGCGAACTGGAAGTAGCGGTCGCGCGGGAAGATCCAACGCAAAGCCCAGGCATGGCCATGCCTGGGCTTTGCATCGCGCATGTGGAATTCGGTGCTCGGCGCGCCTCTCACCACTCCTGCCCGAGCCAACTCTTGTACGCCGCCTTCTGCGTGTCGGTGGGATCTTCCACCTTTCGCAGTTTCCACGAGCCGTCGGGGACGGCGGCGAGGCAGATGGCGATTTCGCGCAGTTCTTCGCGGCGAAAGAACGTCAGGCGGATCGTCTCGCCGGGCTGGAGTTTCTCGACGCGCTTGTCGAGATCGCTCTGCGAGTTGATGCGCTTGCCCTCGGCGGCGATGATCTCATCGCCAACCATGAGGCCGGAGGCGTACGCCGGGCCGTCGCTGGGCAGCGAAGTGATGCGCGTGCCCGCGAGGTTGAGGCCGAGGTAGGAGCGCATCGGGATCTCGGCGGGGGCTTCGGGCGAGTCTTCAACGTCGTCGGCATCATCGCGCTCGTCCTCATCGTCAGCGGCTTGCTCTTCGTCGGCGTCACCCGTCTCCGCGTCCAACTCCGCTTCCTCACGGGCGCGGCTCGCTTCGTCGCCGGCGCGGCTCGTTGAGTCATCCGAATCCGATTTGTCTTCATCTTGCTTCGCCGGCTCGAAAACCAGTTCGAGGCCGCAGACAGACACGAGCGACTCAAAGGGAAAATCCTCCGTGCCGCGAATGTGGCGCTCGAAAAAGCCCGTGAAATCCGCCCCGCTGATCTCGTTGATGACGGCGAGCAGATCCGCCGGCGTGTAGCCCGGCCCGCTGAGCGGGAAGCGCTCGTACATCGTGCGCATCACGTCATCAAGGCTCGCCGCATTGCCGGTGTGCGTGCGGATCGCGAGGTCGAACGCCAGGCTCGCCTGCGCGCCGCTGGTGTAGAAGGAGATCGTCGAGTTGACATCGTCCGGCGTCGAGCGGCTGAACTTGATCCACGCGTCGAACGAAGACTCCTCGACGCTCTGCACGAGCCGCCCCGGCCGGCGGCGCAGCGAGTCGATCGCGCTGCCGAGGTCTTCGAGATACTTCTTCGGCTTGACGCGGCCGGTGCGCACCAGCGTGAGGTCGTCGTAGTAACTCGTCGTGCCCTCGGCCACCCACAGGAGGCGCGTGTAGTTTTCCTGCTCATAGTCGTAGGGATGGATGCCGGCGGGGCGGAGTTGCTTGACGTTCCAGGTGTGAAAGAACTCGTGCGAGACCAGGCCGAGGAAGCGCGTCCAGCCGGAATCGCTTTCGAGCGCGGCGCGGCTGGTCTGCATGATGGTGGAGTTGAGGTGCTCGGTCCCGCCGCCCGCGCCCATGCCCACGTGGGTGAGGAAGACGTAGCGCCGATAAGGCAGATCGCCGAAGATGTCGCGCTGGGCGCGGATGATGGCGGAGAAGTCGTCGATGATCTTCTGCTCGTCATAGCCTTCAACATCGCCCCAGAGGATGACCTCATGCGGCGTGCCGTCCACGTCGAAGTCGATGCGCTCGTGAACACCGATCTCGATGGGCGAATCGACGAGCACGTCGTAGTTGGGCGCGATCAGGGTGCGCGGCTCGGTGGGGTGCGCTTCGAGTCCCGAGGCGATGCGCCAGGCGGGCGGGGCGTCGATGCGCACGATCGCAGGATGATCGCGCCGCTGCGGGACAAAGAGGAAGACCGAAGAGCCCGAGAGAAACGCGTGCGTGTCATCGACGTGGCGCGTGCGATCGCCGAGCGAGTTGGCGTAGATGCGGTAGTCGACGCGGATCGACTCGGCCCCGGCGCTGGCGACGCGCCAGGCGCTCTTGCGGACCTTCTCAATGGGCAGCGCCTCGCCGGTGGCGGGATTGCTGGCGCGGACCTCGCGCACAGACGACGCGGGATCGAGAATGGTGTAGCGCCCGGGCCGCCAGACGGGCAGGATGAAGTCGAGCGATTCAGCCTGCACCTGCGGCACGGTGATGGACATCTCCACCATCTGCGTGTGCGGCGCGGGGAGCGACAACGTGTACTCGACTGGCGGCGGCGTGCCGGCTGTAAAGGCGAAGGCAGCGGGTAGCGTTCGGGACAGGAGTAGCGAAATCAGAACTGGCAGATCGATTCGATTCAGCATCGTAGCGGCGATCCTCCATTCGCTTGCGGCGCAAGGCCCCGACGGGGGCTGGGCCATCCCCTCAGCATAGGGAAAGTTCCCCGATCGAGCGGGGAGTTGGAGGAATGAAAGGTCAACATGAGCGCAGTCTGTAGGATACCTCGGGCATACATCTTGGGAGACGGCAGACAAGAGAGGAGCCATCATGCGTGATCACAGCACTGATGGATACGACATGGAGAGCACGCGGAGAGGCGAGGGACTGAGACGAGCGGCGGCGTGGGGCCTGGGCGGCGCGTCGTGCCTGGCTGTGGCGGGGGGTGCGACGGCGCAGGTATTCATCCCGACGGAGAACAACGTCAATGCCATTCTGTCGGCTGATTTGAATCGTGACGGCTGGGCTGACGCTGTCATCATCGAATACGGTGGGCGAATGCGCGTGTTTCTCAGCAGCGGCGGAGGCGCGTTCGGTGAGCCGGTCATCTATGACCTGGGCTCCGACAGTGTCCGCGCCTGTGTGGCGGACATGGACGGCGACTTCGCTCCGGACCTGGTCGTGGCCATGCGTGTGGCGCCGGGCCAGCCGGCGAGGATCGTGGTGGTGCGCAACCTCGGCGACGGGTCGTTCGATCCGGCGTGGTCGGTTCGCTCGGTCGAGAGAGACGGTGTGCCTCAAATCGCCGTAGCGGACATGGATGGCGATGGTGATCGTGACACTATCTACATCCTTCCGGCGCCGCTGCTTCCTTCGAGTGAGGTGTACTGGATCGAGAACGACGGATCAGGCCGGTTGGGCCAGCAGCACGAGGCTCGTCCAGCGGCCGGATCGTTCCATTACGGCGTCGTGGCCGGAGACCTCGACAACGACGGCGATGTCGATCTCGCGCTCATCAGTTCGATCGTCGATCAATACCAGTACAACACTCAGAATGTTCTCAACGTCATGTTGAATCAGGGTGACGGGCAGACCTGGAACTCTTTCTCGTTCAACGTGCCGAGATCGACGCACTTCTGGGATTCGCTGGGTGGCCTCGGCACGGGCGACTTCGACGGCGACGGCGACTTCGACATTGTGCTGGCCAACTACCGGTACAACGACGGCTCGCGAGTGCACTTCGCCGTCAACGATGGGCAGGCCGGCTTCGATTTCGTGATCGACCTGCCGACCTCCCATGATCACGAAGTCCAATGCACAGACATCGACGCCGACGGAGATGTGGATGTGCTCCTGCCCGACTACGGAGAGGACGTCACGCGGATCGTACAGAACCGCGGCGACGGGTTTGCCGTGCTCGGCCTGACGGTTGAGGGTGGCACGACAGTGGCGGCGAGTGACATGAACGACGATGGCATGCTCGACCTCATCACCGGGCGGCGCTTCCCGCAGCGAGGCGTCCAGGTCACGTTCAATCCCCTTCGGCTCGACCGACCGCGGTTGACGGTCTCGCCGCTGCGAGCCGGCGAGCCCGCGACTTTTCGGATCTCGAATCTGCAGCCGGGTGCCGAGGTTCAGTTCTTCTACAGCCTCAGCGGCGTTGGCGCCAGCCTCGGATTGCCGGCGCTGGGAGGCGTGACGCTCGATCTGGAGCGGCCGCTGATCCAGTTCGGCGTCGCGGTCGCGAACCCGGAGGGAGTGGCTCGGCTGGTGCGCCCAGTTCCGTCGCAGGCCCCACATGCGACGGTGGTGATACAAGCCGTCGCGGAGACGCAACCAGGCGGAGGCGCGTGGAAGAAGTCCAACTTCGTCACCGAGGCAATTCGCTGACGAGTGGTGCAATGAGGTAGGCTGCCCGTCGAGGACAACATCGACGCGGTCGGGCTGATGTTCGACGCGCCAAGCGCTCTTGCGGACACTCTCGACGAGAAGTGATTCCCCCGTCCCGTCGCGGAGTTGAAAGCCCGGACTTCGCGCACCGACGACGCGGGATCGAGAATGGTGTAGCGCCCGGGCCGCCAGACGGGCAGGATGAAGTCGCGCGATTCACCCTCCACCTGCCCAACGGTGATGGACATCTCGACCATCTGCGTCTGCGGCGCGGGGAGAGAGATGGTGTATTCGGTGGGTGGAGCGGCGGCGATGAGGTGCTCAACCAGTGATGCCCCGAGGGCAATGTGGACGATTGCGGACGGCCGGAAGCGAGTCATGCAACAGGGTATGCGCCGATCTGCAGGGTGAAAGGCGACGGTCTAGAATCGCCGTCCGAACTGCGGTGTTGGCGGTCGTGCATCGGGCCCCGTCGATCGCTGGAGCGGTGTATCTGGACTGGGCGTGACCATGAAGAAGGTGTTTCGGAGGATGTGGGCGAGGTCGCCGCGGTTCATGCGCGTGGCGGCGGGGAAGACCTGGCGGATCCGCGGCCATGTCGAACGGCTCTGGCTGGGCGAAAAAACGGTCGATGCGCGCCTCGCCGAGACCAACCTGTTTTTCCTCCTCGGCAGCGGGCGCTGCGGGACGCTGTTTGTAAGCACGCTGCTGAATCTCGATCCCGCCGCAGTGGTCAGGCACGAGCCGCGCGGGCATCCCGATCTCGATTCACGCCCGCGTTCGCGCCGCGATCCCGAATTCGCCCACTACTACATCCAGCATTACCGCAAGTACGTCATCTACCGCGACGTCGTGGACACGCGAACGCGTCTCTACGGCGAGGTATCCTCCCCCCTTCGGGCGCTGGGAGGAGCGCTCGCCCGAGCCTTCCCCCACGCCCACATGATGATCCTCGCGCGCGACGGGCGCGACACCGTGCGCAGCGCACTCAACCGGCAGATGGGGCGCGGCTTCAAGGCGATGCACGATCCCGTGCGACCGCTGCCCGGCGACCCCTTCACCCCCCGCTGGGCCGGAATGTCTCCTTTCCAGAAAATCTGCTGGTGGTGGATGGATGCGTACCGGACCCTTTTCGATCACCTCCCTGGAAGGCCGGTGGTTCACTTTGAGCAGACCCTGCGCGACTACGAATACCTCAAGGCCCGCGTGCTCGATCCCATCGGGCTGAAGGTGACACGCGAGCAGTGGATGGATCACAAAGCGAAGAGGAGCGGCAATTCGGCCGAGGTCTACCGCGTCCCGCACTGGCGCGAGTGGAGCGAAGCCGACAAGGCCTTCTTCGACGAGGTCTGCGGCGAGTTGATGGAGCGCCTGGGCTATCCGCGCGGGCAGTGGTCTTAAACCACGTCCAGGTCAAGAGTACCGCGAGGTGCCATCGATCGCCGCCGCTCCGGGCGGAGATCAATGCGAACGTGCAAGTGAGAACGACGGCCGTGGCCCGCTCGACACACATCGCCCGCCTTCGGTCCAACTCAGGCCGGGGAAGCGGGTCGATGTGTGGCACCCGCCACGCTTGCAGTGAAACGGCTCGAGCCGGAGCGTCTGCGGCCCAGGCCGTGGGGCAATACGTCCGGGGCATGGGATGCAAGGCCGGCTATCGTTCGTTGTTGCCCCTTCCCGCCAGCGGTGGGCGGCGGCGGGCATCCAGCGTTGAGCCATGAGTCGATTCGCGCGAACCATCATTGCGGCTGGTCTGGCGGCGGGCGTCGCCGGCGCCGCGGCGGTCCCCGCCGCGGCGCAGGGCCGTCCCGATCCGCCCATCGTCGCGCCCGAGAGCCTGACCGACCAGGAGATCCAGTGGGCCATCGAGGCGATCCGCGACGGCCTCTACGCGCGCCAGAACAACGCCGGCACCTGGGAGGGGCTCTCCAACGACCCGGCGATGGCGATTCTCAACAGCCACCTCACCGGTCAGACGACCATCGCCGCCCTCGCCCTGCTCACCTCGGGCCAGAGTTACCAGGAGCCTCGCCTCCAGCCCGCCATCGACTTCCTCCGCGCCCAGAAGCCCGACTTCACCTACGTCCGCTCGCTGCGGGCGCACATCTGGGCGCTGCTGCCGGAGCGGTTCGGCCCGCTGCTCGCCGACGACCGCGAGTGGCTGCTCCGCTCCTACGGCTTCGACTCGGGGTCGTGGGCGTACACGAGCATCCCGATGGACTCGGGCTACGACAACTCGCTGACGCAGTATGGCGTGCTGGGGCTGTGGGAGGCGGCCAAGCGCAATCACGAGGTCCCCCAGCGCCTCTGGAAACGCGTCGAAGACCACTACATGCGCACCCAACTCGTCGGGGGAGGATGGAACTACCGCCCGCAGTTCGGCGAAGCGCGGGGCTCGATGACGGCGGCGGGCCTCACCTGCCTCTTCATCACCCAGGACTACCTGCATGCCGACAAGTTCCTCAAGCCCGGCCTGCGCGACACCGACCAGCAGAAGGCGATCGCGCGCGGCCTGGACTGGTTCGACCAGAACTTCGCCGTCGATCGCCACCCGGGACTCGCGGCCGACTCCGACCAGACGTACTTCTTCTATTACCTCTACGGCATGGAGCGCGTGGGGCTGGCGAGCGGCTACAAGCGCTTCGGCCGGCACGACTGGTTCCGCGCCGGCGCGGCCGAAGTCATCAACCGCCTCTGCGACGGCGTCATCGACGCGGAGACGGGCCGCCTCACCGGATTCACTCCCAAGGCCCGCATCCGCGCCACGGGCATGGTCGAGAGCCCCGTGGTGCAGATGTCCTTCGGCCTGATGTTTCTCGCCCACGGGCGCGTGCCGATCGTCGTGAGCAAACTCCGCGACGACTCGTTCGCGTGGAACAACCGGCCGCGCGACGCGGCTCACCTCGCGGCCTGGATCGGTCAGGAGACCGAGCAGCGTCTCAGTTGGCAGATTCTCGACGTTTCGGCTCCGCTGGAGGAATGGTTCGACGGGCCGATGGTCTACCTCGCCGGGCACGAGGCGCCGGCGTACGTCGAGCAGTACCAGGCGGAACTCGACCGCCGCCGCCGCGGCGCCGCTCCGCAGCCGACCGTCGCCGACCGCCTCAAGCGCTACCTCGACCTCGGCGGGCTGCTCGTCACCAACGCCGACGCCGGCAACCCCCGCTTCACCGACGCCGTCCGCACTCTCGGGCGGCTCATGTATCCGGCCTATGAGTGGCGCTCGCTGCCCGCGGACCATTTCGCCTACACGCTCTCCGCCCCCGTCGAGCAGACTGGGGCGCTGGAGGGGCTGAGCAACGGCGTGCGCGAACTGATCATTCACTGCCCGCAGCGCGACGTCGGGGCGGCATTGCAGATCAACGACCTCAACCGGCGCCGCGACGACTTCTCGATGCTCAGCAACGTCTACTACTACGCATCGGAGCGCGGCCTGACGGCGCCGCGCCTCAACGCCAAACTCCCGCTCACCGCCGAGCAGGTGGAAAGCGGCGTGGGGCCGACGGGCGAAGGCGATCTCGTGCCCGTCACCGTGGCCCGGGCCGTCTATGAGGGCAACTGGAATCCTGAGCCGGCCGCGGATGAGTTCCTCACCCTGCGCCTGCGCCTTTCGCGCGGACTTGACGTGACGGTGGTGGACGCGCCGCTGGAGGGCCTGGGCGATTCCCCGGCCGCGAAGGCGGCGCTGCTCATCGTGCGGGGCACGGCCGAGCACGCCTTCACGCAGGAGCAGGCCGCGTCGCTGGCGAAGTACGTCGAACAGGGCGGGACGGTGCTCTTCGAGGCCGTGGGCGGCGTCGGCGCCTTCGGCCGCAGCGCCGAGGAGTTCGTCGAGTCGTTCATGCCCGGCGGCCGCTTCCGCCGACCGGTGCGCCACTCCGTCATCACCGGCCAGACGCTTGAGGGCGGAGTGGACTGCTCCAACGTCGCGTACCGCCTCTACTCGCTGGAGCGCTTCGGCGGGCGCGAGCCGCGGCCGCGACTGCGGGCCCTGCACGAGACGGGCCGCGATGATGACCTGCGCTTCTTCGTCAGCCGCGAGGACCTGACGCACGCGCTGCTCGGCCAGCCGCGCTGGGGAGTGAGCGGCTACACAAGCGAGAGCGCCGTGAACCTGCTGGGCAACGTCATCGAATACGGCGCCCGCCGCCGGGGTCAACGGCCGTGATCCAGCCTCCGAGTCACACAGCCGCACCGTTCGCTGCGAACGCCCCGGCGCCCCTGGCGGGCCGTGGTGGCTCACGCTCCCGAGCCTCACGAATCGCCCCATTCTACATTGACACCGCCCGCGATTTCGTGTACCTTCAGAACATGACCCCGTCCCGCCGAGACGCCGACCCGCGACCGTCTCGCTCCGCGCCCCGCCGATGCGGGACAAGGCGGAAAGCGAGGCACGCTGCGCCGGGCCGCTTCCGGCGCACACGATCCGGGCCGCGTGAGTCGCTCTCCTGCTCACCGTTCGCCCTCATCCGCTCTCGGCGCTTCACCCCCGCCGCCGACCTCGACCTCGACGGGGACATCGACGCCACCGACGGCACCCACGCCGAAGGCTACGAGGGCTGGCAACTCGGCTGGAACGAACTCTCCCACTCCAGCGTCGCCAACCGGCTCGGCTACGCCGGATACCAGAAGGACGTCAACCTCGACCACTACCACGTGAGGAACCGGGTGTTGGAGCCGCACCTCGGGCGGTGGACGCGACGCGATCCGCTCGGGTACATAGACGGGATGAGTCTGTATGAGTATGTGGGCGGACGATCACAATCCAATACCGATGCAGCTGGCCTTGCAAGCAGTACCTGCAGTGCAGCAGCCGGTTGTCGCCACATTCCGCCGACGACTCCACCGGTCCTCCCTCCCCCTGTGTTTGAAATCGACGACAAGACTATCCCACCGAATCTCTGCTACAACGTGTGGGTGGGCCCCATCACTGCATGCAATGTTCTCTCGATCACTTTTCAAGACACCTTTCCGTTTGGATGCACAGGATCATTTGTAGTCTTCAATGCCATGAAGTCGACTCTGTGCAATTCCATTATTGCCGCTGGCAACACACGCTATGCGCAGGGTTGTCCCGAAGGTACTTGCTGCATCGGTCGAAACTATGTATTTGTAAACCAGACCATGATTGTCAAATACACAATGCGCACTCCCGGTTGTAATATCACCTTTACGGTTGCCGTGAGGGCTACCGTAAGCGGCTTGATTGGCACATGTCAGATCTGTGGTGGCAACAACGGCGCAACGTGACGTCTGTCCGGTTGCGTAACGTCCTTTCGGCGCGTCAGCAACACGAGCGAGCAGATCAATGACTCCAGCAAACACAATTCTACGCCGAGTGCCTTCACGACGCGTCTGCACGAGCGTGCTGTTCGGTCTACTTTGGATTGCCACAGTATGTATTCCGATGTTGACTCTGCTGACGGAATATGATACGTTGACACAGCCACCAACCTGGGCAATATTACAGACTTCAGACACATCGGGCTGGATCGTGATCCGTGTTGGGAACCTCGCATTTACGCGTGACTTTGCGGTACCCACCATGACCAGCAATCCGATAAGTCAATCACTTGTTGCAGGACTGACTCCCAACGCCGTCACTCGTGCGATGGACGATGTTGTCTGGTTTATGGATGATCCATCCATGGCTTTTGATGAACGACATCACTACATGCGGGTTCAATGCGGCTGGCCGCTCCCGTGTTTAGTTGGCACTGCAGTTTTGCGCGGCGATGGAGTGTACCCTCTCGCCAGGAACTACTCTATTGTGCAGAGCAAAGGAAGTTTCCATATCGAACGAGCGTTTCAGTTCCCTTTTATTGTGCCCTACCGACCGCAGGTTGCCATGATCTTGCTTAATGGCTGTCTGTGCGCCTTAGTATCTTGGCTATGCGTCGCATCGCTGTCTTACGCGGCCCGTTGGATGCCATGGTCGATGCAGTCGAACATAGCAGGAGGATGCCCGTCATGCGGATACTACTTGGGTGAGGCAAGGCCACGCGGCTGTCCTGAGTGTGGTTGGAATCGATCCGATCGACGTGTGAGTGAATGAGATAGCAAGTAGCGCGGGTTCGGATAGGGTGGCGATAATCGCGACTCCAAAAGCGCCTCCCATCGAGTGGGCCGTACGAACGCGACCACGCTTACGACTCATGATGGACCGCAACTCGGCGATCTCCGGCGGCACCGACGCCTCGGACGGGTACTACGACGTCGACTACACTTGGACGAAGGCCGTCGCGGGTCGCAACACCATCCAGAAGTCCACGATGGTCCTGCCCGAGGGTTCGACGTTGACCTACGAATACCTCTCGACGAGCAGCCTGCACGACGCCGACGCGAGCCGGGTGACGCGCGTCAAGGTGAGCACCACGGCCGTGGCGACCTACGCCTACAACGGCGTCGGCACGCTCGTCGGCACGAGCCTGCCTCAACCCGACGTCTTCATGACCCTGTACGATCCCGCGGACCTCGACGACTACGACCGCCTGGACAACTTCGGCCGCGTGACGCAGTGCAAGTGGACCCGCGATCTCGCCACCGACAAGGACTTCTACCACACCTCCATCACCTGGGACCGCAACGGCAACGTCACCCTCATCGAGGACAACATCCACGGCGGCCTGGACGTGGCCTACACCAACGACAACGTCAACCGCCTCACGAAGGCCGAGGAGGGCACGTGGAACGGCTCGTCGATCACGA
>WYBR01000069.1 GCA_011525805.1 Vicinamibacteraceae bacterium
GAAGCCCATGTTCAATGAACATGGGCTTCGACGGGGCGGCGCTGTCACCCGCGCTCCGTGCCGCTCACAATCCCCTCCGTCGAGATGAGCGGCTCGAGCAGGCCGCGCAGCGTCACGATGCCGCGCGGCTTGGCGAGCGTGCCGACGATCGCCATGTCCGCGCCCGCCTTCCGCAGCGCCGCCAGCGCCGAGCGCGCGTCGAGCGAGGCGTCCACCGCCGGCGCCGCGCGGCAGACGTCCCCGGCCGTCGCTCCCGGCGGCGCGGCCATGAGGTCGATCAGGTCCGCCACCCCCTTCACCTGCCCCGCCGCGTCGATCACCGGATAGCGCGAGTACGCCAGACCCGACCGACGCTTGCGCAGCGCGGCGAGATCCTCCTCCGCCCGGATCGTCTGCACCGCCGGCCAGGAGATCAGCCGCTCCGCCACCGTCATCTGCCGCAGCGTCAGCGCCCGATCGACGAGGTCCGTCTGCCGCGGCGAGAGCGTGCCGTGCCCGACTCCTTCTTCGATGAGCGCCGCGATGCGCGCCCGCGCCGAGAGCACCGCCCCCGTCATGTTCCCGCCGATGCGGTTCGAGAGCCAGCGCCCGCACGCGAGCACGAACCACAGCACCCCCGTGCACAGGTACACGCGCCGGATGAGGCGCAGCAGCGGCGCCAGCGGGTACGCGACCACGTCGGCGCGCGAGCGGCCGATCTCCTTGGGAATCGTTTCGCCGAACAGAAACAGCAGCGGCGTGAGCAGGAGCGCCTGCGCCACGATCGACGCCCCGTCTCCCCACCCCAGAAGCCGCGTCAGAAGGGCCGTGATCGCAAAGGACACGGCGAAGTTGGCCACGTTGTTGGAGATGAGCAGCGTCGCGATCATCCGCTGGGCGTCGGCGATCTCTTCGCGCAGAATCGTCGCCGGCCTCTCGCCGCGACCCTCGCGCACCATGAGCCGCAGCCGGCTCAGCGAGTAGATCGCCGTCTCCAGGCCGGAGATCAATCCCGACGCGATCAGCCCCGCGAGGAACAGCCCGAGATAGGCAAGCCACAGCCACCACGGCGCCGACTCGGGCGCGGCGGCGAGAGGCGCTGCGGCCGCGAAAACGCTCATGGCAGCAACTCCATCTCCACTGACACCGCGCGCGTCTGACGAATCGCCCGCACCGTCAGCCGATACGCCCCCAGCGTGATCGCGTCTCCGGCCTGCGGCACGCGCTCGAGTTCGTGCGAGATCAGCCCCGCCACCGTCGAAACGCGCGGCGATTCGAGTTCGAGGTCAAAAGCGTCGGCGAAATCGTGGATGTTCATGTCGCCGTCCACCTTCCAGCGCCCCAGCCCGATGAGCATGATCGCCCGCCGCGCCGCGGCGTGATCCACCGATGCGCCGTACAACTCGCTCATCACGTCGTCGAAGGACACCATCCCCGTCGTCTGGCCGAATTCGTCCACCACCAGCGCCAGGCGCGAGTGCGTCGCGCGGAAATGGTCCAGGAGGCGGTCGAGCGTCGCCAGTTCCGGAATGAACGTCGGAGGCGACATCGCCCCGCGCACCGTCAGCGACTCATCAAGAAAAAAACGCCGCAGGTCCAACACGCCCACCACGTGATCGAGGCTCTCCTCGAACACCGGCACCCGCGCCAGCCGCCCCAATCCCGCCGCGCCCCCGACCCCCGCTGCGCTCCGCTCGGCACACCAGCCCCGGAAACGCTCCAGAACCCGCGCCCGATCCGCGCTCGCGGGCAGCGCCGGCATGCGCACGCGCGGCGTCATGATGTCGCGCGTCGTCTGGCGGCTCAGGCTCACCACGTCGCTGAGCAGGTCGTACTCGTCGCGGTCGATCACCGCCGCGTCGCGCGACATCTCCAGCAGCGAGTTCAGTTCGTCGTGGCTGATCGTCTGCCGCCGCCCGGGACTCAGCCCCAGCCGGATCAGCGGCTCGATCACCAGGCGGTTGAGCGGCACGCGGATCGGCGCCAGAAAGCCGTGCAGCGCCAGCAGCGGGACGGCGACGGCCCGCACCCAGAGCCGCCCGTGGCGAGCCGCGATGAGTTTGGGGGTGACTTCCCCGACGAGGATGATCGCCGCGAGCATGACCAGCGACGCCGCCACCGCCTCCACCTGCCCGGTGGTCGTCGTGTCGATCCGCAGCAGCAGGACTGAACTCACCACGAAGTACACGACGTTCACCGTCATGTTCCCCAGCAGCAGCGTGATGAGCAGCATCCGCGGGCTTGCCAGCAGCGCCGCCGCCGAACGCGACAGCGCATCCGGACTCGCCGCCAGATCATGGCGCTCGTGCGCCCGCAGCCCGAAAAACGCCGTCTCGCTCCCGCTGAACGCCGCGCTCAGCGCCGCCGCGATCGGCAGGATGACCAGAAGTGGAATGTCAGCCGATCCCCAGGGGAACATGGCGGCGGATCATAGCGGCGCGCCGGCCCGGCCACGCGCGGCCGGCTCAATCCCGATGCCGTCAATCCGGCTTCACATTGCGCGACTGGAGGTCGTACCACCCCTGCGTCGGGTCGTAGACGAACTTCAACTGGCGCTTGCTGAACTGCACGTACCAGTCCTCCCAGTCCATCAGTTCGAGTTCCTCGGGCGCCGCGAACTTCCCGCCGCCGATGCGGATGCGCGACGGATCGCCGGGCACGTGCCCCGGCCAGTACCCGTTGGCTTCGCACCACATGCGAATGACATGGAGGCTGGTCGTCTCGTAGTTCGTCATGGCGGGTCAAGTGTAGCAAGGCGGCCCCGCACGCGCGGGCCCGGACGACCACCTTTGCCCGCCGCACTGCACTCTCGCTCAGAGCAGCGAGCGTGCAGTGGCACCCGCGCGAGAGCAGGGGTGGCATCGATCGCCGCCGCTCTGGGCGGAGATCGATGCGGGCGTGCAGACGCCACCGCATCGGACCTCAATACCAGCCCCACGCGCCAGCGCGGACGATCGCCATTGCCCGCCGCACTGCACTCTCGCTCAGAGCAGCGAGCGTGCAGTGGCACCCACTTTCGCGATGGGTGGCATCGATCGCCGCCGCCTTGGGCGGAGATCGATGCGGGCGTGCAGACGCCACCGCATCGGACCTCAATACCAGCCCCACGCGCCAGCGCGGACGATCGCCATTGCCCGCCGCACTGCACTCTCGCTCAGAGCCGCGAGCGTGCAGTGGCACCCTCGATTTCGCGGGGTGGCATCGATCGCCGCCGCCTTGGGCGGAGATCAATGGCGAACGGGCAGGGGCCGCCGAAGCGCCGCCATCCTCGCCGAAACACCTTCCGCGCTGCGCGCTTACGGGCCGGGCCGCGCCGGTATGAAAAGGATGTCCCGGCCCGCGTCGACCACGATCAGCCCGTCGAGCAGTTGCAGGCCGTTGGGCCGCGGCATCTCCGTCCGGTCGTCGAGTTCGAATCCGGCGTCGATCCGCCGGCCGGTGAGATCGAGCGTGTGAATCTCGATGGAGCGCGGCGCGGGCCGGGCCGCGTTCTCGATCGAGAGCAGGACGATGATCCGATCGCGCGCGCAGGCCGCGGCCAGCACCGTCGCGCCGGGCGAGCCGGCCCCGGCCATCAGGCCGCTGACCGAACCGTCGGCCTCGAGCACGTACACTCCGTTGTGCGTCTTGAGGACGTACCGGTCGAGATGGGCCATGAGCATCGGCGTCGCCTCGCTCCGGTCGATGGGCTGAATGAGCGGCAGGGGGGTGACTTCGGCCGTGTCGAGGTTGACGCTCACCGCCGCGCCGTCGTCTCGAAAGACCAGCGCCGTCGAGCCGACGATCCCCGCCCACGTCGGATTGCTGAACAGGTCATCGCCGATCGTCCACCGCGCCGCGCGGGCGTGCACGTCGTAGCAGTGCAGGCGCCCGCCGGAGGAGTAGACGACTTCGCCGTGGTCGCTGAGCAGCGCGAGGTCGAGCGAACTGAGTTGCTCGGTCTGGATCGAGGTGATCGTCGCCCCCGTCTCGGGCCGGATGAGCAGCACGTGGTTGGACTCGACTTCGCGGCGCGAGCGGCGGGCGCCGCTGGCGAATCGTTCGCCGGAGACGACCACGAAGGACTCGGTCGCGCTGATGGAGCGGACGCGGTCCAGCGCCGTGGCCACGCCCCAGAGGACCGCGCCGGTCCGGCGATCGAGGCAGCCGACGCGCCCCGTCTCTTCGGCCACGAAGAGTCGATCGGCGGAGAGGGCGGAGAAGAGCGCGCCCGTCCCGGCGCCCCCGCCCTCAAACCACTCTTCGAACATGGGGCTGCGCCACAGCGAGCGCCGATTCTCCATGTCGTAGGCTTCGAAGGTGCGCTGCCCGCGGTTCGCCGCCACCCCCAGCAGCGCCACCTCGCGGTCGACGGCGAGGAGGTCCTTGGCGCCCGAGTCGAGTATCTCGATGAACTGCGCCGCGCCCGTCGCGTCGTAGCCGACGAGGTTGCGGTTGTCGCGCACGAGGGCGAAGCGCGTCGAGGGGCGGCCGAACCAGGGCGTGAGGAGCAACTGACCTTCCTTGATGTCCGCGAGTTCTCCGAGTGGCCCGATCTCGGCGAGCGGCTCGCGCCCGCCGAGCGGCGCCAGCAGGCGGCGCCGCCAGGTGTCGATCGGCTCGGCCCGTCCATCGCCGCGCGCCAGCATCGCGGCCGGGTCGGCGCGTTCGATGGTCCGGAGCAACTGGAGGGCCTCGAAGCGCTGCCCCGTCGTCTCACACAGGATGAGCAGGTCGGCGGCGACGGCCAGGCGCTCGGGCGACGGCGGCGCGAGCGACAGCGCGAAGCGCAGCGCCGCCGCTGCTTCCTGGTCGCGCGACTCCGCCCGAAGCACGCGGGCCGCGGTCCGGCACGCCTCGCTCGCCGCCGTCGAGAGCGGGTAGCGGCGCGCCACGTCGAGCAGGTCCGCCGCGCCGCCCCGGCCCCGGGCCGAATCCAGTTCGCGCCGGGCCTCGTCTTCGTAAGGGCGATACACCTCGCGTCCCGCCTCGCCCGCCAGCGCGAGCAGGCGCGAGCGTGCCACGTCGCCCGCGGGGCGGGCCGTCGCACCCTCGCTCCACGTTTCGGCCGAGAGCGCCGGCGTCGTCAGGATCGTCTGGTACGCCTCGACCGCGGCGGACAGCCGGCCCGACTGCGCCAGGCTCGAACCGTGGCTGAGCAGAAACGCCAGGCGCTGCTGCGGAGTCGTCGCGAGCAGTTCGAGGCGGTAGTAGATCGCGTTGGACACGTCGTCAGGCAGCACCGAGTGCGGCGCCATGTCCAGCATCCCCGCAAAGAGCCGCTGCTGCGCCGTCGCGTTGATCTCGCTGAGCGGGTCGCCGTTGATGATGTCGATCGCCCGGTCCAGCGCCGGCAGCAGCGCCTCCAGGCGACGGTGCTGGAACGCCAGCCGCGCCAGGCTGATCGCCGGATTCGGATCGTGCGGATTGCCCTCCAGCCGCGCCCGCAGGTGCGGCTCGCCCACCTCGAAGGGAATGTACGAATCGACGCGGTCGATCCACGCCAGCAGGACCTCCCCGCCCACCACGATCGGGACCGACAACTGCCGCAACTCGACCGACTCCCGCTCGAGGCCGCGATCGTCCAGCAGGCGCAGGCGCTGGTTCGTCGGGACGAGGATCGCTTCGGGGCCGACCGCGACGCGGCCGGTGAGAAACTCGTCCGGACGGAGTTTCACCCAGGCCGGCTCGACGGCGTCGGGCTGGTCGTAGGCGATGCGCACGACGGTCTCGCCGACCGCGAGCAGCGCCGTGCCCGCGTCCACGAGGTAGCGGGGATCCCCCCACGCCGCCGCGGCGCGGAAGGACCGTTCCTCGCCGCTTTCCGGATCGAGAATCATGATGCCGTGGCGGCTGGGCGTGAGGGCCACCAGCCCCAGCGGAGTGAGGAGCATCGAATCGAAATGGCTCGGCGGCGTGAGATCGCTGCGGGGGCGCGAGCCGAACGGTTCACGCACGTGCAGCCAGCGGATGATCCCGCTGCGCGCCTCGACGGCGGCGACCGCCCCGAGCGGGGTCGAGAGATAGAGCGAGCCGTCCTGCGCGAGCGGCCGGGTGGACGGGAGCACGGCGTAGTACCCGAAGATCGGCGCGCTGGCGAGATGCTGATGCCAGGCGCGGCGGCCGGTCTCGAGGTCGATCGCGGCGATGAAGTCCGACGCCAGCCGCAGCGTCTGCTTGCGCACCACGACGAAGACAACGCCGTCGTACACGATGGGCGCGCCGATGAAGGTCCCTCCCGAGAGTTCGCCGCTCAGCGCCGCAGGCGACGTCAGCCAGCGCCGGCGCCCCGAACCCGCATCGTGGCAGACCAGCAGCGTGCGCTGGTCAGGGTCGGCCACCGGGCGCGACACGATCGCCGCGACGCGATCCTGGTCGATCGCCACCGTCGTCGGATCGTTCTGAATCGAGATGGAATCGAACATTCCGCCGAAGCGGCCGACCTCCTGCGGCTGGCTGCCGAGGCGGTAATCCGCCTGCCAGCGCGGCCGGCCGTCAAAACGATCCAGGGCCGTCAGCAATGTCCCGTCGTGAACGTACACGAAGTCGCTCGAGACGACGGGCAGGACGCCGAGCAGGGCGTTAATCTCCGCATCGGCTCTTTCGTCCGGCTCTTCGCGCCCCCATTCGGGACGCCTCCGGCTCACGGACCCCGCCCGGGACCCGTCCATGTCGAACCGCCATGTCGGCGACTTGCCCATCCGCGCGAGCGATGCTTCGCTCAGCCTCGCGCCCACCTCGACGTTCGGCGAGGCGAGCGGCCGCGTGAATGTCTCAGCAACCGACTTCGCCAGGCTCCGCAGCGAGGCGCCCTCCGCGTCCTCTCCCATCGCCTCGAGCGTGTGAGTCACGATGGCCGGCTGATCCGAATAAACGCCGCACAGAATGCTCAGCGCCGCCCAGCGCCGGCGGGCCGGACCCGACAGCAGCGGGTGCGATTCGCACTGCCTCAGCAGGTCCGTCGCAAAGTCGAATCGCGCCCGCGTCAGGAGCATCTCGGCCAGGTCGAGCGACGCCTCCAGCCCCGCCGGCGTCAGAAACCGCGTGAGTTGGACCGCCTCCCGACGCCCCTCTTCGAGCATCCGCCGGGCGGCCGGCTCGTTAAGGACGACGTATTCTTCGAGCAGGGCCGGCTGGGAGCGGACCACCCCCTCGACCGCCGCCCGAACGCTCCGGAAGGTCCGGGGGCGATCCGGATCGGCGAGCAGGCGGTTGGGAAACCGATCGAGGAGGCGCTGGTATAAACGCAGGGCCTCGGCGGTGTTGCCGATGCGAATCTGGTCCTCCGCCCGGTTGAACCACTGGGCCGCCTCGGGAGAATCGTCGGTGAAGACCGGGGAGAGCACCTCGTCCTGGCCCGGCGCCCGGACGGCCGGCAGGAGCAGCAGGCCGGCCACGACGGCCAAAAACCGGGCTTTCCCCTTGCAAACGGATTGATCGGACGTACGCTTGTGCATCGAGAGAATCTGTTCTGAAAGACTATACCGATCGGGAGAGGGAGAGGTTGGAGTCGTGCGCGACTTTCCCGCTTCCTCGCGGGCCGTGGGCTCGAAGCAGTCCGACAACACATGGTGTCGGAAAGGATGACCCGGTGCTGGAGCGGTATCTCGAATCACGGCTCCATGTTGACCTCGCGTGCCCGAGCACGCGCGCCCGGTGCCGCCGCGTCCTGCTCCTCGTCGCCCTGATCGCCATCCTCAGCGTGGGCGATCTGCTCGTCACGCTCACCATGCTCAACTCGCTGGGCATGGAAGAGGTTAATCCCTTCGCCGCGTTCATCATCCGTCAGCAGAGCCCGCTGGGGCTGGTCCTCTTTAAGGTCGGCTCCGTCCTCGGGTGCGTTTCGATCATCCTCGTCGTGCGCCACCGGCGCCAGGGCGAGGTCGCGGCATGGATCGCCGCGGGCATTCTGACCGTGCTCACCGTCCGGTGGTCCGCCTACACCAGCGAGGTGGCGAACTTCAACAGCACGATCACCATCGGCGAAGCGCAGCGCAGCCAGTTCTGGCTGACGTTCGGCAATCGACGCCTCGAATCCGCCCCGCTACCCTAGGGGGCATGACCAAACATCAATCCGCCCATCCAGCGATGCTCGCTCTGCTCCTCGGCGCTCTCGCGGCGCTGTGCGGCTGCGATGCGACTCGCTCGCCAAGCCTCGCCGTCGCCGACGCGCGCATCGTCGAGCGCCGTTCCGAGGCGACGCTCGTTCACCTCACCCTCGAACTGACGAATCCGAACATCGAGCCGCTCCCCCTCGTCGAGTTTCAGTACCGCGCCGATCTCGACGGCCGGCGGGTCTTCGAGTCGCGCCGCGCCGCTCAGGCCACCCTCCGTCGCCTCGGCACGCAGACGCTCCTGCTCCCCATCGTCATTCCCGCCGAGCGGATCGACGGCGGCCCACCCGCGGGAAGCGGTCTGCTCACGGTTTCGGGCCGCCTCCTCTACATCGCTCCGGGCCAACTCGGCGAAGTCCTCTTCGACACCGGCGTGCGCGTGCCCAAAGTTTCCTTCAGCGAGTCGGTCCGCCTCGACTTCGGCCCCGCCGATGGCTCGTAAGCGCGGCCGGGTGCGATCGCCCGATCCGCACGCCCGCTCGTCGCCGCGATCCTTCTACGACTGCCCGCAGTGGTACGACATCGTGCACGAGAAGGGCACGGCCGCGGAAGTCACGCGACTCGAGCGCCTCAGCCGCGAGTTCGGCACCGGCGGGCGCGACTGGCTCGAACCGGCGTGCGGCACGGGGCGGTTCCTGCGCGTCCTCGCCCGCCGCGGATACCGCGTGGTCGGCTACGACCTCCATCCGCCGATGCTCGCTTACGCCCGCCGCCGCCTCGCCGCCTGCCGCCACGCCGAGGTGCTCGAGGCCGACATGGCCGCCTTCCGACGCCCGCGGGCCTTCGACTTCGCCTTCAATCTCATCAACACCTTCCGCCACCTGCCCAATGACGCCGCGGCGCTGGCGCACCTCAACAACATTGCGCGGTCGCTCAAGCCGGGCGGAGTGTACCTGCTGGGCATCGACGTCGTTGACTACGACGATCCCCAGCCCGGCGAGGAAGTCTGGAACGCGAGGCGCGGTCCCTGCCGCGTGCGCCATGTCATGTTCAGCATCCCGCCCGATCGCCGTGATCGCCGCGAACGCATCATCAATCACCTCATCGTCGATCGTCCTTCGGGACGCGAGTGCTTCGAGTCGCACTACGACCTGCGGTCGTACAGCCTCGGCGAGTGGCTCGATCTTCTCGACGCGAGCAAACTGGAGTGCGTTGCGACCTTCGACTTTGAGTGGCAGCCGATCCTCCTGACCGGCTTCACGCGCGACGTGAACCTCGTGCTGCGCCGCCGGCGGGGCTAGGGCGATTCCACTTCAAGCGTATCGCTGCCGGGTGGCATCGATCGCCGCCGCCCTGGGCGGAGATCGATGCGAGGGGGCACGCGCGCGAGTCCAACAAAGGGTGCCACACAGCATCGCGCCAGCGTGCTGTGTGCGAACGGGCAAGTGGGAACGACCGCCTTCGTTCGCTCGGCACACATCGCCCGAAGCGGGTCGATGTGTGGCACCCGACGAGCGCCGTTGCCCGCTCGGCATGCATTGACCCCAGAGCGGGTCAATGCATGGCACCATCAGTCGACCGCCGTTGCCCGGCAC
>WYBR01000070.1 GCA_011525805.1 Vicinamibacteraceae bacterium
CCCCGATTCGCCAAGGGCGAATAGAGCAGGTGAGAAGTGGAGCAGGTGAGCAGGTGAAAGAACCGCTCCGCGCTCAAGCAGCGATTGCGGTCGGCGTCTTCAACACCTGCGGTCACCTGATCAACTGTTCTCCTGCTCATCCTCGCGCAGGAAGCCGTGATGGCGTTCCGGTTTGAGAGCCTGGAGGTCGGCCGGAAGGCCCTGGGCTTTGCGCCCGATGCCGCGGTGGTCACTGGCGACATCCCGCGCGGCTAAGGTTGTCCGACCGCAATGAAGAAAGCGACCACCACGAAGTCCGCGTCGACGATCCGTTTCAGTGCGACGCTTTTGCGGCCGAAGGCGACCGCGAAGGTCGTCTCGTGGACTTTTCTGACCCTGCCCAGACAAGCCAGCGAGCGGCTGCCCTCGCGGGGGCAGGTGTCGGTCGAAGGCACGATGAATGGAATGGCGCTTCGAGCCACGCTCGAGCCGGACGGCGAGGGAGGCCACTGGCTTAAGGTGGACCGGAAACTGCGCAAGGCGGCGGGGGTGGAGGCGGGTGATGCCGTCGCGCTTGAGATCGCGCCCGTGGCGGAAGAGCCGGAGCCCAAGGTGCCGGCCGACGTGCGCAAGGCGCTCGCGAGCGCCCCGCCGAAGGTGAAGGACGCGTGGTCGGGCATCACGCCCAGGGCGCGTCGTGACTGGATCCAGTGGATCACCTCCGGCAAGCGGGCCGAAACCCGCGCGCTTCGCATCGGCAAAGCCTGCGACATGCTCGCCAAAGGCAAGCGCCGGCCGTGCTGCTTCGATCGGTCGGGGATGTACGGCAAGAGTCTCAGCTGTCCCGTGGCCGAAGACGAGCAGAGCGGCGCGGGGCGCTGATGAACTTCTCCTTGCGGCGCGTTCATCGGTCTGAGGCATCGGCGGGGGTTGTCGGTTGACCCGACCGCGCCGCCGCAGGACAATCGTTGTGCGCCCGCCGCCGCGCCCGCGAGCAGCGCCACGCGCGGAGGCGACGATCGGAGGTGGCGGATGCGTCAGTTCGGCGGCCCTTCGGACTCCTTCATCCCGCTTCATCTTCAGGAGTTGGTGTCGGCGGAACTCGATGAAGACGAGCACATCGTCTGGCAGGCGCAGCCGAAGCCGGGGCTGTACTCGAGGCGTGCCTGGCCGATCGTGCTTTTCGGCATTCTCTGGACGGGGTTTGCGGTTTTCTGGATCTTCGGCGCGGCGGGTTTCAAGTGGCCGACGTTCCAGAGCGGAGCCGACCTGTTCCCGCTCTTCGGCGTGCCGTTTGTGCTCATCGGCCTGGGCCTGCTCTCGACTCCGCTGTGGATGCGCCGGGCGGCCCGGCGCACCATCTACGTCATCACCGACCGGCGGGCAATCGTCATCGGCGGCGCCTGGGCGCTCAACGTCGAGTCCTTCCCGCCCTCGCGGCTCAGCGAACTGCGGCGCCGGCAGCGCCGCGACGGGAGCGGCGATTTGATCTTCCGCACCGAGGTCTCGCAGAACCGCGACGGAAGAACTCGCGAGTCGCCCGTCGGGTTCATGGCCATCGCGGATGTGAAGGGCGTCGAGGACCTGATCCGCGATCTCGTCGCGCGGGCCGAATCGGCTTCGCCGCCCGCGGACTGAGCGGCGCCGCTGCGGGTGAATATCCCGACCAGATTGGCCGATAAGAGTCGATCGGAGCGATTTGCGGGATGAGCCTCAGACCTGATCTTCGCGCGCTGGTCCAAGCCGCCAAGGCCCTTCAGGGCAAGTTCGCGCTCGCGGACGATTTCACGGCCGGGGCGGTCGCGGCGGCGCTGCGCACGGAAGCGGGTCGCATTCACACGGGCATCTGCCTCGACCTCGCGTGCGGGATCGGCTTCTGCGCCGAGCACGCCGCGGCGGCGGAAATGCTCAAGCACCGCGAGCGGCACGTCGTCGCCCTCGCGGCGATCGGCAAGCGCGGCTTGCTTCCGCCCTGCGGCCGTTGCCGCGAACTCCTCCTCCAGATCGACCCGCGCAACGCCGAGTGCGTCGTCCTGTTGCGAGGCGAGCGAACCATGACGCTGGGCGAGTTGCTGCCCGAGCACTGGCTCGACGCGGACGACGCCTGACCCGATCCTGGCCTCATGATGTGCCTGCTGCGCCAGACCCTTTCTCGCTTTGGGGGCGTCGGAGGTCGCGGACACGTATCATCTCGGGATGCGCCCGCCCCGTGCGGCGCGCCTTGAGGAGCACCACGCATGAGATTCCGCGATGCGCTCACTTTGCATACGTGCCCGCTGCTGCTTCGCGCGGCGCTGGGCGTGACGTTTCTGTGGTTCGGCCTGCCGAAGTTCGACACGGTGACATTCGAGGGCGAGAGCGCTGCCACGCTCGTGCAACTCGGCATCGGCCAGGCGACTGTGGCAGGCGGGCGCAAGCCCGCGGCCGCCGAATCGCCGGAGAACGCCTCCACACCTGATGAGCAGGCAGCGCCGAAGGAGAATGCTCAAGAGCAGGGCGAGCCCGATGGACCAACGGGCGCGGAGAATCCCGCGGACGAGCCGCAGGAGGCCGGCGGAGCGCCGGCTGCCGAGCCGCAGGAGGGTGGCGGAGCGCCGCAAGGTGAGGAGCAGGCCGCGCCCCCAGAGCCAGCCGAACAGCCCGCGGAACCGCCGGCGGAGCCGCCGGCCGCGACCGAATCCGGTCGCGAAAACTCGACGGGCGGGGCGGACTTCGCGCAGACGGTTCGCGCCCGGCAGGTTGAGCACCTGACGATCATGCTCCACACCGCCGGCCATCCCTACCCGCAGGCGTTTGCATGGATCGCGATGGCCACGGAGATCATCGGGGGCGCGCTGCTGCTCATCGGGCTCTTCAGCCGCGTCTGGGGGCTGGGGCTGGCGGTGGCGATGGCCTATGCCTTCGCGCTCACCTCCATGCCGGTGATCGAGGCGAAGTTCGATCCGGCGATGACCAATCGCGTGCTGGCCTTCTTCTCCGCCTTCCGCGCCATCGAGCCGGAGCAGCAGATGGGCGCTTTCTGGCAGATGGTGCTTTTTGTCGCCGCGTGGTGCATCTTCATTGGTGGACCCGGCGCGCTGAGCCTCGACCGGCTGATCTTCCGCGGATCGGCCGAAGAGGCCTGACGCGGTTCCAGGATGGACCGTAATGGAGCACTCCCGACCCGAGCCAGTCGACGCGCCCGAGGGCGAACTCGCCTCGCTCAGCGCCGCGCTGCGCGAGCGTTCGGCGGATGACTCCGCCACGCCGGCGCAGCGCATCGTTCCGTGGGTCGCTTCTGTGGCCGCGCACGCGGGGATGATCCTGCTCGGCCTGCTGATTCCGTGGACGACGGCTCGGTTGCTGGCGGATCGACAGGCGCCTCCGGCCGTCGTCGCCGAGTTCAACGAACTCACGTTTCAGCCGCTCAGCAGCATCTCGCCCGATGACGCCCAGCGCGAGGAGACGGCCTTCGAGGAGCGGGCGCGCATCGAGCGAGCCGACCCCTCTGAGTCGCTGGAGGCGAGCCGGGTCGATCCCGCCTCGCTCATCGGGCCGTCGGGCGGGGAGGAGGTGCTCTCGGGCTTCACGCCGCGCGGCGGAGGGAATGAAGTGACCTTCGGCGGTCTGCGCGGCTCCAACGCGCGCCACATCGTCTACGTCGTCGACGCCTCCGGCTCAATGATCGCCTACCTGCCCATCCTCATCGACGAACTCGTCCGCAGCATCGACAAACTCAACGAGTCGCAGAGTTTCCGCGTCGTCTTCTTTCAGCGCAATGAAGCGGTGCTCGTGCCCGGGCCGGGCGAAGATCCGGAGATCGCGACGAAGCGGCGGCGCGGCACGATTCGCCTCCTCCCCGCCACCAACGAGAACAAACTCTTCGTCTTCAACTGGATGAACCTCGACAACCGCAACATCCGCGCCGCCCACCAGTCCAACCCGATCGCGGCGATCGAACTGGCGCTGCGCGACACCGCCCCGCCGCCCGACGTCGTCTTCATCCTCAGCACCGACATCACCGGCCTGGGCGAGTTCGAAGTCGATCAGCAGGATCTTCTGCGCATGATCGAGCGACTCAACCGCGGCCGGGGCGGCGAAGTGCGCACCGTCCTCAAGACGATCCAGTTCATCGACGAAGACCCGCTGGGCACGCTGCGCCGCATCGCCGAAGAGAACGGGGGGGCGGACGGCTACCGCTTCATGAGCCGCGAGGAACTGGGGCTGGACCGATGAAGCGCCGGCGACCTTCCAGGTGCATCGTGCCGGCGGCCGCGGCCGCGCTGGCGCTGAGTGGTCCGGCCCGCGCCGATGAGATCATCATCAGCGGCATTCCGCTGCCCAACGTGACGGTCCGCGGCCTAGACGGGTGCGAGGTGCAGTATGCGATGAACGGCCGGGCGCAGAGCCGCGAGGTCGCGCGCAGCATCCTGCACCTCGACGACGTTCCGGCGTTGGCGCAGGCCGAGGCGGAGGCGGCCAGGGGAGACCTGGCCCGGGCGCTGTCGCTCCTCGACGAAGCGGCGACTCAGGCGATCAAGCCGTGGCAACGCACCTGGCTGCACTACCGCCGCACGCGCCTGCTCGACGCCGCCGGCCGCTACACGCAGGCCTGCCACGCCTGGGCGACGCTCCTGCTCACGACGACTGAGCCGTGCTGGCTCGAGGCGTTGCCGACTTGCCCGCCCGATCGGGCCGACAAGGCAGTCGTCGAGCCGGCCTTGGCGCAACTGCGCCAGGCGCGGACGGAAGCGGGGGAGGACGCCGTCGCCGTCGAAGTGATCAACGCCGCGATCGAGGCGATCGACAAGGCGCAGCGCGGCGAGATCGCGCCCGCGCCCATCGAGGCGCCAGCGCCACGCGGGGAGGATGAGTCGGCCGCGGCGCCGGCCGGCGCACCGAAAGCGCGCGAGACGCCGGCCGTCGCGGGGCCGGCGATCGCCGACGAGATCGATCGTCGGCTCGACGGCCAGCAGTTCGCGGAGGCGAGGCGGGAGATCGAGCGCCTCGTCGCGGCGCCGGGAACCTATCCCCTGGATCGACTGCTCTTCCAGTACGGCCGCGTGCTGGCGGCGCAGGGGCAGACGCGGGACGCGGTGGTGCGCTACATGCAGTGCGCGATTCTCTTTGCCCAGGGTCCGCACGCGGCGTCGAGCCTCTTCGAGGCGGCGCGGCTGTACGCGGGTCCGCTGGGCGACCGGGCCGCAGCGCGGCGGCTGCTCGACCGCGCTGCGTCGATCGCGGCCGCAATCGGCGAGAGCGGGCTTGTCGAGAGAATCGACGCCGCGCTCGCCGAACTCAACAGCCGTCGGTGAGAGCCTCTTTCACAGCGGTGCTACGGGCGTCTCGCCCGTACAACGCAGCGGGCCGGAGGCCCATTCCACCAACCCCCTGTGAAGTTCTGAAACAGCCGCCGGATCGTCGATCAGATCCGCTTGCGCGTCATGGCGCGCTGCATATCGCGGTTGGCGTCGCGCTTCTTCACGTCCTCGCGCTTGTCGGACTGGCCCTTGCCGACGGCGAGGCCGATGAGAACCTTCGCGTATCCGTCCTTGAAGTACATCTTCAGCGGAACCATCGTGGTGCCCTTCGTGCGCGTTGCGGCGGCGAGTTTGCGGATCTCGCGCTTGTGGGCGAGGAGTTTGCGCACCTGGGCCGGGGCGTGGCGGTTCACGCTGCCGCGCGCGGGGGCGTAGTCGGAGATGTGCACGCCGTAGAGAAACATCTCGTCGGTGCGCTCATCGACGCGCGCGAAACCCTCGTTGAGGGAGACCTGGCCGGCGCGGACCGCCTTGACCTCGCTGCCCACGAGCACGATGCCGCACTCGAGCGTGTCGAGGATGTGGTACTCGTGCCGCGCCTTGCGATTGTTGATCTCGGGCGTCGTCGATGGTTTGCTCTTGCCTTTGGCCATAGGTCACGATGCAATGGCCGCAAAAAGGCACAGACGGCACAAGTGGATCAGAGCGGGCGTGATTGCAGACACTCTCACCATTTGCGCCTCTTGTGCCTCTTTGCGGCTAACTCTTCTTGGGCCTCTTGTAGAACGGGATCGTCGTCACGGTTGCTTCGACGAGGGTGCGGCCGAGGTCAACCTGCACGACCGTGCCCGGCTCGCTCAACTCGGCGGGGACGTAACCCATCGCGATCGCCTTGCCGAGCGTTGGGCTGAGGCAGCCGCTCGTGACGCGGCCGACGGGCTGGTCGCCGCGCACGATCTTCATGCCCTGGCGCGCCGTGCGCTTGCCGTCGAGGAAGAGGCCGACGAGTCTGTTCTTCGGCCCTTCGGAGGCGATCCGCTTGAGCGCGGCCTGTCCGATGAAGGTCTCGCCGAGTTCGTGCTCGTCCTTGTCGAGGTTGATGCCGAAGTTGAGCCCGGCGGAGATGGGATCGGTCTGCTCATCCATCTCGTGGCCGTAGAGGGGCATGCCCGCTTCGAGGCGGAGCGTGTCGCGCGCGCCCAGGCCGATCGGCCTGACGAGGTCTTTTGCGGAGCCGGCCTTGTCGAGCATCATGCCGATCGCCTTGCTCGCCATGTTGGCCGGGAGGATGATCTCGATGCCGTCCTCCCCGGTGTAACCGGTGCGGCTGATCGTCACCTTGAAGAGCACGAGGTTCTTGACGCAGAAGCGGTAGTTCTTGAGCGCCGGAATCTCGTCGCTGAAGTCGGCGACCAGGGGAATGACCTTGGGCCCCTGGAGCGCGAGCATGCCCGTCTTCTCAGTGCGGTCGTCGATCTCGAGTCGCAGGCTGCCGCGCACGGCGTTGAAGTGCGCGAGAAGTTTGGCGCGGTTGGAGGCGTTGACGACGAGCATGAACTCATCCTCGCCGTAGCGGTAGATGAGCACGTCGTCCTTGACGCCGCCCTGTTCGTTGCAGACGAGGCTGTAGCGGCACTGCCCCGGGGCCATGTCATGCACGCGGCGGGTGCAGAGGCGCTCGAGGAACTTGCGCGCCTCGGGGCCTTTGAAGTGAACGCGCCCCATGTGGGAAACGTCGAACATCCCCGCCGCGTGGCGCACGTGCTGGTGCTCCTCGATGATCGAGGTGTACATGATGGGCATTTCCCACCCGGCGAACTCGACCATCTTCGCGCCGCGATCGAGATGGAACTTGTGGAAGGGGGTGTGCAGCACGGTTGATCCTTGCAGACGGGGGCAAAGAGACGATTCTATCACGCGCCAATCGAGCGCGGGCAGCATCCTCCCCGGCACGGGAGTGCCGGAACCTCGGGCTCCTCGATGCCTCGATGCCTTCTCTTGCCCTTCACGTCCCCCAGGGGTGATCGCGCTGCGGGGCCTTCATGACTTCGTCGAGCACGGTGGTGGCGAACCCGCCGCGCGGCAACTCGAAATCGAGGCGGATGTAGGGGCCGTGGTCGTCGCGGCCGTCGGAGACCGCCCCGCCGCGCACGGCGAGTCGGAGCGAGCGCCGCGTGCCGCGCACGTCGGTGGGGGCGGCGCCGAGGTCGTCGATCGTGACGCCGGCCGCCTCCAGCGCGGCGAGTTCTGCGGCGTCGACCTTCCCCTCGGCGCGCATCATCTCGCAGCCCCAGAGCGGGCCGGTCGGCGAGATCACCAGGTCGCCGAAGCGCCGAATCACCGACTCGTCGACCAGTTCATCGGGCCCGACGCGGAAGAGGTTGTGACTGTCGTCGGTGCGGCCGACGACGTCCCCCTCGATGAGCGTCTCGAAGCGCCCCTGATCGAGGCGCTGTGCGAGCACCTGGTTGAAGACGGCGGACTGAAAGGCGCTGATGAAGAAGCGCAGCGCCGCCTCGGGCACGTCGTGAAGGGCCTGCTCGGCGCTGCGCCCGGCGGCGAGGGAGGCGAGGACGCGCGTCTCGGTCGAGCCGCTCGAGGGCCAGGCCTTGATTGCCGCGTCGAGGTCGCCGCGCGCGTACGCCGTCCGCGCCTCGCCCGCGTGATCGTCGCCGACCTCGGCCGGGCCGAGGAGCAGGTCGCACGCCGCCTGCCACTGCCGGCGAAGGTAGAGCCGGCCGACCTCGTGATTGTTGCGGTGAAAGCCGAAACGCTGCTCGCCGACGAAGTTCGGCACGCCGCAGCGCTCGAGCCGCGCGAGGATGCGCCGCACCCGCTCGACCTCCCCCACGTCGACGTCGCGGATCAGGATGCAGAAGCGGTTGCCGCGCAGGTGCCCGATGCGCAACTTGTTGCGGTGGCGCTCCGACCTCAGGATGCGAACGCCGGGCAGGTCGATCTGCTCGGCGAGGCGGTGCGGGTCGCCTTGCGGAAGGTGAACCGAGAGCAGTTGCCGGGTGACGGCGACCTTGTCCTTCATCCCCGCGTAGCCGATCGCGCCGACGCTCACTCCGAGGCGCGCGGCGATCTCGCGGATGACGCTGAGCGTCGGCCGCTCGATCTTCTCGATGAAGAGGTAGACGTGTTCGCCGGCGCCGCAGGGCTGGTAGAGGGGCAGTTCCTCGACGAGAAAATCCTCGGGGCGCACCTTGAGCCGACCGCCGATCCCCGGCTCGTCGGTCGTCAGGAATCGGCGCGGGATCCCGACGAACGATTCGAGCATCAGGTCGGCTCCTCGCTGGACGCGGCCTCCAGCACCTTCTCCTCGACGAAGATCGGCACGTTGCTCGCCACGCCCAGCGCGATCGCGTCGCTCGGCCGGCTGTCGATCTCGATCTCCCGGCCGTTGTGCCGGACGACGAGGCGGGCGTAGAAGGTGTTGTCGCTCAGGTCGTGGATGACGATGTGCTCGAGCGAACCGCCCAGCGCCGCGATCGTCGCCGCCAGCAGGTCGTGCGTCTGGGGGCGCGGCGGCTCGAGGCCCTTGAGTCGGCGCTCGATCGCCTGCGCCTCGGGCAGCCCGATCGCGATCGGAAAACTCCGCTCGCCGTCGATCTCCTGCAGTTCGATAAACTGGAGGTCCTTGAGTTCCCGGATGAAGATGCGGCTCAGTTCCATCCGCACGGTCATGTTCGCCTCCGCCACCGCGCCCGGCGTTCGGGGCGCTCTGACGGATGATATGCGGTCGTGCGCCCAAGGCCGGTGGAGGATCGCCCGCGGAATCAGCCCGCTGCGCCGTCTCGCTGCCCCATAACCGCCCGTCAAGGGCCGCGACCCTCTGAAGCGGCGGATCACAGCGCCCACGCGGAGCAGGCGGCACAGATCATGAAGGCGAGAAGGGCGCCGCCCAACACGCCCCCCTCTTCTCGTTTTTCATTCCAATGCGGCCGATCCCTTCCACCGGGGTCCTTCGCCGCCGCGGCCGACACCGGTCGCGGCGGCCGCACCGGCCGACCACTCCGGCGGCCCGCACGGATCCGACCCCGCGGACGGGATGGGAGGCTCATCATGCTGCGTCTCGGCGAACTGCTCGTGCAACAGGGACACCTCACCGAGGAACAGGTCGAGGAGATTCTCGAAGCCCAGCGCGAATGCGGGCGGCCCTTCGGCTACCTCGCCGAGAAACTCTTCGGCCTGAGCGTGCAGGAAATCGAAGGCGCCTGGGCGAAGCAGTATGAGATGATGACCGGCACGGTCGATCTCGACCGGGAGCGCATCGACCGCGAGGTCAACAGCCTCGTGAGCCGGCGCCAGGCGTGGCAGTTCGGCATCATGCCGCTGCGCCGCCACGGCAGCGAGCTGCTCGTGGGCACGACCGTCGAGCACCTGCCCCGGGCCGTGCGCTTCGTCACCTGGCACATCGACGAACCGACGTCCTTCGTCATCACCAGCAACAAGAGCCTCGAGGCGATGCTGCGAACGCACTACAACCTGCCGGGGATGAGTCTGGAGAGTTGCCGCGCCAAGGGCCTGGCGGGGTAGATCGGGATCGAGGCATCGAGTAATCGGTTCGCAGCGACGCGATGGCTTCGGAACGGAGCGCTTCGCCCGCGGCGCGGTGTGCGAAGGTCTTACGCCAGCATCGGCAGGCCGACGCGCAGAAACACTTGGAGAATCACGTTGGCGTAGAGCGCCGCGACGAGGTCGTCGAGGAGGATGCCCCATCCGCCGGGGAACTGCTGCACGAGATTGGCCGGCTGCGCCTTGACGATGTCGAGAATGCGAAAGAGCACGAACGCGGCCGAGACCACCATGAACGCGAAGCCGGCCTGCGGCTGGCCGCTGGCAGCGAGGGCGCCGGTCCACTCGCCCGCGGCCGCGGCGTCCGTTGCGGCGCTCAGCGGCACGAAGAGAAGCGTGAGGCTCATGCCCGCGGTCTCATCCGCGACGACGACGCCGGGATCCTTGCCGAGATACTGCCGCTCCGCCCACGCCCCCAGCGCCAGGCACGCGGCGGCCGTCGCGACCAGCAGCGCGAGCAGCAGCACGTTGATTGCCTCGGCACTCCATCCGAGGAGCACCGCGCCAAAGACGAGCGCGCAGGGCGGCAGGCTGCCCCATGTGCCCGGCGCCGGCCTCATGAGGCCCAGCCCGCCGACCGTGATGATCCACTTGCGCCACACGATGAGTCCATCGGCCCCGCCGCGCCCGGGCCTTGAGGAGCGATTCGTCTACGCCCGCAGCAGCGGCGCAGCGCGGACGACGTAGGGCGCGCCGCTGACCACCGTCGCCGCCACCATCGTCCACACAAGACCATCGCGCACCCAGGCCGACCAGTCGTGTTCGAGCGGGTCGAAGTGCCCGACGAGCAGCAGCACGATCGGCACAGCCGCGGACTGGAGGATCATCTTCAGTTTCCCCGACCACGAGGCGGAGAACTCGATGCCCCGGCTCTCGGCGAGGCTGCGCAGACCCGTCACGAGCAACTCGCGCAGCAGGACGAGCAGCACCATCCACGGCTCGATGCCGCTGACCAGCGCCCGCCGCGGGCGCAGGGGGTCGGCGAGGTCGATCCAGACGAAGCCGGGCCCGGCGAGCATCACCAGCGCGCCGATCACGAGAATCTTGTCGCACAACGGGTCCATCACCCGGCCGAAGACCGACGTCGCGTTCCACTTTCGCGCGAGGTGGCCGTCGAAGGCGTCGGTCGCCACGGCGAGGAGGAAGCAGACGATCGCGGCGTCGATCGCCCAGGCGTGCGTTTCGGGATAGCGGTAAAGCGAGAGGACGACGAAGAACGCCAGCGCCAGCGCAAGCCGCGCCAGCGTGAGCAGGTTGGGCACATCGCGCTTCCACTCACTGGCCATGTTCGCGGTGATGGTAGTGGCGAGGCTTGGGCGACGCTCAGACCTCGGTGATCTCCTTCGTCTTCTGTTCGACGAGGGAGTCGACGAGGCCTTCGTATTTCTTCGTGAGTTCCTGGACGTCGTGCTTGAGACCCTTGGCGGCGTCCTCGCCCAGTCCGGTGGACTTGTCTTTCTCGGCCTGGTCGATGTTCTTGTTGGCGTCGCGGCGCGCGTTGCGGATAGCGACCTTGGCCGCTTCGCCCACCGTCTTGACCTGGCCCGCCAGTTGCTTGCGCCGCTCCCCGCTCAGCGAAGGCACGGGCACGCGGATCTGCTTGCCCTCCGGCCGCGGGTTGAGGCCGAGGTCCGCGCGCTCGATGCCCTTGATGATGTCGGTCATCGTGGAGGGATCGAAAGGCTTGATGAGAATCTGCGTCGGCTCAGGGACGGAGAGGGCGGCGATGTTCTTGAGGTCGGTTGGCGAGCCGTAGGCGTCCACCTTCACGAACTCGATCATCGCGGTCGAGGCGCGGCCGGTGCGGATGCCGCGCAGTTCATGCTTGAGATAGTCCACCGCCTTGGTCATGTGCTCTTCGCATTCGAGCAGAATCATGTCCACGTCCATTCGCGGCTCCTCCGCAGCGTGCCGTTCGTGTGTCGATTGAACGACAAGCATACGCCGGGGCGGGGCGGCGAGCAGGACGCGGACGGGCGGGTGGGCCGACCGGCGCTCACCCGACTGCGACGGCCGGCGTGTCGCCGCGCCGGAGCCACACCGACGTGCGGCCGCGCGGCTCGCGCGTCAACTCGAGGTGCTCGAGGTAGCGCCGCAGATCGAGAACGTCGAAGGACATGAGAAACTCGACGGCGGCCGAGGGGTTGATGGTCATGATCGCGGCGGCGAGTTGGTCCTTGGTCATCGCGTGAGGCTCCCGTTCTTGGATCGAATCTCGGAAAACCCCGGCCAGCGACCATCCCCGCGCTCGCCGGGCGGTAGGATTGATCGGCGGCGGAGCGCGGGGCACGGGGCGGTGTAACCGCCGATGACGCACCGCGCCGACGCTTCCACAACGGAAAGGGGCCGTGGAATGAACCGGCACAACGCATGGAAACGCGCGGCCTGCCTTGTCGCTTTAGCGATTTTCGTTATCGGCTGTGAGTCCAACGAAGTCCGCCGACAGGCCTCGAGGCCCGCTCCGCTCGGCGAGGCGACTCCCGGCCAAGGCCCCGGCCGCCTCGGCTCCGATCCCGTCTCCGACCTGCCTGGCCGCATCATCGTCGGCATCCTCTCCGCTGTCGGCGAGCCGGAGCGCAACAGCGCCGGCCGGACCGTTATCCTCGTGCCGAACCTCGTCAATCGTTCGAGCGCGCCCGACGGCGGCGTGATCGAACTCGGCGACCGGCTGCGCGGCGAACTCGCGGCCGCGGGCGAGCCGAGCCGAATGTCCTTCGCCGCGCCCGGCCAACTCGGCGCCGATGGGCGCGCCCATTACATTCTTGAAGGAGAGGTCTACGCGGTGCAGCGCCAGGGGCAGCGCTACTGGGAGGTCTTCTTCACCCTCTTCGACGTCGATCCCGAGTCCGGCGCCAAGGCGGACCGCCGCTGGGAGAACGCACGCGGCTACCTGGTCGCGCGATGAGTGCCGCGGAGAAACTCGCGCACACGCCGGGGCAACGCACGCCGGGGCAGAGCGACGCTCTGGGAGCGCCGCCCCGGATTCACCTCGCCGTCGCGCGCGAAACTTGTACATTCTCCAATGCCCCAGCCGGGACGTCGCTGGCGATTCGTCACGATCGGCACGCACAACTCGTGGCGGCCTGGCGACGAGCGCGGCTGGCGCAGCCGAGGCCACCGAATCCACTCGTCCGGCGACTACCGAAACTCTCCGCCATCGAGCGAGCACCGCGGGCTGCGCGAATGGGTGAACGCGCGGAGCGGTCGCGCCGTTGTCGTTCCGAGAGACCTGCGCGAGGTCGTCGGGCAGGCGTTGATCCGCGCCCTTGCCGACATGGGCTATCGAGTGGCCGCGGCCTCCGTCAGCGGGCAGCACGCACACGTCCTCGTTGAACTTCCCGCCGACCTGAAGGAGGTTCGCGCGATCGGCGGCGAAGCAAAGCGGCATTCCTCGCGGGCAATTCGCTCCCGTCTCGCCGGCCACGTGTGGGCGGGCGGAGGAGATTTCAAACCAATCGACTCGCGGGAAGCGCAGACGCGGGCGTATCGCTACGTCGTCTTTCGCCAGGGCGCGGGGGCTTGGACGTGGGGAATCCGTGAACGAGAGCGCGAACCCTGATCCGGGGCGGCGCTCCCAGAGTGTCGCTCTGCCCCGGCGTGTGCGCGCGAATCGGCGCCGTCAATACACCCGACCGCCCAGCGGCACGTCGCGCTCCGGCGCGAGGAGCACCACTCGCCCCTGCGCATCCGGCAGGCCGAGCACAAGCACCTGCGACTCGAAGCCCGCGATGCGCCGCGAGCCGAGGTTCATTGCGGCGATCACCTCGCGCCCCAAGAGGTCGCGCGGCTCGTAGAGGTCGGTGAGTTGCGCGCTGCTCGTGCGCACGCCAATCTCAGGACCGAAGTCGATCCACAGGCAGTAGGACGGCTTGCGGGCCGCCGCGTTGGGCTCGCAGCGATCGACGCGCCCGACGCGCAGATCGAGCAGTCCAAAGGCTTCGAGGGGCGATGTGCTCATCTACCGCTCCTCCGCTCCCTCCGGCGGTCCATGCTCATCGTACCACGCGCAGCGCGTGCCGCAGACGCCGCAGCGCACCTCGTCGAGCGCGCGATCGAGCGCGAAACCGCAGCAGGGGCAGTAGGGCTCCTCCTCATCGACGAGTGCGACAGGCAGCGCAAGCCCGACGTCTTCGAGTGCGGCCTCTGCCGACTCAATGTGCCGCCACGTCAGCAGGATCATGGGCGAAATACTCAGGCCGTACGCCACGGTCGCCATGCCGAGCATCCCTTTACCTGGGTCAGAATACTCGTGCGGCACGCCGGCGAGGTCGAGTGCGGCGCGGAACGCATCGAACTCTATCCGGTCGAGGAAGGTGAGACGCCGGACGCGCTCGCGCCCGCACTCCACGCAGACCGCCGAGCGCACGCCGCGCAGCAGATAGCCGCAGTGCTGACAGACCGGGCCTGACGCGTTTGGGTCGTGTTGAATCTCTTCGCGCATCTGCATGATCCTACGGCTCGCGGGCGAGTGCGGGCCGAGGAGCGGCAGGCGGTTCGGACGGCGGCGCGGCGATCCGATCGAGGCGGCATATGCTCCGCCGGGCGCGAGACGCCGTCTTGCCGGCTCTGGCGCCGCACGTATTCCAATTGGGATTCCGAGCATGACGCACCACCGGCGGGCGGTCAAGCGGGTCAGATCGCGGTGGAAGCGCTGGCGCATCGAGATGCGGCAGGGCTGGCGGCGACTGATGCGCCTTGAAGGCTCGCCGCGCGCCATCGCCCTCGGGCTGGCGGTGGGCGTGCTCGTGGCGTTCTCGCCGACGATCGGGCTTCAGATGATCATCGCGGGCTTCCTCGCCGCGGCGCTGCGCGCCAATCCTGCCCCGGCCGTCGCCGCCGTCTGGATCACCAACCCCGTCACCATTCCGCCGATCTTCGCCGCGACCTACTCCCTCGGCCGCTTCTTCTGGCCGGGCCGGTCCATTGACATCCACGCCGTCCTCACGCGCTTCGTGCGCGACCTCAGCCGACTCGAGTTCTACGAACTCCTGTCGCAGTTCCGCGAGTTGCTCGAACTGGGGGTGGATGTGCTCGTCCCCATGTTCATCGGCGGGCTGATCATCGGCCTGGCGGCCGCGAGCCTCACCTACCCCGTCGCCCTCGTTCTCGTCACCCGCGCCAGGGCGCTGGTCGATCGCGGACGCGAGCGGCTGGCGCGCCGGCTGGCCGAGGCGAAACCGAAGCGGCAGGACGCGGTGGACGGCAACGGATCCGCGCCGACGGGCGGCGCCTGAGGCGTGAATCTCCCCGGCCCCCCTTGACGCCGCCGCGCCGGTGCGACATACTCCACAAACGGGCCGGACCTTCCCACTGGCCCCTTCGGCGAGAGGAGCCGCATCATGCTCAGGCCGCACCGGTCCGGGGTCAGCGCGGTGGCGATCATCATTGTCCTCGCGGTCGTCGTCGTGATTCTCGTCGTGGTTTCGCAGACAGGAATGGGGCCCGACGGCCTGGCGGCGCACCTCGATGACTACGTCGCCATGCTCGACAATCGCGGCTCCGGTCCCGCGGACGCCCGCTTCACCGGTCGCGCCGTCGTCGTCGATTCCGAGATGAAGCGCCTCGACGACCTGCATGATCGCCTCTCCTCCTCGCTCCGCGCGCAGAACCACTCCGAGGTCGAGACGGTGATCGTCCTGGTGCGAAGCGGGACGGGCATCGGGGCGGGCATGTCCGTCGGATTGGCGCCGGCGAGCCTCCAGCAAGGCTCCTACACCATCAGCGCCTTCGCCTTCGACCGCAACGGCAAGCCGCTCGGCTCGCACTCTGTCAATTACACGACCTCGTCGAGCGGCACGGGCGAAGAAGCGGAGGCGAAGGCCAAGGCCGACCGCGACATGCTCGCGTGGATCGAGCAGCAGTTCTGACCCCGCCAAAAGGCGCCAAAGCCCAGGCATGGCCATGCATGGGCTTCGGCGGTGTGAGCAGGCGCTTCGCGGCGCCCGTTCAAGGCGATCACTCGACTCGCGTCGCCACCACGTTGGTCTTGTTCTCGAACTGCACCGCCTGGAACCAGACGTTGCGGCCGCGGGCGTTGCCGGGAATCGGCAGCGACCAGAGCACTTCACCAAGGGCGTCCGTGCGCTTCGCCTGGCCGGCCTGTCGCGGCTGGGCGAGGTCGATCGTCACGTTGAGGAAGGGCACGAAGGTGCTGCCAGGCCCGCGCAGGCTGTAGACCAGCCACGTCTGCGCCTCGGGGGTGGCGCCGGTGACCACGAACCGCCCCGACTGGCCGGCGATGAGCGGCGAGGGGTCCACGACGAGCCGCGCGCCTCCGCCGATGTAATCGAGCGTGAGGTCGTCGAGGATGATGCGCGGCAGGGAGTATTCGCTGCCGAAGGTGGCGTACATGTGAATCTGATCGAAGGCAGCGCCGCTGACTTCGAGAAAGTTGATGGCGCCGTTGTCGCGTCCGCCGCCGTTGGCGATCTCGAAACTGTCGCTGCCGACGACCTGTCCGCCGCTGAGCACGTCGAGATGAACGACGATCCCGCCCCACGGCCCATTCTCGTAGTAGCCGACGTCCACGGCGACGCGATCGGCCGGCGCGGACAGATCGATCTTCACCGTCGAGAGGCGGCCGAGGCTGAGGTTGTCGCCGGGGACGTAGGCATTGCCGAACGTGAGGAGTTTGTCTTCGCTGCCCCATCCGGGAAAGTCGTTGTACCACAGCGTCGCGTCTTCGCAGATCATCTCGTCGGTCGGCTCCGGATCGAAGCGCGAGCCGTCGGGAAAGACGCCCGAGACATTGTTGAGTTCGGAGAAGGTCAGCCCGTGGTACGTCCAGGGCTCGCCGAGGGGCCCTTCGCCGAGGTCCTCGAAGTCATGCACAACCTGCTGTCCCAGCACGGCAGGTGCCAGGAGCGAAACGCTCAGGAACGCGGCAGCGGTGAATCGCTGGATCATCATCATCTTCCTTTCGATCTTCCGTGTCTTCACGGACAAGGCGTGAAACTCAACGCCGCTGGGCGACAACCCACCGTCATCGCGGCGGCAGTTCATGGCGAATGACCACCGATGCGGGCATCGGCGGGTACTTCATGCGAACTCGATACACCTCAAACTCCTCGGGATCCCACTGCGCCGCGGCAAAGGCGGCGCGGAGCATCTGCTGGTAGCCCGGCACCTCCGCCGATCGCGCGGCGGTGAGGCCGCGGCCGAGGTGCTCGATGCGTTCGGCTGTCGGGAGGCGGTCGCGCTCGTCCTGTGTGATCGGCGAGTTGAGTTCGCCGAAGATGCACAGTTCGCGCTCGACGCCCGGAAAGAGGCCGCGATGAACGAACTGGTCGTAGATGAAAACCTCGACGGGGGTGCGCACCACGGCGCCGAAGAGCAGCCGTTCGTTGCCGGGCGTGGCGTAAACGGGGCCGAGTTCGCGCAGCATCTCGCCCGTCACGATCGTCTGCTGTCCCGCGAAGCCGACCGGCGCCGGGAGGAGTTCGTCGTTGAGAAGTCCCGGGTCCGCCGGGCGGCGGCGCACCGCAGGCGCGGGCCGCGAGCAGAACTCGAGCATGAGCGGCACGCCCTGCGACTGCGCGGCGCCATCCGGATCGAGCGGCGTGCGCTCGAGGCGGCGCTGCGGCGCGGCATCATCGATCACCGCAGCCTGACCGATGATCCAGTGCACATTGGGTCGCAGACGTCGAAGTCCGATGAGCCCGCGCACCTGAAACGCGTCGAACCAGTCGCGGCGATTCTTCGAGAAATTGAGCGCGCTGGCCGACAGCAGCGTGCGCGCCTGGGCGCCCCAGATGAAACTGTTGCCCTGGAACGCCCTCTCGCGCCACTTCTCCTCGGCCGGGCGCGGCGCATCTTCGGTGAGCGAATCCACCAGCATTTCGAGCGAGGCGCGATCGCCCGCATGAGCCTTGAGGAGAGACTCGAACGCCTCGGCGGCGGCGGCGAGACGCTCCCGCTGCGCGGGCGGCGCTCCCAGTTGGGTCAGGGAAGCGAGCAGCGTTTCAATGCCCGCCGGGGTCGGAATAAACCGGGCGGCGACGAAGGGATCGGGGCTGTACGCCACGTTGCGTATCTGCCAGGCGAGTTTGCGATGCACGCCTAGGCGCTCGGAGATGGCGGTGATTCCCGCTCCGCCCCCGCCGCAGTACTCCTCCAGCAGACCCGCAAACACGTCCTGGACGGCTGGCACATGCTCCGCAATGTCTTCTTCGAACGTGGTTTGCGTCATGGGTGCGGCTTCGCCGTTCGGGGAATGAGCCATCGACGGAATCAAGCATACACCATTTCTGCTACCGTGTCAAGAACTGTTTCAGAAACGCTGGCAGGGGGGAGCGAAAGATGCGGGCGCTTCCGGCCGACCGGCGCGGGTGAGCCTGCCGGGGGGCTCCGCCACCGTCCGCGTCAACGTGCCGTGGCAGCCTCCGTTGTTCAACTCCAAAGAGCGCCCGCGCGCGGTGCCATGCTTCGCCGCTCCGGGCGGAGATCGATGGCGAACGTCCAGGGGCCGACGTCCCGCGTCTCAATACCAGCCCCACGCGCCGGCGTGGACGATCACCCTTGCGCTTCGCACTGCACTCTTGCTCAGGGCCGCGAGCGCGCCGTGGCAACCTCATTGAACTCTTCCGCGCGGAACGTGAATCGTGGTGCTGGGTCCGGCTGAAATGCATCGCCAGGATTTCCATAAGAAGGGTGGCGGCAGCGCGCGGAAGCGGTGCGCGCCCGGGTCGCCGATGCGACAGACTGGCCTCCGCCGGTGCTCACACTGACCTTCCGGATGGGTCGGTTGCGAGTGGCTGGCGCGCTAGGATTCGCGGAATGCGCCCGGGCCGGCGGGCGTCCTTTGGCCGGCCGCGCGGCCGACCCCGGAGGATGATCAACGGGGTGAGCCCTGGTTGCCGCGGCGCGCGCGGTGCGATTGAATCGGCCACGAACCACGAACACCCATCGACCCCGAACAAACTGGAGCCCCTCATGAATGCTGTACGAGTCTCTTCACTCACCGCGGCGAGCGCCTTCTTCTTCGCCGGCCTCACGATCACCGCGCCGATCACCCTGGCGCAGGGGACGGAGGTTCTCTCCGTCGCGCCGAAGGACGCCAAGATCTTCGTCGGCACCGCGAGCCTGGGCGAGCTGGACAAGAACTGGAAAGCGCTGATGACGGCCATCGAGATGGACGCCATGATGCCCTTCGCCCCCACCGACCTGCTCGGCCAGGCGGGTCTCGACGCCGCTTCCCTCGACAAGACCCGCTCCGTCGGCCTGGCCGTCATGAGCCTCGACGACGAGGTGATCGAGCCTCCGATCCTCGTCCTGCTTCCCGTGACGGACTACGGCCAGTGGTTGAGTTCTTTCGGACCTGACGTGCAGGCCGAGGGCGTGGCGGAGATCGAAACGCCGATGGGCATGCCGGCCTACGTCCGCGGCGCGGGAAAGTATGCCGTGATGAGCCCGACCAAGGCGCTCGTCGAGGCGTACTCGCCGCAGGAGAACGCCGCGGCGCACTACAAGAAGCGAGTCGGCGCCGTCGGGGCGGGCGTCATTGAGCGCGCCCAGGTCTTCGCCGTCGTCGATTTCGAATCCCTCGCGCCCCTCAAGCAGCAGATCATCGAAGGGATGACGGAGGCGATCTCCGAGCAGATGGCCATGGCCGGCGCCATGGGCATGGGCCTGCCGATGGCCGACCAGGTCAGTGAGATGAACGCAGCGCTCGTCTCGATGCTCCTGGACGAGTGCAGCGCCGTCGTCGCCGGCATGCGCTTCAGCGAGCGCGGCATGGCGATGGACTTCGCGATCCAGACGAACGAAGGCAGCGAGATCGGCGCGCTGCTCCCCGGCGCCGCCGAGTCGCGCAACCTCCTCACCGGCCTCCAGGACGCTCCCTTCATGTTCGCCATGTCGCTGGATTACGGCGGCGTGAAGATCGGCCCGCTCATGGATGCCCTCCGCGGCCGCCTCGGCCTCGACGAAGACGCGGCCGGCGACGACGCCGCACAGCCCGGCATGATGCCCATGTCCAACATCTGGCGCAACACCGACGGCGTCGCCATGGCCGTCTATCCGTCGCCCGGAGGCCTCGTGGGCGGACTGCTCAGCCGCTCCATCTTCATGATGAGCGGCGACAGCGCCCGGATCATGACCATGTTCCGCGAACTTATGAGCCAGACCACCACCGCGGAAGGCATGGGCGGCGTGCAGGTCAGCGCTGAGTACACCCCCGACGCCGCCGAGATCGCGGGCGTCAAGGCCGACGCCTACGCCGTGCGCATGTCCGGCCCGCCCGAGATGACCGCGCAGATCCAGCAGATGCAGCAGATGGTCTACGGCCCCGCCGGCCTTCAGGGCTACGTCCTCCCCGTCAAGGGCGGCATCATCCAGACGACCAGCCGCAACTCCGAACTCGTCGAGAAGACCCTCGCCTCGATGCGCGGCGAAGCGCCGGGCTTGGGCGCCAACCGCGTGCTCGCCGCCGTCGACGCCATGCTCCCGCCCAACCCTTCGATGCGCTTCTACCTCGGCCTGGGCGCGATCTCGAACACGGTCGGCCCGCTGCTGGCGATGGGTGTGCCCGGCCTGGACATCGCGGAACTCAAGGCCCTGCCGCCCATCGGCATGGGCGCCTCCATCGCCGGAGGCGGCCTCGTCGGCTCCATGGTTGTTCCCGCCCCCGTCCTCAAGGCGATCGCGGAGATGGCCCAGCAGTTCGGCCCCGACCTCATGGGCGGAGAGGAAGGCGAGGAAGAGCCGCCGCTCTTCTGAGCGCGCGAACCGCACTCCGGAATCAGGATTGAAACGCGCGGGATGGGCTGCAAAGCCCGTCCCGTTTCGCATTGGCCGGGCTTCGCATCCGCCTCTATCATGGCCCTGAGGATGGACGGCATGATTGATCGAAGCGGTGGCGTGGGGCGCGGCTTGGTGGCGGCGGCGATGGTCATCGCGCTGGCGCCCGCTCCGCTCGCGCTCGCGCAGCAGGTCGAGCGCGACCTGTCCGAGGCGGGCGCGTGGTCGATCGTCTCCGAGCCGGAACTCAACACCCCCGCCGGCGAACTCCACCTCGCCCGCCAGGCCCTGGCGCAGCAGCGCTACGGCGACGCCCGGCGGCGGATGGACACCTGGCTCAAGAAGCACAAGGGCGATCCCCTCGAGCCCGAGGCGTACCTCGTGCGCGGCGACTCGCTGCTGCTCCAGAAGGAGTACTACAAGTCCCTTTACGACTACGAGTACGTCTGCCGCATGTTCCCCGGCAGCGAAGCGTTCATGATTGCGCTGGAGCGCGAGTTTGAGGTGGCGCAACTGTTTTCGAGCGGCGTGCGGCGCAAGTTGTGGGGCGTGCGCTGGATGCGCGCCTACGAGGAGGCGGAGGAACTGTTCATCCGCATCCAGGAGCGCGCGCCGGGGAGCAAACTCGCCGAGCGGGCGGCGCGGGCCCTGGCGGACCACTACTACGCGCGGCGGAAGATGGAACTCGCCGCGACGATGTACGACATCTACCTCAAGAACCATCCAAGCGCCGGAGACAGCGCCGAGGCGATGCAGCGCCTGGTCTTCTCCCACCTCGCCACCTTCAAGGGGCCCGCGTTCGACGTCTCGGGCCTCGAAGAGGCCAACGGCTGGCTCAACATCCTCCGCACGCGATTCCCCGCCCAGGCGCAGCAGATGCGCGCCGAGGCCCTTCAGCGGCGGATCGAGGAAGCGCGGGCCGAGAAGATGCTTGTCGACGCCGACTTCTACCTTCGCCGCAAGGACGAGGTCTCAGCGAAGTTCATGCTCGATCGCCTCATCCGCCGGCACTCTTCCACCCTCGCCGCCCAGCGGGCCTACGAGGCGATGAAGGAGCGCGGATGGGTCGGCGAAGAAGTGCCCGAAGAACTGCGCGACCAGCCGGCGCCGGAGATCCTCGGCCCGGCGCCCGACGGCAGCGCCGAACCGGCAGCGCCCGATCCGGGGCCGGCGAAGGAGAATCGGCCATGAAAGCCCCCGGCGCCATCGCCGCAGCCGCTCTCCTGGCCCTCGTCGCGCTCGCGGCGGGTGGATGCGCCGGGCGCGACGCCTCCTTGGGAGCGGCGTCGGGCTACTCGGCCCGGTCGCTCTATCCGGACAAGTACCGCTCCGTCGCCGTGCCGATCTTTGAGAACAAGACGTTCGTCACCGGCCTCGAGCGCGACATCACCGATGCACTGATCAAAGAGATCCAGGCGCGCACGCCCTACCGCGTGCTGAACAATGAGTCGGCGGAGACGCAGTTATCCGGCACCATCACGGCGGTGGAGAAGACGCGGCTGAACCGCACCCGCGGCAGCGGCCTGGTGCGCGAGATGCTCCTGAGCGTGACGGTGGACTTTCAGTGGCGCGACCTGCGGACGGGGAAGGTGATCGCGGAGCGTCACGAGTTCTCGGTCGGGGACGAATACATGCCTTCGCGCGCGTTCGGCGAGCGGCCGGAGGTGGCGGAGTACGGCCTGGCGTCGAATCTGGCGGCAGAAATCGTCGCGGCGATGCGCGATCAATGGTGAGGTTCGGGGCGTAGCATTAACCGAGCCCCCGGTGGAGCCGATAAGCAGCCGCGGGGCGGGCCGTGCGGCACAGGTTGCGCGGCGTCAGCCTCGGCGCGGGAATCGATTGATGGCAGAACAGCCTCCCAAGAACACCAGGCGCGACTCGCGCGAGTCGGGCGGCGGGCCGAATCGTCGCCCCGACCAGCCCCCGCCTCCGAACATGCGCATGAGCCGCAGCCTGCTCATGTGGACCATGCTCGTGGCGCTCGCGCTGCTGCTTTTCTTCGTCCTCAACAGCAAGCAGCCGGGCCAGGCCCTGCGCTGGGACGAGTTCGAGACGCTCTACAAGCAGGGGTCCGTCGATCCCGACAGCGTCGTGCTTCGGCACAACGGCATCTTCGCGGAGTTGCGCGAGAACACCGGCAACTACGCCGCCGGGCCCGTGCGCGTCCCCTACAGCCAGGTGCGCGATCCCTACATCGAGCGCCTCGACAAACTGACGGGCGGCGCATGGAAGGACGATGCCCGGCCCTCCCTCTGGCCGAGCCTGCTCATCGGCCTCCTGCCGTGGATTCTCATCTTCGCGGTGATCTGGTTCTTCCTCTTCCGCGGCCTGCGCAGCGCCGGGGGCGGTGCGGGGATGTTCGGCTCCTTCGGCCGTTCGCGCCACCGCCTCACGAACAAGGAACACACCAACATCACCTTCGCCGACGTGGCCGGCATCGAAGAGGCCAAGGACGAACTCACCGAGATCGTCGAGTTCCTCAAGAACCCCAAGAAGTTCCAGCGCCTCGGGGCGCGGATTCCGCGCGGCGTGCTCCTCAGCGGCCCGCCCGGCTGCGGCAAGACCCTCCTCGCCAAGGCCATCGCCGGCGAGGCGGACGTCCCCTTCTTCTCCATCTCCGGCTCCGACTTCGTCGAGATGTTCGTCGGCGTCGGCGCCAGCCGCGTCCGCGACCTCTTCAAGCAGGCCAAGGAGAACAACCCCTGCATCATCTTCCTCGATGAGATCGACGCCGTCGGCCGCAAGCGCGGCAGCGGCTTCGCCACCGGCGGCAACGACGAGCGCGAACAGACGCTCAACGCCATTCTCGTCGAGATGGACGGGTTCGAGACGAGCGACCAGGTCATCGTCATCGCCGCGACGAACCGCGCCGACGTCCTCGACCCGGCGCTCACCCGCCCCGGGCGCTTCGACCGCTCCGTCATCGTCTCGCTGCCGGATCTCAAGGGCCGCACGGAAATCCTCAAGGTCCACTCGCGCAAAGTCAAACTGGCCCCGACGGTGGACCTCGAGCGCACCGCGCGCGGAACGCCGATGTTCTCCGGCGCGGACCTCGCCGCGATCATCAACGAGGCCGCGATCATCGCCACCCTTGCGGGCAAGGACTACGTCGATCAGGACGACCTCGACGAGGCGCGAGACAAGATCAAGTTTGGCCGTGCCCGCAAGAGTCGCGTCATCGAGGAGAAGGAGAAGATCGCCACGGCCTACCACGAGGCCGGCCACGCCGTCGTGCAGTCCCTTCTGCCCGACGCCGATCCGCTGCACAAGGTAACGATCATCCCGCGCGGGCAGTTCGGCGGGGCGACCTTCAGCCTGCCCGAGAAAGACCGCTACGGCTTCGGCCTCAAGTACCTCCAGGCGACGCTGCGCGTCATGTGCGGCGGGCGCATCGCTGAGGAGATCATGACCGGCGACGTTTCCTCCGGCGCCGCGCAGGACATCGCGCAGGTGACTTCCTTCGCGCGCATGATGGTCCTCGAATGGGGCATGAGCAAGCGCCTGGGCTTCATCCGCTACGCGGACGACGACGGCGGCGACTTCGCCCTGCCCGGCAAGCCGTACTCCGACGAAACGGCCCGCGTCATCGACGAGGAAGTCAAGCGCCTCAGCGACGAGGCATACGTGGACTGCGAGCGGCTGATCCGCGAGAACTGGAGCAAGGTCGAGGCCGTCGCCGACGCCCTGCTCAAGTACGAGACGCTCAGCGCCGACGAGGTCCACCGCCTGATGCGCGGCGACACCATCGACAAGCCGACCGTCAGCGACCTCCTCGCCGCCGAGCACCGCAAGAAGCGCGCCGCGGGCGAGAGCGTTCCCGGCAAGGGCGCCAAGAGCGCCTCCAAGGAAGGCGACGAGCCGGAGTCCGGCGTCCTGCCCCGCCCGGCGTAGCGCGCCTCATGATCGCACGGCGATAAGGCGCCTCCCAGCGGCGCGAGTTCGCGCTCCCATCCGCGGAGCCTCCAAGGGGCGGCTGGAGCGATTCAACTCCAAGCGTATTGCTGCAGGGTGGCATCGATCGCCGCCGCTCCGGGCGGAGATCGATGGCGAACGTGCAAGCGCGCTCGTCCTCCCCTGCCCGCCGCACTGCACTCTCGCTCAGAGCAGCGAGCGTGCAGTGGCACCCGCCATGCTTGAAGTGAAACTTCACTATCCTCGGGGCCGGCGTCGGCGTGGAGCCGGCGCGTTTGCGTTGGCGCAGAACTTCCGACAGATGGCGTCGTCGGCGCAGAGCGCCTGGCGGGCCTTGCAGACGCGCCGCCCGTGAAAGATGAGCAGGTGGGCCAGCAGGCACCACTTCTCGCGCGGGAACAGGGCCATGAGATCGCGTTCAATCTTCCCCGGATCGGTGTGCTTCGTGAGGCCGAGGCGGTGCGCGACGCGGCTGACGTGCGTGTCCACCACGACGCCCTCGTTGATGTGAAAGGCGTTGCCGAGGACGACGTTGGCGGTCTTGCGCGCCACGCCGCGCAGCGTGAGGAGGTCTTCCATGGTCCGCGGCACCTCGCCGCCGAAGCGTTCGACGATCGTCGCGCACGCCGCGTGGATCGCCTTGGCCTTGTTGCGAAACAGGCCGATCGAGGCGATGTAGGGCTCGATCTCCTTCGGCGAAGACGCGGCGAAATCGGCCGCGGTGCGGAACCGCGCAAAGAGCGCCGGCGTCGCCTTGTTCACCCCCGCATCCGTCGCCTGCGCGCTGAGGATCGTCGCGATGAGCAGTTGCAGCGGATCGGCGTAGTCGAGTTCGCAATGCGCGTCGGGATAGCGCGCCTCGAGCGCGGCGAGGATCTGCATCGCGCGCTTGCGCTGGGCCGGCGTCTTTCGCGGCGGTGCGGCCGCGGCTCGCTTCGCCCTGCGTTTGCTGCGAGTTGCGGGCATCAGCGGTTCATCCGGCGCAGGAGTTCCGGCTCTTCGAGTTGCGGGCCGCGGGGCGCGGGAGAGGCCGAGGCCGGCGTCGGCGCCGCGCCTCCGCTCAGCGCCGCGGCGGAGGAGAAAACAAGAACGACAAGCATGAAGGCCATGAAGCCCATGAGGCGCGACGCGGCGGGGTGATCCGCGTCGAAGGCGTCCCGGGCCCGCTGCGCCTCCGCCGCCTCACCGGCCTGCGCCGCGCGCCAGAACTCGCCGAGGTTGTCGTTCATTCGCGGCGCGAGGACGAAGGTGTCGTAGGAGACCAGCAGCATGAGCACCGCGGCGGCGAGGACGCGCACCACGTTCGCCGGCCGCCGCAGCGGCATCCGAAACGTCGAGAACTGCAGGATGAGGAGGACGGCGAGCACGGCGACGGCCGCCAGTTCGACGACGTCCTGCATGAAGAAGATCGCGGCCATGATGCGGCCGGCGAGGAGGATGGAATGCGAGCCGCCGTACGCCGCGTACTGCGGCAGCGACAGGTCGATGTCGCGCATCATGGGAAAGAGCATCGCCGCGATCGCGCCGGTGAAGACCAGCGAGCCGAGCCACAGCGCCAGCATCAGCCAGTAGAGGCCGTTCGCGAATGGGAGAGCCGCCGCGCGCATCAGAGCGGCTCCTCGTTCTCGTCGTCTTCATCCTCGCCGCCCACAAGGTCGATGTCCATTCGCTCCGGAGGCGGGTGCTGCTGCTCGTAGTCGGCGAAGGCGTCGGGGTCGATCGGCTGGCCGCGCGACCACGTCGTCCCGTCCGCCCAGACCTCGTTCTTCCAGATCGGGGCCTCGGCCTTGAGGCGGTCGATGAGCATGCGGCAGGCGGCGAAGGCGTCGGCACGGTGGGCGCTGACGACCTGCACGAGGACGCTCGCGGCTCCGATGGGCACCTCACCCGTCGCGTGCAGGACGCGCACGAAGAGGGCGTGGTGGCGCTCGATCGCCTCCTGCGCGAGGGCGGTGAGGACTCGGACGGCCATGGTCTCATAGGCGGTGTAGCGAAGGAGGATGAGCGGGCCGTGCCGCGGATCGCGTTCGCCGCGCGTTCGCCCGAGAAAGGCGCACTCGCCCCCGCCCTCGACCAGGTGCGGCGGGGGCAGGTAGGAAACCGGCTCGGGCGTAAGCGCGATGTGCAGGCGTGGGTCGGTCAAGCAGTCGCTCCGAGGCAATCGTAGAGCGCCTCGCGCTCGGGGAGGGAGGAGGGTCGAGTGCGCCGCAGGGCGATGGTGGTCTCCAAGCGTGCCGGCCTGCATTCCTCTCCGCCGACGTTGCGGAGAGCCAGGCGTTGGAGCGACCGCACGGGGTGCGTACCGGGCACATCGGTGACACGCCAATGCCAGCGGCAGCGGGGCGATCTGACATTGCCCAAGAGTGGCGGACACCGGGCGGTCGGCGCCGGCCGTGTCGCGGCCGCGCGCGGCCGGCTATGCTGAACCCCATGACGCAGCCGCTGGTGCTCGACGGGCAGGGCCTTTCGATCGATGACGTCGCGTCGGTGGCGCGAGGCGATCGGCCGGTGCGCCTCGGCGGCCGAGGCCGCGAGGCGCTGGAGCGCAGTCGCGCCGTCGTCGAGCGCGCCCTCCAGACCGGCGAGGCCATCTACGGCGTGAACACGGGCTTCGGCAGCCTCGCGCGGCAGCGCATCGCGCCCGAGCAGGTTCGCGAGGTGCAGCGCAATCTCATCCGCTCCCACTCCGCGGGCGTCGGCGAGGCCCTCAGCGAGAGCGTGGTTCGCTCGATGCTCCTGCTGCTGACGGCGAGCCTGTGCCGGGGATGCTCGGGGGTGCGGCCGGTCGTCGTCGAGCGCCTGCTCGACCTGCTCAACCACCGCGTGGCGCCCGTGGTGCCGTCGCGCGGCTCGGTGGGGGCGTCGGGAGATCTCGCGCCGCTGGCGCATTGCGCGCTTGTGCTCACCGGCGAAGGGCACGTGATGCACGAGGGGGCCTACAAGCCCGCGGGCAAGGCGCTTGCCGACGCCGGACTCCAACCCGTTGCCCTCGAAGCCAAGGAGGGGCTGGCGCTCATCAACGGCACGCACCTGATGACCTCGCTCGCTTCGCTGGCGCTTCACGATCTCGGCCTGCTCATCGACGCGGCGGTGCTCGCCAACGCGATGATGATCGACGCCTGCCTCGCCACCGACGCGTTTCTCGACGACCGGCTGCACGCGGCCCGCGGGCAGGCGGGGCAGCGCGCCGTCGCGGCCAGGCTGCGCGAGTGCCTCGCCGGCAGCGAGATCATCCCTTCGCACAAGGTGGATGATCCGCGGGTGCAGGATCCCTACTCGCTGCGCTGCTCACCACAGATTCTCGGGGCGGCGGAGGACATGCTCGCCCACGCGCGGGCGGTGGTCGAGCGCGAACTCGGCGGCGTGTCGGACAACCCGCTCGTCTTCGCCGGCGAAGGCGGCGGGCGCGACGCGATCATCAGCGGGGGGAACTTTCACGGCCTGCCGCTGGCGCTGGCGATGGACGCGGCGACGATCGCCGTCGCCCACGTCGCCGGCGTCAGCGAGCGGCGCATCTACTACCTCCTTGCCGCCAGCGACAGCGAGAATCCGCTCAACGCCTATCTCTCGCCCCAGCCGGGGCTGCACTCGGGCATGATGATCGCGCAGTACACCGCCGCGGCGTGCTGCAACGAGATCCAGACGCTCAGCGCTCCGGCGAGCGTGGCGAACATCCCGACCTCGGCGGGGCAGGAAGATTACAACTCCTTCGGCCCCAACGCCGGCTTCAAACTCCGCCGCGCCGTCGAACTGGCGACGCACGTGATCGCGATCGAACTGCTCTGCGCCGCCGAGGCGCTCGAGTATCACCGTCCGCGGCGCAGCGGCGCCGCGGTCGAGGAGGCGCACGAGACGGTGCGCCGGCACGTGCCGCGCCTTGTCGCCGACCGCCCCATGACGACGGACATCGAGTCGATCGTGAAACTGATCCGCGCGGGTCGGCTGGGGCGCTGAGCGATCGCGTTGGATGCGAAGACGCAAGCGACCCCAAGCCCTACAGAATGGGCATTCCGGTGACGCGCGACTCGAAAGCGACGTTGCCGTTGATCAGCCCCATCGTGTCGCAGATGAAGCGGCGGATGTGGAACTTGACCTGCTGGCTGAGGATGACGAGCGTGTCGCCGGGCTCGACCTTGTTGCGGAACTTCGTGTCCTCGATGCGCGTGAAGCCGACGAAGTTGTAGGAGACGATGCCGCGCGCGAGGAACATCCAGCAGGAGAGTTGTGCGGCGGCTTCGACCATCATGACGGCGGGCATGATGGGGCGGCCGGGGATGTGCCCGGCGCACCACCACTCATCGTCGCGCACCTTGCGGATAGCGATTCCCTGCTCGTAGTTCTCGCCGAGCCAGGCGATGCGGTCGATCTGCTGCGCCTCGCCGCGGTGCTTGTTGTACTTCTGAATGCCTTCGTAGTCGACGACGGTGGCGTCGAGGTCGATTCCGGAGATGTCAAAGAGCAGCGGGGGAGCGGGCGGGCGTAGGGCGCCGAGCGTGATGTTGTTTTCCAGGCCCACGAGGACACCTACCGGTTTTCTGATCGTTGCCGTGTCGTTCACCATCGCCTCGCTTTTCAATGAGCCGCCCGGGCCGCCGGCCGCGTCGCGGAGAGCCGTCGTGCCCGTTGAGGCGCCTGTGCCGGATCGACCGACCGGATTGATGCGGCGCGCCGTCGCGGCCGGTCGGCCCGTGGCCCGTTGCCGTTCAACTGCCGGAAGAATCGCCCTGGTCGCGGAGATTGAGAATCGAGTTGCGAACCTCCTGGCAGGCCGCCTTGATTTCCTGCATGGTTTTGCGCGCCCGGGTGCCCGCCGCCTTGTTGCCGCCCTCCGCCTTGCGGATGTCCTCTTCAGCCGCCGCGACCAGTCGCTTGAGATTCTCGTACGCTTCCATGGTGCTCCTTACCCATCTTGTGCGGATATCGGCCGTTCGGGCCGTTCCCCCCGCGAGAGAATATAGCCCCCTTCCGAGGCTCGCGGGCAAGGCGTCAGGGCGACTTTTTGCCCATTCCGGCGGATCGCAGGCCCTTGACGAGGGGCAAACACGCGCGAAACGCAGGGTCGGACGCATCACGGATCAGTTCGTAAGTTGCTGAAACACAGCCGGTTATGCTCGATCCCGCCGCCGCCAGCCGCGAGAGGGCCGGGCCGATCTGCTCCGGCTCGCCCCCGGAAATCGCGTCCAGAACCGCAAAAACGTTCTTCCCCCCATCCAGCAGGTCCAGCCCGGTTTGCAGAATGCAAACGTGCGCCTCGATTCCCCCGATGAGGACGTTCGGCCGGCCGTGTTCCTCCAGCCACGCCGCAACCGGTTCAACGCAGGCGCTGAATCGCGTTTTTTCGAAGACCGGCGTGCCCGGCGGCAGGGCCCCGCGGATCGGCTCCACCGTGCGGCCCAGACCCTTGACGTACTGCTCCGTTACCGCCAAGGGCAGACCGAGCACTCCGGCCATCTGCGCCAGATAGCGGCAGCACGCCACGAGGCGGTCCGCCTCGACCATCTCACCGATGAGCCGCTCCTGCACGTCGATGAGCAGCACGCAGGCGCTCGATGTGCTCAGGCGAGGCGCAGGCATGAGAACGATCTCCCGACTTCGTGCGGCGCGAGTCGCCCGGCGATCGCCGCCGCCGATACAATCTCGCCCGGTCGTTGCAGGTTCCGATCCACCATGTTACCCTGAAAGCGAACGCACACGATGGCCAGCCGCAAGAAGTCCACCCGCCGCGCGTCCCGATCCCGTCCCGCCGTGAAGAAGAAGACGAACAAGAAAAGCGCTCGCAAAGCGGCGCCGAAGCGCAAGGCCGCCGCCAAGAAGCGCCGCGCCGCCTCAAAGCCCAGGCGCGATCCGCTCGCGCCGCGCGACGTCGCCACCGGCGCCGGAGCGTCGGCGCGCGAGATCGGTGCTTCGCTCGTCGAGATGTTCAATCGCGGGCAGTTGCGCGAGATCGAGGAGATGTGGTGGTCGCCCAGGATCACTTCGATCGAGGGCATGGGCCAGGCGTGGGACGGGCGCGCGGCCGTTGAAGGCAAGAACGCCTGGTGGGCGCAGACCAATCGCATGGCAAGCGGCTCGGCCGAAGGCCCCTACGTCGGCGCGACGGGCTTCTCCGTCAAGTTCCACCTCGAGGTCGAGGACAAGAACACCGGCCAGCGCACCATCATGGACGAGATCGGCGTCTACACCGTCAAGGACGGGAAGATCGTGCAGGAAGAGTTCATGTATGGCCCGTCGGCGACCTGACCGGGGACACCCGCGTTTCGCGCGCGGCTCCAGTCGAGATGGCGCCAACAACGCGCAGGCCGAACACGTTGCGCCTTCGGGAGCGTCGGGAGATGATCTCGCGCTTCACGCCCACGCGCGCGACGCCGCCATGGCGGCGCTCGAAGCGCGTTGACTCAGTTCTCCGGCTGAATGATCGCCCAGGCGGGCGGACTGACTTCGCACGAGCCGTGATCGACGACCTGGAACATGTACGTTCCATCGATGTGCGCGGGGACGTTGAGGCGAATGACTGCCCGGCCGTCGGGGCCGGCCACGGTCGTGGCGGCGAGGCGCGGGTCGATGATGTCGATCATCGCGCCGGGGCACTGCTCCAGCGGCTGCGGCTCGCCGCGCGTTGTGCCCCAGAGAAGCGAGACGCGCCCGCCGGGCGTGGCGTGGTTGATCTGAATCTCGTTGCGCACGCCGGGGCGCGAAGGCTCGATGCTCCAGAGCGTCAGGCCGGTGTCCACGGGATCGAGGCGCACGGGAAATGCTCGCCTGCTCGGTTGATGGTAACCCCGACCCCCGATCTGTCCCGCATCGTTGAGGCGCATAGGCGCGACCGTCCCCCACTCATCCCGAATCGACTCGAGGAGAAGGTCGTCGAGCACCATCGTGAGATTGTTGCGATAGAAGACGGTGTCGAGCACCGGGTCGAAGGAACTGCCCATCATCTCCCCGCGATTGTTGATGGCGTACACCGAGGCCATGGTGTCGGGGTTGATTCTCGCCAACTCGCGAACTCTGCCGTTCTTCCACCAGACGGGGTAGTAGAAGCCGGTTTCAGCGCTCGTGGTCGACCAGCCGGAGATGACGCCCAGGTCGTTGATGTCGGACGGCTTGGCCCGGGCGCCGACTCCAAGGTGTTCGAGAACAGAGTATTTGTTGGCGTCGCGGTCGTACAGGAGCGCTTTGCCCCCGCTGCCCTGGCCGACGACCTGGCCAAGGTTGTTGATTCCGTCGATGCCGACCATGAGAGACAGGGTCTGCGCCACTCCGTCGCGCCAAAGGAAGGTACCGTCTCCATACCCGACGACGGAGGGGTCATTGTTGAGGTTGTATGCGACGCCGTCGCGCCCGAGGAGGTCGATGACGGTCCACTGATCCACCCACAGGACAGCATGAGCGCCGAGATACGAGCCTTCCGACCGACCGGCGATGAAGCCGTGGTCGTTGATGTCATGGGCCTGCGCGGATCGTCGATCGCGCCAGTAGCGCATGGCGGTGTGAGGCAGCAGGTGGGGGAGTTCGACGACGCGTCCGTCTGCCTGCCAGAGCAGCGCGGTCGTTCCCCCCGTCTCCCTGTACCCGGTCCCGACCATCTCCGCGCGATTGTTGATCGCGTTGACTTCGATGATGTAGTACTCTTGCGGGTACTCGTACTCCACGACGTTGAACCGCTGGGCGAGGGCGGAACCGGAGTGCGAAACGAAGGGAAAGAGGGCTGCCCAGGCCGCGGTGATGCCCGTGCGCAGCCGGTTCGAACCGTTCAGGGACTCTGCGTGGTGCTTCATGGGATGCCTCCGACCCCAGCATACGTCAGAAACGCGGGACCGGCTGCATGAATCCGGCAGGATTGCCCAAATGGGAGACACTTTCATCCGCGGACCTATCGCGGGCCTTTTCTGGCGCGGCCGGCAGGGCACGCTCCTGATCGCCCTCCGCCACCGGATCATGAGTGGTCGAACCAGATGAGGTGGTGGGCCGGGTCGCGGCGCGGCGGGCGCAGGCCCGACGCCCCGGCGAGGGCCGCGAGTTCCTCCATCGTCCACAGGCGGTGCAGGCGCTCGCCCGGCCGGAACGTTTCGCACGACTCGTCGATCTCCTCGCCATAGCGCAGCGCGACCAGGCGGCGCGCCGCGTCGAGGATCATCTGGCACGAGCCGTCTTCGCTCAGTCCCGTCTGCCACGCGCCGCAGGCGACCAGCGCCTGGAGTTCATCGGGGAAATCGTCCATGGCGAAGGCGCCGCCCGCGCGAAGGCGCGCGGCGAGGCGCTCGAACAGCCCGCGCGCCTCGTCGTCGTCGATCACGAGCATGAGCGTGTGGCCGAGGCAGAGGGCGAGGTCGAAGGGGCCGGGCCAGCGTGCGGCGTGCTCGGGGTCGAGGAAGTCGGCGTCGATGATCTCGACGTGGCGCCGGCCGCGCAGCCGCCGGCGGGCGGCCCGGCGGGCGCGGGCGTCGCCGTCGAGGCCGAGGAAGGCGCGGCCGCGCGCGAGCAGCGATTCGATCACGCTCCCGTCGCCACAGCCGAGATCAAGCACGCGCGGGACGAGGCCGTCGCAGCGCTCGCGCTGCATGAGCCACTCGCGCAGGCCGAGAACCTGCGCCGCCCGCTGCGTAGGGTCAAGCGGCGACCAGTCGTCGAGGAGGGCGTGCGAGGCCATGCCCACGAATGTACGGGGGTTGAGATGAGCAGGCCAGCGAGGTCAGTGATCGCGATGGTGCTGGCGTTTCGCGTCGCCCTTCCCGCCGGGTCCGCTTCGCCGCCCCCGCCGCCCGGCCGCACCACCGATTCACCGGAAGGCTCCGCCGCCATGCCCGACGCTTCCCAGCCGCACCAGCACACCAACCGCCTCGCGCGCGAGACGAGCCCCTACCTCCTCCAACACGCGCACAACCCGGTCGACTGGTATCCCTGGGGCGAGGAGGCGTTCGCCGAGGCCAGGCGGCGGCAGGTTCCCATCCTCGTCTCGATCGGCTACTCGACGTGCTACTGGTGCCACGTGATGGAGCGCGAGTCGTTCGAGGATGAGCAGGTGGCGGCGGCGATGAACGAGCGCCTCGTGTGCATCAAGGTCGATCGCGAGGAGCGCCCGGACGTGGATGACCTGTACATGTCGGCGGTGATGGCGCTGACGGGCCAGGGGGGCTGGCCGCTGAACGTCTTTCTCGTTCCGCCTCCGCCGGACGATCAGCCGCAGGCGTGGACGGGGCTGGCGCCGTTCTGGGGCGGGACGTACTTTCCGCCGCAGGAGGCGCATGGCCGGCCGAGTTGGACGCGCGTCGTCGAAGCGTTGAGCGAAGCGTGGAAGACGCAGCGCGAAGAAGTGATCGCGCAGTCGGCGCGACTGAGCGACGCGGTGCGGCAGCGCCTCTCGCTCGCGGGGGGCGCGGCGCCGATCGGGCAGGGCGAGATCGCCGCCGCCGCCATCACGCTCCTGCGCATCGCCGACCGCGCGCACGGCGGCTTCGGCCAGGCGCCCAAGTTCCCCCAACCGGCGTTCCTCACCTTCCTGATGGACTGCCGCGACGCCCTCGGCGGCGAAGACAACCGGCAGCGCGCCGACGAGGCGCTGAGCCTCACGCTCGACCGCATGGCGATGGGGGGCGTGTACGACCAGGTGGGCGGGGGCTTTCACCGCTACAGCACCGATGCGCAGTGGATCGTGCCGCACTTCGAGAAGATGCTCTACGACAACGGGCAACTCGCGGAGGTCTACGCCATCGCCGCTCAGCGCACCGGCAGCGAGTACTACCGCCGCGTCGCCGATGAGATCTGCGCCTACGTCCTGCGCGAGATGACCGATCCGTCTGGCGGGGCGTTCTATTCGGCTCAGGATGCGGAAGTGGACGGCCGCGAGGGGCTGAATTATCTCTGGACGCCCGAGGAAGTCCAAGCGGCGCTGAAGGCCGCGGGCGAGGAAGCGCTGACCGACTTCGCCTTCAAGGTCTTCGGCCTCGACCGCGCGGCGAACTTCCGCGATCCGCACCATTCCGACGAGCCGGCGCGGCACGTGCTGCTGCTTACCGCCCACCCCGGGCCGCTCGCCGAGTCGCTCGGCCTCGTACCGCGCGAGTTCAACGAACGGCTGGATCGCGTGAGGCGAGCGCTCCTGGCGACCCGTGCGCAGCGCCGCCAGCCGCGGCTGGACGACAAGGTCATCGCCGGGTGGAACGGGCTGATGATCGCCGGCCTGGCGCGCAGCGCCGAAGCGATGCAGCGGCCGGAATACCGCGATGCGGCGATCCGCGCCTGGCGGTTCATCGACGCCAACATGCGCGACGAGTCCGGCGGCCTGCTCCGCACCAGCCGGGAAGGCCGCGCCGCCATCCCCGCGTTCTGCGAGGATTATGCCTTTCTGGCGCACGGCCTGCTGGCGCTGCACCAGAGCGGCGCGGGCGAGGAGTTCCGCGACGCCGCCGTGGCTCTGGTCGATCAGGCGCGCGATCGATTCTGGGATGAAGCGCGCGGCGGGTGGTTCGACACCCAGGCCGGGCGCGACGATCTCATCTTCCGCGCCCGCTCGATCCACGACGGCGCCGTGCCCGCCGCGGCGAGCGTCATGCTCCACAACCTCATCGACCTGCACGAGCGGACGGGCGAGGAGAAGTGGCTCGACGACGCGCTCGCCGCGCTTGCCGCGGTCTCGGGCGACGTGGCCGAGAATCCCGTCGCCGCCGCCAACTCGACGCGAGCCGTCCTTCGCCTGCTCGATCTGGCGCCGCAGCGCGTGCATCGCATCGGCCGGCCGGGCGCGGAAGATCCGAACCGCCTCGTCGATCTCGCGCCGTCCGTGGCCGAGGTCGATCTCATCGCCAGCGCCTCGTTCGAACTCGCCGTGACGCTCATCGCGCGGCAAGGCTGGCACATCAATGCGCACGAACCAGGCAGCGACCAGGTCGTCCCTCTCTCGTTCGAACTTGTCGACGGCGACGGACTGGCGCTTTCGCCCGCGTATCCGGCGGGGACGGAGTTCGGCGTGGCGGGCGAGGTCATCCGCGTTCACGAGCAGTCGGTGACGGTGCCGCTGCTCATCCGCCGCGTCGGTCCTATCACGGGAAGGCCGCGGCTGATGGTGACGTGGCAGGCGTGCAACGACCGCGAGTGCGCCCTGCCGGTGACGGAAGAGGTGCCGGTGAAGTTGCGGGTGCGGCACGAGGAGTAGCGCGGGCGGCGGGCGACGCCGAGGCGGATTCGATCACTCGATGTAGCCGAGGCTGCGCAGGCGGTCTTCGAGCACCTTCTGCTCGGCCTCGCTGTATTCGGTCTGCCCGTTGGCGGAGGCGGTGTCGACGGGGGCGGCGCCGGATGCGGTGCGCACGGGATGATCGCTCAGCCAAGCGGGGTTCATCGCCGCCTTCATGACGCGGCCGTCCATGTGCCCGGGGATCGCCACGTCCTGAAGGTGGAGGATCGTCGGCGTCAGGTCGAGCAGGCGCAGCCCGGCGCCGATGCGCTCGCCCTTGCGGAAGGCGGGGCCGATGCCGAGGAAGATGCCGTGAATCTGATGATCGCCGGAGATGACGCGCGGATCCTCGCCGGGCATGACGGCGAGTTCCTCCTCGGGGCTTGCCCAGCCTTCGGGCATCTGCACGCCGTGGATCACGATGTCCTCGCGCCATCGCACCAGAATGTCTTCGCCCGGGCCGGTGTGGGTGCCCTTGTAGATTTCGCTCGAGAAGAAGACGTCGCGGACGATGGGCTCGCCGCTGACGGTGTCGCGCATCTCGCGGAGTTTGCTGCGCAGTTCCTCCATCAGGGCCGGCGCCTCGGCCTGATCGACGATGCCATGCCCCTCGCGGCCGGCGATGTTGAGCCGCAGGCGCGGAAACTGCGCGTCGCTGTAGACGCGGGTCTTTGACCAGTCCACGCCGGAGAAGAGCGCCTTGCTCTGCGCCCAGTTGCGCACGCCGGGCAAGAGGCGGGCGAGTTTCTCCTTCGTTCCGCGGCTGGTGTGCGAGGCGACGAACTTGAGGGCCTTGCTGACGACGTTGGGCCTGGCGCCGCCTTGCTCGTAGACAAGATACCCGTGCGCCGCCAGCCAGCGATTGAGTTGGCTGGAGACGGGGCACTTGTGTCCGAAGCCGTGGTCGCTGATGACCATGAGATGATCATCCGGCCCAAGTCGCTTGAGCATGTCGCCCAGCGCAGCATCGAGTTTCTCGTAGACGCCGTCGATCACGCCGCCAAACCGCCTGACTTCTGCGGCGCTGCACTGCGCGTGTTTCGGATGCGTCGGGTCCGTCCACTTCCAGAAGCAGTGCTGGGCGGCGTCGAGGCTGCGGAAGACGAAGAGCAGGCAATCCACCGGCATCGAGTCGAGCATCGTGACCAGCGCGCGGTGCTTGGAGTCGAGTTCCTCGCGCAGGAGTTCGACCGCTTCCTCCGGCCGGCCGCGCGCGATCGCGCCGGTCAGCCCCGGCTCGATCACGTACTCGCAGCCCATCTTCGCCTCGAGTTTCTCAATGAAGTCAACGGGGAAGCAGAAGCGCGGCGAGGCCTTGCCCGGTCCGTCGAGGCCGGCGATGACGTAGCCGCCCCGTATCGCCTCGGCCGGGTAGGTCATGGGCGTGTTGATCACGCCGACGGTCTGACCGGCGCTTTCGAGGTAAGTCCAGAATCCGGGGACGTGCTTGTACCCGCCGTGGATGTAGCGCAGCGAGTAGGTCTGGGGCAGGAACTCGTAGAACTCGTAGATGCCGTGCTTGCCGGGGTTGCAGCCGGTGAACATGCTCGTCCACGCGGAGGCGGAGCGCATGTTCTCGACGCTTTCGAGCGGGCCGTGCACGCCTTCATCGACGAGGCGCTGAAAGTTGGGCGCGCGGCCTTCGCGGAGGAGGCGCGAGAGAACGCTCCACGTGGCGCCGTCGGCTCCAAGAATGTACGTGCGGCCCTGGGGCATGGGTCAATCGTAGACGCGGCAGTCTCCCTCCCGCCTGCGGCCGGGCGATGGACCAATGGGGCGCGCAGCGCGCGCACGGTGGCGCCGGCCGTGCCGGCAATGAAGCGGCTCCGGGAAGGAGAAGGTACGAGGGGCTCTCTCCGGGCGGGACGGTTGCCGGCGATTTGCGCATCGCCGCGCCCGTGGCCGTAGACTTGCCGCGCCCCAGCGGGCCGGAGGTGGGCATGACGGACGAGACGCGACGCTACACCTTCGGCCGGGCGATGCGGCTGGGTCAGGCGCGGGAGTTTGCCGCGGTCTACAACGCGCGCTGCCGCAAGACGGCCGGACCGCTCGTGGTCCACGGCCGGCCCAACGCCTTGCCCCATCCGCGCCTCGGGCTGAGTGTCGGCCGCAGGGTCGGCACGGCCGTGGCCCGCAACCGCATCAAGCGCCTCGTGCGTGAGGCCTTCCGCCGCATGCAGCACGACTTGCCGCGCGGCTACGATCTCGTCGTCGTCGTGCGGCCGCACGAGGCCCTGGCGCTTGCGGCGTACCAGCACCTGCTTCACAAGGCCGTCCGGCAGATCCACCAGGAATGGGACAGGCGAGAGACATCACCTGCGAACTGAGCGCCCTCGACGGGCCGGAGGGATGGCGCCGCCGCTTCGCCGCGGCAAGCCTGCCGGCACGCCCGATCATCCTGCTCGTTCGGCTCTATCAGGTCACGCTCGGCCCGCTGGTCGGCGGGCAATGCCGCTTCCGCCCGACCTGCTCGCACTACGCGATCGAAGCGCTGGCTCGCCGCGGCGCGTGGCGCGGCACGTGGCTGACCGTGCGGCGGCTGATTCGCTGTCATCCGTGGGGAGGCAGCGGGCACGATCCGGTTCCCGATTGAAGGGCCGCGGGGAGACTGCTTTCCGCCGATTCCCAATACCAGGTGAGCCAACATCGAGACGATTGACGATCACCCTGTCTGGAGCGATTCGATGACGACTTTCCCGGCCGCCGCGTCGCCCTCCGAGCCCGAACGGCCCGCCCCGGTCGCCGCCGCCCGCCGCATTGACTCGCTCGACGCGATGCGCGGTTTCGCGGTGCTGGGCATTCTGATCATGAACATCCACTCGTTCGGCCTGCCGATGGCGGCGTACTTCAACCCGACGGTGGCGGGGGGGTTCGAGGGGGCGAACTACTGGATCTGGGTGATTGAACACCTCTTCGCCGACCTCAAGTTCATGAGCATCTTCTCGATGCTGTTCGGCGCGGGCGTGGTGCTCTTCACAAGCCGCATCGAGGCGAAGGGCGGCAGCGCGCTGAGCCTGCACGCCCGGCGCATGGGCTGGCTGCTGTTCATCGGACTCCTTCACGGCTACCTGCTCTGGCTGGGCGACATCCTCGTGCTCTACGCGCTGTGCGGCCTGGTGATCTACTGGGTCCGCAGGCTGCCCGCGACGCTGCTGGCGCTGCTCGGCGTTGCGTCCCTGATGGTGACGACCGTCTTCGTGATCTTCTTCGGATTCTTCTTCGGAACGCTCCAGACGGCGCTCGAGGAGCACGACCGAACCGCGGCGATCGTCGCCCCGGCCGCGCCGACCGAAGCGGACGAAGCGGCAAGATCGGACGCCGCCTCCGAGACGCCGGTCGAAGGCGAGAGCAACGCCGCAGTCCAAACGCCACCGATCGAAGGCGGCGCGGAGGCGCCAGGCGCCGACGAGCGGCGCGAACTGACGATGGGAATGACCGTCGCGGAGATCCGGGAGACGCTGCGGGAGATGCGCGACGGCTGGAGCCCGCCGCCCGAAAAGGTCGAGGGCGAGATTGCGGCCATGACCGGCTCATACTTGGACGAGGTCGTCTACCGGGCGCCGGTCCTCGTGGGGATGCAGATTTTCCTCATCGTGCTCTATTGCTGGCGGGCGATCGGCATGATGCTGCTGGGCATGGCGCTGTTCAAGTGGCGCGTGCTCAGCGCGGCCCGGTCGGCGAGGTTCTATGCGGGAATGACCGTTGTCGGTTTTGCCGTGGGGCTGCCGATCATCTGGCTCGGCCTGCAGCGTAACGTGCACGCGGAGTTCGACTTCATTGCCGCCCAGTTCACCAACTCGCACTTCAACTACTTCGGCAGCGTCTTCGTGGCGCTGGGCTGGATCGGCGCGATCATGCTCCTGTGCCGCACCGGCGCGATCGCGTGGCTGACGGCCAGCCTCGCCGCCGTCGGGCGCATGGCCTTCACGAACTACCTCATGCACACGATCATCTGCACCACGATCTTCAACGGCCGCAGTGGGCTGGGGCTGGCGAAGTTCGGCGAACTGGACCGCGCGCAACTGCTCGTCATTGTTGCGGGCATCTTCCTGGTGCAGATGATCGCCTCGCCGCTGTGGCTCAGCGCGTTCCGGTTCGGCCCCTTCGAGTGGCTCTGGCGCAGCCTGACCTACTGGCGGCTCCAGCCGATGCGGCGTTGAACGCGCGCCCCCGGCGCCGCGCGGGCGCGGCTCAGACGACGTTCCCGCCGCCGCGCAACACGTCGGCCATGGTGTAGAAGCCCGGCCCCTGGGCGACGAGCCACCGCCCGGCCCGCAGCGCGCCGCGCGCAAAGAGCGTGCGCGAGGTGGCGCGGTGGAGAATCTCGACGTACTCGCCCTCGCCCGCGAAGCGGACGGTGTGCTCGCCGACGACGTCGCCGCCGCGCAGGGCGTGAATCTGCCCCGCCTCGACCGGAGCGCCGCCCCGCCGCGCCGCCTCCGCGAGCATGAGCGCCGTGCCCGAGGGGGCATCCTTCTTGCGGCTGTGGTGCGCCTCGACGATCTCGACGCGGTACGCCGGGCCGAGGAGTCGCGCCGCCTGCTCGACGATCGAAGCGCACGCCGCCACGCCGACGCTCGTGTTCGGCGCCAGCAGGATGGGAATCCGCCGCGCGGCGGCTTCGAGGACCTGGCGCGTCGCCTCCGGCAGGCCCGTCGTCCCCACGAGCAGCGCCGCCCCCTCGCGCAGCGCGATCTGGATCGCCGTTTCCGCCCCCGCGGGCGTCGAGAAGTCGATGACGAGATCGCACGGCCCGCCGAAGTTCGGCGTGATGACCGGCGCGTGGTCTGCGGGGGCAAAGGAGGGCTGGCCGAGCCGGCTGCTCCGCGGGTGCGCCACCGCCGCCACCAGTTCCCAACGCGCCTCATCCGACGCGGCCAGTTCGCAGATCAGCCGCCCGACGCGCCCGCTGGCGCCCGTCACCACGAGATTGATGTACTTTCCGGCGTTCACGACGTTCCGTTCGCGGCTGGGCGGCGGCGGTCACTCAATGTCCGGCCGGCGCGTGATGGTGAAGGTCGCCAGGTGCGGGCCCGACAGCACCGTCAGCCCCGCGAGGTGGTCGAACGAGACCGCCTTGCTCGTGATCCCGCTGCTCAGTTCCACGCTGTCCAGATCGAGGTAGGCGAAAACCTTGATCTCCCTCGCCTTGACGCGGTTGATGAGATCGCTCGGCCCGCTGAGGCGAATCTCCGCGATGACCGGTTCGGCGAGCGTCACCTCGTAGTTCTGGTCCCGCGGCAGGATCACCAGTTTGATCGGCACCGGGCCGAAGGTCGTCTGCGCTTGGCGCGACTGGAGGCGGAAGGTGAGGTTGACGCGGCTGCCCTCGGGCAGGCGCACCTGCTCGGGCCGGAGCACCGTGCTCAACGACACCCGCGCCCCGATCGTGTGCGACTGCCCCTCGGCCAGTTGAGCGAGGTCCTCGGGCGCGGGCGTGGCGATGAGGCGGAGCTGATCGGGCGGGATCGGCCTCGCCACCGACTCCCACACCTCGACGCCCAGCGACGCCGGCTCGACGACCACCGGCCCGTCGATCGCCAGGTCGCCGAAGTCGCCCGGCGCGACGTCCACGTCCACCTTCGTCCAGCGGTCGATGTTCACCCGCAGCGTCTGCGCCTGCGATTCGCTGATGATGATCTTCGCGCCGGCAAACCACTCGTGTCCTGCGAGCAGTTCGCGCAGGGGGAAGTCGTGCTGGCCAGTCGTCGGCTCAATGTCGGTGCCGATCGCAAGGCTGATGCGGCTGTCGGTGCGCTGGAGGCGGGCGCGGAGCTGCTCGAGTTCCGCCATCGGGCCGGAGAACTCGAAGCGATAGGCGCGCCCCGGCTCGCCGAGGCGGGCGATCAGGTCGCCGCCCGGCGGGACCACGAGTTGGAACGTCACCGACCGCTCCATCGGCTTGGCCGGGTTCGCCTGCTCGGCGTAGAGCCAGATGAGCAGCGCCACGACGGTGACGATCAGGATGGTCTTGAAGCGGTCGCTCACCGGTCGACCGCCTTGGCTTCGCCGCCGGCGGCCGAGGCCGCTTCCAGCCGCGTCTCTTCCTGCTTGGGCGCTTCGTCGGAGAAGCCCGAGACCTCCGCCAGCCGCCCGTCGGCGCCGGCTTCGGTGAGGAGGCGCTCGGCGAGGAATCGGCGCAGGTGGTCGACGCTCTCCATGCGGTTCAACTGGCCGCGCTCCGCCACGGAGATGCCTCCCGTCTCTTCGCTGACGACCACGGCGAGGCAGTCGGACTCTTCAGTGACGCCCAGCGCGGCGCGGTGCCGCGACCCGAGGCGCGCATCGACGTCGGTGCGCTTCGTCAGGGGGAACTGGGCGGAGGCGGCGAGAACTTTGCGGCCCTCGATCACGACGCCCAGGTCGTGCAGCGCGCTGTTGGGCCAGAAAATCGTCTGCAGGAGCGGCGCGGAGACGTCGGCGTTCAGCGCCGTGCCCCCTTCGACGATCCCGCTCAACCCGACGCGCCGCACGATCGCCACCAGCAGCCCGATGCGGTTCTTGCTGTTGAACTCGCACGCCTGCACCAGCGCCTCGATCATCGGCGCCAGTTCGGAGCGCGAAGTGCGGAAGAAAGTCGCTTCGCCGAGGCGGATGAGCGCGCGGCGCAGTTCGGGCTGAAAGATGACGAGCACGCCGATGGCGGCAAAGCCCAGCGCCTTGTCGTAGAGGAAGTTGAGCCGCTGGAAACTCTCGCCGTTCTGCGCGAGGATGCGCACGAAGATCGTCCCGACGATCAGCAGCAGCGCCAGCCCCTTGATAATCCCCGCCCCGCCGGTGTCGCGCAGGAATCGGACCACGATCCACACGACCAGCCAGATGAGGGTCAGTTCGATCGCCACCTCGAGTTTCGAGTAGTTGTTGAGGCGGGTGAGAAGTTGGGTGAGGTTGTCGAACACGATGCGGCGACAGCGATGAGAGGTCCGGGCGTCGGCGTCCGTCCCGGGCGAATCCCCGAGTTGCGGCCGGGGCGGCGTCCGGCCCGCCCCGCGCCAGGATCGAGCCGCCCGCAGCGCCTCGACCCAGTCTCCGCTCCGGGACAAATATAGCCGCCCGCCTTGGCTTGACCGACCTTCCGCCTATACTTGCCGCCTCAAAAACCACGTTCGGCACGACTTTCGCGGAGCCTTCCCGTGTACGCCATCATCGAAGACAGCGGCAGCCAGATCAGGGTCGCCAAAGGCGACGTCCTCCAACTCGACCACCGGCCCGTCGACGACGGTGCCGAGATCGCCTTCGACCGCGTCCTCCTGACCAGCGACGGCGAGGGGCAGGCGACGCTCGGCCGCCCCTACATCGAGGGCGCCTCCGTCAAGGGCAAAGTCCTCCGCCACGAACTCGGCGAGAAACTCGACGTCTACAAGTTCACCCGCCGCACCGGCTACCGGCGCAAGACCGGCCACCGCCAGCCCTACATCGCCGTCGAGATCACCGACATCAAGGCGTAAGGCCCCCGGCATCGAGGAATCGAGGTTAGCCGCGACGCGATGGTTTCGGAGCGGAGCGCGCCGAACGGCAACCGCGCTCGCCACGAAGCGCACATGGCCCGAATCTCCCCGATCGGGACACCCACGCCCGGCTCCGGCGCGGTAGGCTTGTATCGTGCCCGCCCCCGCGCCCCGATCCCGCCTGACGAAGCGCCGCATCCTCTGGTCCGCGGCCGCGGTCATCGGCCTTCTCCTCGCCTGGCAGGTCTACGACATCCTCACTGGCAAGCCGGAGCCGAAAGTCGATTACGCGACGCCGTTCTATGAGTTGTGCGCCAGCGCTCAGCCGGAGGGCGAGAACGCCTGGCCGCTGCTGGTGGAGGTGCTGGAGCGCGTGGCCGTCGCGACAAGCCAATTGGCTCAGAATCCGGAAGCGACGCAGGATTATTGGTATGGCCATACCACTCCGGGCGACTTCGATGACATCCTCTACCTGCCTCGGAGTTCCCCGAGATTGCGCGCTCACAAGCGGACGATTGAAGCGCTTTCCACGGACGGCACGTTTGACCTGATCACACAGGCGGCGGCCATGCCGCGCTGCGTGCGGCCGCGCGTCGGCGGCACGCCATTTCACGAGATGCACTTCAAGGAGGTTCTGCCGCGGTTCTCGCAGATGCGGACTCTCACGCGATTGCAGGTGGCGCGCCTCCACCTTGCCGCCGACGGTCGGAAGTGGCAGGAGTGTCGTGACATCGTCGATGAGTCGCTGTCGATCTTCCGACAGTGGTCCTTTCATCCGACGTTGCTCGATCAACTCGTTGCCGCGTCCTGCATGGAGGCGGTGCTCGCCGAGTTGCGCACCATAGTCAACGAGCGTTCGCTCGATGAGCGATCTTCGCGGGCCTTGCTTGACGCCATCGATCGACATTCGGACCTGCCCTCTGTCGAGTTCACAATGGAAGGTGAACAACTGTTGTTCCTCGACAAGATTCAGCACGAGTACACCGCCTCGGGCCGCCTGCCGTTGAGTTCCTTCAATCGGTACACCACTCCGGCAACGATGCCCGGAACGCCGCCGCCGCCACGTTCAGCCAAAGCGACTCTTGCCGGTGTCGCCGCCCTTGTCATTCCGGGGCGAGGCGCCGCAGAGCGCCTCAGCGCCGAGTTCACCGAAGACCTGGCGCGCATCGCGGGTGAGACCGACCAGGCGCGGCGTGATGAGATTGACGATTACTGGGATGACCGGCTGCCCATGCATCAAGTCGTGCTGCGTGACTCCATCTTCCGGCCATCGCTGATGGTCGGCTCGCTCTCCTCCATCCACCACTCCATCGCCGCGACGCGGCTGATGCTCGGCCTTGAGATCTTCATCAAGCGGCACGGGCGGGCGCCCGAGAGCCTCGACGATCTCGTGCCCGACTGCCTGCCCGAGATTCCCGTCGATCCGCTCAACGGCAAGGGATGGGGGTATCGACTCCGAGGGCCAAGCGCGAGCATTGCCGATTACGACCTCTGGTCCTTCGGCCGCGACGGTGAGGACAACAACTGTTATGAGGGCGACGGCACCGTCAGCCTCCGGCACGCCCCCGGCACCGACATCTGGATCAACAAGCCGCGCCACATTCCCGAGGGATTGGTGTGGTAAGCGGGGAGCGGGGAGCGTTGAAGAGCAAGCGGAGAGCAGCGTGAGCGCCTTGAATAGCGACATGCCGAGCACGACCTGGCGCCATCGCTGGCTGCGCAAGAGGCGGATCATTGCCGTGCTGTGTTGCGTCGTCGGCCTGTGGCTCGCCTGGCAGGTCTACGACATCTTCACCGGCAAGCCGAGTCCGAAGGTTGATTACGCGACGCCGTTCTATGAGTTGAGTTTGCGCGATCAACCGGACGGCGAGGACGGCTGGCCACGCTTTGCACGGACCGTGGACCATGTCGGCACGGTCAATGATGCTGTGTTCGCCGAGGCGCGACGCGCCTATGCGGAGCGCCTTGCGGCGGAGAGGGTGGCAAGTGATCCGGATGGATCGGGGCGGGAGGATTCCGATGATGCTCTGTACTACCCATCTTTTGATGATGTTGTGCGTGGTCCCTTCATCCCGAGCGGCTGGGCGCCCCATCTGGAGATCGTGGAAGCGTTCAAGGCGGATGGCACATTCGATGCGCTGACGCGATTGAGTCGAATGTCCCGATGCGTCCGTCCCAGGCGGCAACCCGACCAGTTTGGCCGAGCACCGATCGTTGAAGGAAAATTGTTGAACGTTCGAACACTCTCAAGATTGCTCGTGGCGCGACTGCGCCTGGCAGGGCATGAGTCGCGTTGGGACGACTTTGTGCGAGAGACGGATGAAGCGCTCGTGATGATGCGCTTCGTGTCCGGCCAGCCGACCATCATCGAGCATCTGATCGCCTTGGCGGGGGTCGCAGCGGTGTTGCGCGAAGTTCGAGATTCGTGCATCGAGTTCGGAGCGCCGGAGCCAGCGTGCCTTGAACTCGTTCGCATCATCGATGATCGCCTGCCGCTGCCAAATGCGTCGCTGCACATTGAAGGGCATTGTCTGATCGCACTTGACGAACTCCAGCACATCTACACGCCTTCCGGACGTTTGCCGGTTTCCGCGTGGGGCGAGTTCACACCGCCGGATCGGATCAAGGGTCCCCTTGCGGACGGGCTGGCGATCGCTATTCCCGGTCACGAGACCGCCAAGCGATTCACGAAACAGGCATGTGAGGAAGCGAGGGAATACGCGAGGCGTCCGTTGGGTGAGCGGTTCTCTCAGCGGTTCGCCCCGACAATCGACGTCGATCAATTGCCGGTTTCGCAGGTCGTGTTGAAAGACGGCGGGTTTGTTGAGTTCTCACGATTCATTCTCAACGATGCCATGTGCGAGCTTGACGGCTACGCCACGCGCCTCATGCTCCTCATCGAAGCCCACCGCGCCCGGCACGGCGCGGCGCCGGGTTCGCTCGATGATCTCGTGCCGGAGTATCTCGATGCGGTCCCGATCGATCCCGCCTCCGGGGAGGGCTATGGCTATCGACTGCTCACCGACGATCCGCACGGGCGGACGTACCTGCTCTACTCCTTCGGCGTCGACGGTGAGGACAACGGCGGGCACGAGGAGTCCATGAAGTCGTGGAACCATCCGGCGGATGTGGGGGTCGATTACGTGATCAACCGGCCGCGTTCCGCGGCGCCGTAGGATGCGTCGAGGTCCGCGAGACGCGCCGGGTTGTGTGGCCGCATGGAGATCGCTCATCCGCTGCGCGACGGCGGCCGAAGTGGTGCGTTTCGCAAGGCCTCAACGCACGCTACCCAACGCAAGCGGCGCGCCATGCGAACGAAGGGCGACCTTCCCGAGGCGCTGCCGCCCGAAGCAAGTAGCGTCGCACCGGGCTGCATGAGCAGAAGCAGGAATGGCTCAAGGCAGTTCCGGCCGGGCCCCGAAAAACGACGCAACCCCCTGCGAGGGCAAGGGGTTGCGGCCAATGGGCGTAACTGGACTTGAACCAGTGACCTCCTGCGTGTCGATCGCTTGCAGGCCCGGTGAACCGGCCTTTTCGCTCGGAATCCTATCACGCTCTTTGCACTCGTCAAGTGTATTACATTCATTCCGTATCCGGGATACTCCCGGAGTGGTCGCCTGCACTCGCGCCGGGCGGTCGATCGTTCCGCGCCAGCATGATGCCGGCGGCGAGGCTGAGCGCGCCGAGCGTGATGAGCGCCGCCGCGTGATGGATCATGCCGAGGCCCACGCCGAGGCTGCCCACGCCGGCGAGGCCGAGCAGATCCGCCGCCAGGTCGCGCCGCCAGCGCGGATCGCATCGCCTGGGTTGCGCCTGCCGCGTCCGCGCGGCCTCAGCCGACTGCCGAGCCGTCGATGATGCCTCGGGCTGCTCCTGGGCCACGCTCGCCACCGCCTTCCGGGAATCCGCGGGCGCCGAGGCCGGTCTGGGTCGGCCCCGGGCCCGCGGCGGCGTTTGCCGGCGCCACAAGCGCCGGCCATCATCGGAACACTCGTTGAGGGCCGCATTTCTACAGCGCCCCTTGCCGGCCGTCGGCGCATTCCGCCCCGAGAATTGCAGACTCAACCCGCGTTGGACGGCCTCAGATTTTCATTTCGCCAATTTCGCGGAAAAGTGTGCACGTAGCCAAGTCCGGTCCCCTCGATGGCACCCCTAAAAAATCGACCCCCCCCGGGGGGGCTGAAAACGGCCCTCGAGCGCCCGGGGGCCGCTCACTCGTCCCGCCCGATCGGCCGGACGCCGTACTCCACGAGTTGCACGTTCAGTTTGGAGATCATCCGTTCGACGATCGGGGCTTGCTCGCGCACGCATTCGCGCTCCACGCGGGCGAGTTTCGTGAGCACGTCGCGGCGGATCGACCCGGCGGGCAGACTAGCCGCCTCGCGCTCGTACTCCCCGCACTGGTAGAGTCGCGCCTTGAGTTTGCCGCGTGCCTCCAGGCCAGTGCGGCGCGCGGTGTTGGGAGTCATGCGCCCCTCGGCGAAGCGGACGGGTTCGGTCGTCATCGTGTCGTGCTGCATTGCATGGTGCTCCTTCGGGGATGGACTCTCACGAGTCGGGCTGAATCAGGCCGGGCGCCGGCGTCTCTGGCTGACATATCCGAGCGGCATCGCGCGAGGCGTCGAGTCCACCCGCCGCCGGGGGATCGGCGCTCCGGTCATCATCACGTGAATGACGCGGGCGATACCGGGGATCTCTTCACGCGCCTGCCGCCGGACCACTTCGACCGATCGGAGCAGGGCCGCGCGGCGCGTCGATCCCGCCGGCAGTGCGTTCGCGGTCTGCTCGTCTTCGTAGGTGCGCTGAAGGGCCGCTCTGAGCCGGCCGCGTTCGAGTTCACTGAGCATCACGTCGCCCTTCCGCTGCGAGTGTGCAGCGCTTCAGCCCCATCACTGCAACGGATGGTTCGCCCTGAGTGTACCCGCCTCCACTCGCAGGTTGTCGATCGACTCTTTGCCGACGCGCCCATTCATGCACAGCGTGCCAGGCTGCATCGGTGCGCCGTACTCGATGCCGTGGCGGTAGAGTTCGTCGCAGAAGGCGAGTTCTGCGGCGAGTGCATCGGCGAGGCGGTCCAGCGCGGCAGCGACGCCGTGAGCCAGGCGGGCGTGATGGGGCATGAGAGCCAGCCGGGCCTCGCGGCGCACGAGCACGCGGGCGTCCTCGGTACGCTTCTCCTGCATCTTCGCCGCGCGCTGGTGGTCGGCGATGTCCTGGGCGATCCGCCGGCGGTCGCGCACTTTGATCGCATCCTCGGCGTTGGGGTCGCGCCCTTCGAGGATCATTTCGGCGCGCTGCTGGGTGTTGGTCGCGCTGGCCGGGATCGCTTCGAGTTCATCCTCGAGCGCATGCAGGCGCCGCATGATGGTGTTGTGCTTCTCCACTTCTTCCAGGACGCGGGGATCGGCCTCAACGTCGGGGAAGTGGACTGCTTCGGTGTCGGGCGTCGGGATGCTGCGCGTCATCGTGCGGGCCTTTCTGCGGAAGGGAAGGGTGGGGCGTCGGGGCATGGTCAGATCGTGTCTCAGTTCTGGTGTTGTGGTCAGTTCAGGCGCACCGCCGCGCCGTCGCGGGCGAGGCGATCGCGGATCTCGATCAGGACTTGTGTGGCGACATCCTTGAATCCGCTGCCGCCCCCGCCAGTGCCTCCCGTGCGGACGCCGGCGGTGCGCACCGCGGTGAGCGTGTTCACTTCGACGGCGCGGCCGCTGGCGCGCCGCAGGCGCGAAAGCGCATCGGTGTACTGCTCCAGTGAAATCACGCCCTGGTCGAGCGCTTCTTTGAGCAGTTGCATGGACTCTCGGAAGTGGTCGGTGTGGTCTTTCAGGCCTTCCATCAGCGCCTTGAACCGATTGGCGACGTTGAGTTGCTCGTTGAGGTCAAACACCTCTTTGTCCGAGGCCCACCGCCGCGCGAGGCCGAGCGCCGAGTTCCCGCCCGTCGTCGCGTCGCTGATCTGCGCGCGCATCATTTCGAGTCGGCGCCGCCGCTCTTGCTGATCGCGGAAGGCCGCGTCATGCTGACTCTGGAAGGCCGTGGTGCGAATCTCAGACAGGCCCGAGAATTCGTTCCACTGCTCCTGCATCCAATCGACCACCCTGGCGCCGCGCCTGCCGCCGAGCAGGCTGGGCATCGGCCACTTCTGCAAGCCCTCGCCGACCGCCCAGGTGAATCGCTCCGTGCGCGATTCCTGGAGCACTGAGAGGTCGCCGAGTTTGATGGTGGCCAGGCGCTCGAGTTCGCTGGCCAGCGTGCGCACCGCCATCGTCGCGGTGCCGATCGCGGCACCCGCGGAGAGGAAGCGGCCGGTGAGGATGCTGCCGAGTTTCTCAGCCGAGAATCCCGCCTTGCTGACACCCTTCTCGAAGCCCTGCACTTTGCGCTTCGCCTCGCCGACGTCGGCTTCAAGCCGGCTCGTGTCCATGCGGACGATCGCGTTGAGTGTGGCGATTGCTTCACCAGCCATGATCGTTCGACCTTTCCCGGCGCGTCGCGCCGCTGCTCAGCCCACGCCCGCGGCGATGCCCTGCGCCGCGCGCCGCTCGGCGATGCGCTGCGCCGCACTCGCTTCGCGCTCGGCGGCCTTTCCCGCCTGGCCTTCGATCCAGGCGAAGATCGTCTCTGGCGCCGCGTCCGCGCGGAGTAGGGCGCGCCAATCGCGCACCCGCTTCGCCGTCATGCCGTCCAGATCGGCGAGGTACTCACGCTTCGCTGGATCGGCGATGCCGGCCTGCTCGAGCGCGGTGAGCGTCATCGCTCGGGCCTCGGCGGCCGGGTCGCGCTTTGGCGGGTGTGCGCCGTCGGGAAGTGGAATCGGCTCGCCTGGCCGATGCAGCCGAAGCGTGCCGTTCGCCGAGGCGGTCCGGTTGCTCACCACCGCTTTCGCCGGCTCGGTCTTCCGCTCCACCGGCGCAGTCGAGCCACCACCACCGCCGCGCTTCGCGGCTGCATCGCTGTTGGATGGTGGTGGTGGGTTCTTTAACCGGGTATCTGATGGGTCGGTATGCGCTGCGCAGGGGGTGGGCGTGCGCTGCGCAGGGGCTGCGCGCGCGCTGCGCAGGGGGTCATCATGCGCGTGCGCAGGGGGTGCGCAGCGCACCCCCTGCGCAGCGCACTCCCCTTGCAGCCGTTCGAGGCAGATCCGGTACTCCGTCACAGCCGACTTTGATCCGCCCTTCGATCGCTCGCCGACAACCTCAATCCACCCCTCGGCCAGGAGTCGGCGAATGGTCCGGTTCGCGTGCCCGGCGTTCAGGCCACTCTTCGTCACCAGCGTCTTCATCGACGGCCGTATCCGGTCACCAGTCTTGTCGTCGGCGTAGGTGCTCATCGCCACGAGCATGAGGCGCATCGCGTTCGCGCGAGGCCCGTGCAGTAGCACTCTCTCTGTGGTGGCGTACCCCATACCGCGACTCCGTGCGGATCTTGCTGGCGCCGTCACGCGCTGGCCTTCATGCCCCGGCGCCGGTTCAGTTTGCGCGCCGCCTCGGCCCGGGCCTCGGCCCGCTTCGATCGCCGAGGCTCCGCCTTCGCGGCGAAGTGCTCTTCGGCGCTCGCGTCGAGTTGGGCGGCGAAGGCATCCAAGGCGGCGCGTTCGACGTAGAGCCGGGCCCCGATGCGCTTGTGGGGGAGTTTGATCCGCTCGCCGTTGCGCGCGAGGATGCCGTAGCGCGTCCATCGCCAAATTGACGCCGGACACACTGGACGGGCGAGGCTGCGGGCGGCCTGGGCGGGCGTGAGCAGTTCCGATTCCATGAGACAACCTCCATGCAGTCGCGGAGGTTGTAACACGTTCAACAATCGTCGGCGCTTGCAGGGCGGCGATTCCCTCAGAGATCGCGCGCGTTACCTAGGTGTCGCGCGCTTTACCTAGGTAACGCGCAATCTGCTCACGGCTCGTCGGGTAGTTCTGTGCCTTCCAATCTGGATGCTCGGCGATCGCGGCCGCGGCGGCGCGGTTGCTTCGCAGGCGGCCGGGACTCTCGGCGCGGAGCGTTTCGGCGAGGCGCCGGGCGAGTGTGCGGCGCTGCTCGAGCGCTTCGGGGCCGCCGAGTCGGCGCGCTCCCCCCTGAATCGACTTCATGCGTTCGGCCCACAGCGCTTCCCGCTCCCGATCAGTCGTCATCCCCAGCGTGAGGCACGCCCCCCATGCCGCCACTGCGGCCGCTCTGGCGTTGCCCGCGGCGGTGGCGTCGAGCATCAGGAATAGCCACTTCCCTGCGAGTTCACCATCCTCACCCGCTGCCCATCCGTAGGCGTCAACCTCACCACGCGCCAGCCCGGCCTCGCCCGCTTCAACTGCCGTGCGCATTCGCGCGATTGCACTTTGCATGATGTCGGCGACGATACCGCCGTAGTGGTCTGCGGCGATGTCGAGCCGATCCCGCTTGCGCCGCCGTCCCGTTGGCGCGCCGCTCCGCTTGCGCTTCTTCTTCGCCATGCCCCACCTACTTCCGAGAGTGCGATCCGGGCCGACGCGGCGTAGGTGGAAACCGCGCCGGCGCCGGATCGCCCGGCCGCCCGTCGGCGGCCGGTTGGCCACGAGATCGTATCAGCGCTCGAGGCCCGCCCAGTCGCGCTCGGCGAAGGCGCCCACGTGGCGGTGCTGCATCGTGCCGTCGGCCTGGGGAATGAGCATCCCCTCGATCACGCCGACTTCACTGCAATCGCGGCTGAGGTCTTCCAGGTCGCCCAGGTCGAAGAGGTCGCCAGGCTCGGGCGGATCTCCGCCGGTGAAGGCGAGGCCGGGCGGGATCAGGATCGCGCGGGAGCAGTCGGCGTCGATCCAGATATGCCGGAGTCGAAGGGCAGACCCGCCGCCCGGGCGCGGCAGGCGCACGAGCACGAGATTCCCGTCCTGCCAGCGCTCGTGAACGTAGAAGAGCCACGATCCGCGCGGCACATGCGGCTCGTAGGCGTCCGTCTCGACGCCCACGATGCAGGGATTCCAACCGCCCAGGATCAGGTCATCCAGGAGCGGCGCGTTGTACCGGCCGCCCTTCTCGCGCCACAAATCCATCGCCGGCGATGCCGCCGCGATGAGGCGCACGTCGTCCCCCTCGGCCGTCCGAAGCGGGTTGTAGTTCATCCAGTCGGGCTTGATGATCGTCGGTTGCATTCGTCACCTACCTTTCCCGTTGGGGTTCACCTACCACCGGCGTTGGGAGCGGCCGCCGGCGTTGGCCGCGTTGTCGATTCGGTCATCACGGGCCGCGGCGGGATCGCCAGGCCGCACTCGGCGCAGACCGCGAAGGGCGCCCGCCACTCCATGCGGCCCCCGCAGATGCAGGCCGTCGGGATCACGTCGAGGCGCACGCGCGAGGCTGCCTGCTCTCGTTCGATCGTCGCGCTCATGGTTCGCCCATCCACACAGGGCGGTCCACGTCAGAATGAACGTCGTACCACCACCACGGCTTATCCATCCCGGGCGTCGTGAGCACAAGCAGGTGAGCGTGACAATCGGGGCACGACAGCATGGGACCGCCGTCCCTATTGGTCTTGACAATCAGGGCGCGACCGCAGCCGCACCGCGCTCGAGGATGGTTGAACGGCTCAGGTTGAGGGTTCGACTTCGGCATGGATCATCCCACCTCTCTCGCCACGGCCAGGGCGCGGCGGTTGTCGGCCTCGGCGTAGTGCTGCGCCATCGTGATTGTCGAGTGCCCGAGCAGCGTCCGCGCGACCTCGAGGCCGTGCGTCCGCCGCAGTTCGGTTGCAACAGTGTGCCGGATCTGGTGCGGGTGCCAGTGCGGGATGGGCGCCCACTCAACGCCGTCGGCCACGCTCTGCGCTTTGCGCTCGGCGTTGGCCTTGCGGACGGCGCGGGCGATCGCCCGGGCGTAGCCGGTGACGTCGTAGCGGTCCCGCGGCGGTCGGCGGCGCTTCGCCACTCGATTCGTCCCCGGTCGGTTGCCGGCGTTGAGCGGAGTCGTGCGGGCCGCGTGCCGCTCGGCGAGGCGGTCCGCTTCCGAGGCTGCCGGGCTGAACAGGTACGCTCCAGGCGGGCGGCGGAGCATCAGGGGCCGGAGAATCGCCTGGGCGCCCGGGCCGAAGTAGAGCGTCCGCTCGTGGCCGTGGTGCCGCGTCTTGTGATGCTCGAGCGCCGCCGTCCAGACGTCCCCGCTCGTGTCGATGTCGCCCGGGCGCAGGCTCAGGAGTTCGCCGCTGCGGGCGCCGGTGAGTCGATGCAGGCGCACGAGGTCCGCCAGGTCGCGGGGCAGGTGGGGGAGCGTCGCCTCGATCGCGTCATCAGGGACGGGCCGCACCGGCTCAGGCTCAGGTGCTTCGGAGCGGCCGCGGGCGAGGCCTCGGACGGCCCGCAGCCCTTCGTAGACGCTCGGCGGGATCTGCTCTTCCTCCACCGCCCACCGGAACATCGCCTTGATGCGCCCCACGTCACGATTGATCGACGGCCGCACGCGCCCCGCGGCGATCATGTCGGCCCGGACGGCCTTGAGCGCGCGAGGCCCGAAGTGCGCCGCCGGCGTCGAGCCGTAGAGGCGGCGCAGGACCGCCAGGGCGCGGGTGATGGTCGCCACTTCCGAGGTCGGCCGGCCCTCGGCGTCGCGGTAGTGGACGTCGCACCGCTCCAGGTAAGCGGCGATGATCTCTTCGACGGTGAGCAGTTCATCATCGCAGGCCCGGCGCCGGCCATCGGGGAAGTCGATGCCCTGGCCGGCCCGCCATTGGGCGATCAGGCGGGCGTAGCGTTCGCGCGACGCGGCGGCGCCGTAGTCGCCGAGGTAGATGCGGGGGCGGCCGGGGAACAGGACGAATGCGCGGTCGGGCCGCGTGCCCGCCCCGCCCTGGCGTCGATACGCTGGAATCCGCTGCTTCGAGGGCATGCGCGCCTCCACCCGAGGATGCCGGATATCCCGTCGGATACCGGTTTCTCGCGTCGAAAGGCCGCGCCGCCCCGTTGGCGGGTGGCCGCATCATGCGGCCCCGGCTGTGCTTGCGATCAATGGGCGTAACTGGACTTGAACCAGTGACCTCCTGCGTGTCGAGCAGGCGCTCTAGCCAACTGAGCTATACGCCCGGCCAGACCAGAGTATTGGCCCTTCACCAGGCGCGGTCAACTGGAGGAGCGCGGTGGCAGCGCGACTCGACCCGGCCGATCGGATCGCGCGGCGGCGGCTTTGAGGGGTCGCAGGGGGCGATTCCCTGATTCTCGCAATTCCGGCCGGCATCGGCGTCCGGCGCCGGTTCCCGCGGTATTTTGAAGTGGCGCGAGCGAGAAGGGGGCGCAACATGGGATCCATGACTCGGCGTGACTTCTGCGCGGTGGCGGCGGGCGCGGTCTGCTCCGGCAACGTCCTCGGTCTGAAGGGCGATCACAGTCCTCCGCCGGAGTCGCCGCAGCGCGCGGCCGTGCTGCCGAGCATCGAGTTCGGCCGCACCGGCCTGAGCCTGCCGCGCCTCGGCTTCGGTTGCGGTCCGATCGGCAATCTCGCGGATGATCGGGAGGCGATCGACATTCTTCTCAAGGCCATCTCATTCGGCGTGAGGTTCTTCGACACGTCATACACATACGGCGACGGCCTCTCCGAGAGGCGCGTCGGCGCCGCGATCGCTGAGAGCGGGATCGCCCGCAGCGAGTTCTTCGTTGCCACGAAGACCGGCAAGAAGGACAAGGCCAGCGCGCTGCAGCAGTTGGCGGTGTCGCTCCGCCGCCTGCAGATGGAGTATGTGGACGCCTGGCAGGTCCACTCCCTCACCTACGACCCCGAGCCGCTGTTCCAGCTCGGAACGGTCATCGAGGCCATGGAAGTCGCGCGGGCGGAAGGCCGCATCCGATTCATCGGCATCACCAGCCACGAGGCGCCCGCGAACATGATCCGGGCGATCGAACTCTACCCCTTTGACCTCGTCCTGATTCCGCTCAGTCCGATCCGCCGGGAGTACCTCGGCGAGTTCATTCCGCTGGCGAAGGAGCAGCGACTCGGCGTGGTGATCATGAAGCCTTTCGGGCATGGAAGCCTCTTCAGGGAGTTCACCACCCGGCAACTGCTCCAGTTCGCGCTCAGTCCTCCCGGCGTTCACATCGTGACCCCGGGGCTGGATGCGAAATGGCAGGTGGATGAGGCCTTCCGAGCCGTCGCGGGATAGCGCGATTCCCCGTTCAGCGCGTTTCTGAGGGGCGGCCGGTTCCATTCCGGCGGCGGCCGTGGGAGGGGAGGAGACGGAATTCAACGCAATTGTGGCTTTTGCATGACGCATTTGGCGGATTGCAGGTTAGACTTTCCTTCACCGCCCGATCGGGCGTTTCCAGAGGAGAGCAGGATGAACCGCAGCACGCCGCGCGCCACTGTCATTGTGTCCCTGTTCACGGGCACTGTGTTTTTTATCGGGCTTGCCAAGGCGGGCACGGTCGGTGGCGAGCGGGACGGGGCCGAGGTGCTCCGCATGGGCCTGCGCGGCGTCCACTTCGTCGAGAACCAGGGTCAGTGGAGCGACGAGTCGGTCCATTACGGCCTGACGTCGCGCGGCGTCGATGTCGCCTTCCGCGAATCCTCCTTCACGATGCACCTGACACGGTCGACCGGTGGCGCAACGAGCGCGAGCCGGACCAGAGGCTCTGCGCTGCCCCGGTTTGCCTCCGTTGACGACCACCACCTTTCCTTCGACGAAATCCGGGACGACGAAGACTCTGCCCCGGCGTGGGAGCATCTGACGCTCACCCTGTCCTTCCCCGGCAGCAACCCCGTCGCGCCGCGCGGCGCGCGGCCGCAGGCGGCGAAGTTCAACTACTTCGTCGGCGGCGAGGGCCGCGGCACCGCGAGCAACGTGCCTTCCTTCGGCGCCGTGATCTATGAGAACCTCTATGAGGGCATCGACCTGCACATCGCCGGCAATGACGACGGCGTGTTGAAGTACGAGTTCCACTGCGCCCCCGGCGCCGACTACACGCAGATTCAGATCCAATACGACGGCATCGACTCACTGTGCGTGAACGCGGACGGCGATCTCGAAATCGCCACGAGTTTCGGCACACTGCGCGACGGCGCCCCGATCGCGTGGCAGGAGGAGAGTGAGGGAAGAGCGAGTGGTGGAGCGGCCGCCCCGGCCCTCGAGCGAACATCCACGGTGGCAAACGGGCGAGACGCCCGTTCCACCGGCAGCCCGACCCTTCCCGCGCGCTTCGAACTCATCGACGACCACACCTACCGCATCGCGCTCGACGGGGCGGTTGATCCGACGCGAACGCTGGTGCTCGATCCGGAGGTGGAGTGGATGACGTATCTCGGCGGGAGCGCTGTCGATGTCGGCTACCGCGTGGCGCTGGACGGTTCTGGCCACGTCTATGTGTCGGGTCACACGACGTCGACTGACTTTGAGGGCCGCCTCAACAGCCATCACGGTGGGCACAGTCTCGACCTGTTCGTCGTCAAGGTGGATGCGGAGGGTTCGCTCGCGTGGATGACGTACCTCGGCGGCAGCGCGTACGACGAGGACTTCGGCATCGCCGTTGACGGGTCGGGCAACGCGCTGCTCACGGGAAACACGGTTTCGACGGACTTCGAGGGTCGCCTCAACAGCCATCACGGCGGAACGGACGATGCGTTCGTTCTCAAGTTGGACCCAGCGGGTGGAGTGCAGTGGATGCTCTACCTGGGCGGAAGTGCGACCGACTATGGCTTCGGGCTCACGGTTGACGGGAGCGGCAACGCCTACATGGCGGGGCGGAGCCGTTCGACGGACTTCGAGGGGCGGACCAATGCGCATCACGGCGGCGTTCACGACGGCCTCATCGCCAAGGTGAACGCGGCGGGTGCGCTTCAATGGGCGACCTACGTCGGAGGAGGCGGCGTCGAGTCCGCCATCGGCATCGACCTTGACTCGGCCGGGCGCATCCTCGCCACCGGCTACACCAACTCAACGAACTTCGAAGGCAGCGGCAATGCCTACAAGGGCGGGATGAGCGACGCCTTCGTCGTCCGCCTCGACTCCGCGGGCGCGCTTCAGTGGGCGACCTACCTCGGCGGAAGCGCGCGCGAAGAGGGCTACGACCTCGCCGTGAACGGCGCGGACGAGTCGTTCGTGGCCGCGTACACCGATTCCGCCGACTTTGAGGGGCGCAACAACGCGTACCAGTTTGAGGATGGCGCGGTCGTGAAGGTCAGCGCCGCCGGCGCGGTGCAGTGGATGACGTACGTCGGTGGAAGCGAAGATGACGGTTGCATCGCCGTGGCGCTCGATGACGCCGGCGACGCCATCATCGCGGGGTATGCGCAGTCGGCGGACTTCACCGGGCGGCTCAACGACCACCGCGGCGTGCAGGATGCGTTCATCGGAAAAGTGAACGCGTCGGGGTCGCTCCAGTGGGCGATGTTCGCCGGCGGGGCGGACTCCGAAGACGCCGCGGGTGTTGCGCTCGACGGCGCCGGCCACGCCTTCCTCTCCGGATCGACCTCTTCGCTCGACTTTGACGGCCGGACCAACGAGAGCCACGGCGGACGCGAAGCGTACCTGGCTCGCGTGCGGATCGTCGATGGTCCGCGGCTGAGCGTGGACGCGACGTGCCCCTCCGGCGGGACGATCCGCATCGAATGGTCCGGGGCGACGCCTGGCGGGCAGATCGCGCTCCTCTACGCCCGCAACACGGGTTCGTTCCGCGTGCCGCAGGGAAATCCTTGCGCCGGGACGGAACTCGGCCTCGGGTCGAACCAGATCCAACTCGCCTGGCAGGGAGGCGCGGGGGCGAACGGCTCGCGCGTGCTCAGCGCCAGCACCGGTCCGGGCGCCTGCGGGGGCTACATGCAACTGCTCGACCTCCCGACCTGCGCGACGAGCAACGTCGCGCCGGTGCAGTGAAGGAAGCCGGCCCCGCGGCAGTAGCCTCGCGCGGGGAGCAGAGCGATGGCTGGTAGAGCCTCGAAGGCCTGTACCAAGGTGCGCCCTACTGCACCAGCCCCTGCGTGAGGCGCATGAAGGCCGTCTCCAGGTTCACCTGCTCCTCCTGGAACATGCTGATGCGGAAGCCCTGGGCGATGAGTCGGCTGGGGATGTCGCTCACGGGCAGCAGGCCGCCGGGGGCGAGGGAGACGTCGAGGATGACGTTGCCATCCGCCTGCCTTGGGTTGACCTTCTCGACTCCCTTGACCTTTGAGAGGTACTCCGCGGCCTCGGCGAAGCGCTCTTCGACGGCCACGTGGACGACGTGGCCCATGCGCGCCTTGAGCATGATCTCGCGCACCGTTCCCTGGTAGAGCAGTTCGCCGCGCTCGATGATGCCGACGGTGTTGCACAACTCGGCGAGTTCGTGGAGGATGTGCGAGGAGATGAGAATGGTCTTTCCCATCTTGCGCAGTTCCTTGAGCAGTTCGCGGATTTCGATGCGGGCGCGGGGGTCGAGGCCGGAGGCCGGCTCATCCATGAGCAGCACCTTGGGATCGTGAAGCAGGACGCGCGCGATGGAGAGGCGCTGCTGCATGCCGCGCGACAGGCCGTTTACCTCGGCGTCGGCCTTGTAGGCGAGGTCGGTGAGGTCGAGGACGTCGCGGACGACGTCCTTGCGCTGCTGGCCGTGGATGTTGTAGGCGGCGGCGAAGAACTCGAGATACTCCTCGACGACCATGTCGTCGTAAGCCCCCATGAAGTCGGGGACGTATCCCATGACGGGTCTGATCTCGCGGTTCTGGTAGCCGATCACCTTCCCGTCGATGCGCGCCTCGCCCCACGTGGGCTTGAGGAGCGTCGCGAGGATCTTGATGGTGGTCGTCTTGCCGGCGCCGTTGGGGCCGATGAAGCCGAAGCAGTCCCCTTCCTCGATGGTGAGGTTGAGGTTGTTGAGCGCGGTCAGTTCGCCGTACTTCTTCGTCAGGTTGACGGTCTCGATCATCGGCATGGAGTCGCGGCTCCGGTGAAGGGCGTGGGTGCGTCAGGGACCGTCAGGGGTTTCCGCCGGGGCGGTGCGAACCGGCTGGGAGTCGACGGCGAGCGGACAGACCCACCGGACCATCGTCACGCTGCGCGGATCGGCCTTGGCCTGCACGGCGCCGTCGATGCGCAACGGGTAGGGAATGGGACTGGCGTCGAGGAAGCCGGTGATGATCACGCACGGGCGAACGAGCCACGGCGTGAGATCCGCCTCGCGGCCGAGCCGGCGGGCGAACTGCGGCTGGGTGTTCTGCGGCGGCGGCGCCCACTGCGGCGGGTTGAGGGCGTTGAAGAACGTGAGCGCTTCGAGCGATCGCGTCACTTCGCGCGGGTTGAAAAACTGGCGGAGGTCGGCGAGCGACCGGGCCGCGTCGCCGCCGATGGCGGTGAAGTAGCCGGTGTTGGGATGAGTGGCGAGGCTGCGGACTTCGAGTCCGCCGCCGGCGAGGGCGGCGAAGTCCAGCGGCTTGCCGGGCGGCCAGGCCGCGCCCCCGGAGTCCTTCCAGGCATAGACCTTCAGCCGCGTCGAGCCGCCCTCCCGACCGGTCGGGCGGGGCAAGAAATTGGAGTAGAAATTGGAGACGTAGAACACCGTCACGTCCCGCAGCGTGCCCGGCAACTGGTGCGTCACCACGCCCCGCAACATCCCCTTCTCGTCGATGCGCGGCCGGTCCTGGTCTTGCGTGAAGTTCGGCATGCGCCAGCCGTCGCCGGGACCGTGCAGGGAGGAGACCAGCAGCGTCTTGCTCGTGCTCCGGGCCGGAGCGCGGAAGTGGCTCTGGTCGGAGGCGTCGACGAAGTAGCGCCGCACGTCGGGGAACTGCTGCGACCGCTCGCCCGGCGCCAGCAGCGAGCCGACGAGGTTGTAGCGGCGGTCGGTCCCCGCTTCGTCGGCGGAGGGGCGCACGTCGATGAGCCGGTCGCCGTAGCCGTTGAGCGCCACGGTGAGGTAACTCGTCGATCGCTGGACGGCTCCGTCGGCGACGTGGTCGAGAAACGTGAGATGCACGGGGAGGATCTCGTTGGAGCGAAGCGCCGAGGCGCCGAGCCAACTCACCACCGTGAACATCGTCGCGATCCCCACGAACGCCGGCCAGTTGTAGCGCGCGAGGTGGCGGTAGCGCAGCAGGGTGAAGATGAGCGGCCCCGAGACGGCCCAGTAGACCACGAAGAGCACCAGCGCCAGCAGCAGGCCCCGGCCCGCCGCCGCCGAGAGGCGAATCTGCTGCGGAATGACGTCGCTGAGATTCGCCGAACTCCGCGAACTGCCCCGGGCGCTCTGCGAAGACGCGAGGACGTTGGTGTACTCGGTCTGGCCGGGCGTGTCCTGCCGCAGGCCGAGGATGTGGTTCCAGAAGACCTCGGCGTCGGGCAGGTTCAGCCCCGGGCGATTCAGCGCCGCGTCGGCGACGGGCACCCCGACGAGCGTTACGCGGCCGTGCCCGAGCGACTTCTGCACGACCACGGCGCGCCGCTGCGGCCGGGCCGAGGTCAGGTCCGGCAACTCGATCTCCATGAGCGGGATCGTCGTGCTCAGCGACCACGACGTGCCCACCGGCTCGAAGGTGTGCAGGTTAATGACCGGGTAGCGAGGCTCGCGGGTGTCGGGAGGGACGGACTCAAGCCGTCCGAGGTGGCGCAGGAGTCCGCCGCTGCTCGTGTTGTCGCGCACCTCCAGCCCTTCGAGTCGCTGCACGATCACATCGGGCAGAACGCGGTCGAGGCGCGACGACTTCCACTCCTCGCCCACCTGCGGGAGCACGATGACAAAGTGGCCGCCGCGCTCGATCCAGTCTTCGATCGCGTCGGCCTGGTCGATGGAGAGGCGGGCCGGCTCGCCCTGCGTCCAGACGAGCGCGTCGAGCATTGCATAGCCCATCCACCGGTCGGGAAGATGCTCGACCTGGAGGTTGCTGAGAATCTCGACGGGCTCGTGCGCGGTCGGGGGCTGCTCGCGGCTGCTGGTGAAGATGTAGTCCGTGAGGTTGGCCGAACGCGACCCCACGACTCCGAAGATCGCGCGATCAGGCTCGCGCGGCTGGGAGGGGGGTGTGACGCGCGCGGCGGCGAGTTGCACGCCTCGCCGGTCGTCGGTGTAGTCGTAGACGATCACGTCCCAGATCGTCGAGACGTTGGCGTCGAAACGCGTCGGGAGGTAGATCGTAACGGTGTTGCGGCCGGGATTGAGCGCGACGACCTGGCTGAACTCGGCGACGTCGCCGTCCGCGTCGCGCTGCTCCCAGACGATGAGGGCGGGCTGCACGGGCTTGGCGCCGCTGTAGGCGATGAAGAGGCGCACCGGCGCCAGGCTTCCCGCCCGCCACGTGCCGCCGAGGCCGAACAACTCGACCGTGACGCCGACGGACATGTCGCTGTCCTGCCCGGCCGCCCCGGCCGGCGCCACAAGGGCCGCGGCCGCGAGGGTCGCCGCAACGAAACGTCGCCAACGGAATGGCAGGCTCGAAGTCCTCATGTCACGTCGCCGGGCCGCCGTGGGGCGCGGCGACCTATTCTACGGCTCGCGGCGGGGCGATTACCGGGCTCGAGGGGACGAGTCGCAAGGTCTGCGCGCCTTCCCGCAGCCAAGACGCGGCCCGCCTCTCAGACGCACCCAGGCTGATTCACCCTGAGTTTCGATCCTGGTCTCGGCGAGCAAGTCCGCAGTGCGGGGGAGTGCGCCCGTGTCCGCCCTTCCTCTCTCTGCGGATCCGGGTTCGCGGCGTGCGGCCGGGCGAGGGGAACGGCCCGGACTTCATTCCCAACAATCAGGCGTGATTGATCCGCCCGGCGCGGGCGCAATCATCACCCGGTTCACGGCATGACCGCTAGCGGCGAATCAACCTCGGCCTCCAATGGCTGGTGCATCGACCTGCACCACGTGTCCAAGACCTACAAAGGCCGCATCCGCGCCCTCGACGGCGTGACGATGCAGGTGGCGCCGGGCGAAGTGTTCGGTCTGCTTGGGCCCAACGGCGCGGGCAAGAGCACCCTCGTCAAAATCATGATGACCGTTATCCGCGCCAGCCGCGCCGAGGGGCGCATCCTCGGCCGGCCGGTGGGCGACAAGGACACGCTCCGCCGCGTCGGCTATCTCCCCGAGCATCACCGCTTCCCGACCTATCTCACCGGCGAGCAGGCGCTGCACTTCTACGCGGCGCTGTGCGGCGTGTCGCGCGCCGACCGTCGCCGCCGGGCCGGCGCCCTCCTCGAACGCGTCGGAATGTCAAAGTGGGGCGCCACGAAGATCGGCAGTTACTCCAAGGGCATGATGCAGCGCATCGGCCTCGCGCAGGCGCTCATGAACGATCCCACCCTCGTGGTGCTCGACGAGCCGACCGATGGCGTCGATCCCGTCGGCCGCAAGGAGATCCGCGACGTGCTGGCGCAACTCCGCCGCGAGGGGCGCACCGTGTTTCTCAACTCCCATCTGCTCAGCGAAGTCGAGATGGTCTGCAACCGCGTGGCCATCCTGGTGCAGGGCAGGGTGGCGACGCAGGGCACGCTCGAGGAACTGACGCGCGAGTCGAAGCGCTACGAGATCGAGTACGCCGGGCCGGAGTACGCCTGGCTGGGCGAGTTCCGCGGCGCGACGAGCCGGCCCGTCGCGGAAGGTCAGCGGAGGATCATCGCGCTGCCGGGGACGGATGCCGCCGCGGCGCAACCGATCATCGATCGGCTGCGCGCCGACAAGGCGGTGATCCACCGCTGCCAGGCGTGCGGCGAGTCGCTCGAGGACCTCTTCATCCGTTCGGTGGTCGATCCCGCGACGGGCAAGGCGCGGCCGCCGGGCGCGGCGGACGGGCGATCAGCGCTGCCCGCCGCCTCCGCGATCGCAGGAGGGAGCGCCGCATGAGCGCCGTCCTCGCCATCCTCGTCGATTCCTACCGCGAACTCATCGCCAAGAAACTCTTCTGGTTCGTGCTGGCGATCTCGCTGCTCATTGTCGTCTCGTTCGGCTCGATCGGATTCAACGACCGCGGGATCAGCATCGGCTACGGGCTGCACACGTTCGAGGTCGAGTTGCTGCGCGAGGGCAGCCCCTACGTCGTGCCTTTCATGGACATGATCTTCGCCAGCGGAATCGTCGGCCTGTGGCTCGGATGGGGGGCGATCATCCTCGCGCTGGTCTCGACGGCGGAGATCTTCCCGAACTTCCTCGCCGGCGGGGCGATCGACCTCGTGCTCAGCAAGCCGGTGCGGCGGACGACGGTCTTCTTCACGAAGTACCTCGGCGGCCTGCTCTTCGTGCTCCTCCAGGTGGCGATCTTCTGCGTCGGCACGCTGCTGGTGATGCGCTGGCGCGTCGGCGAGTGGCGCTGGGGCGTGCTCCTGGCCGTTCCCGTCATCGTGCTCATCTTCAGTTACCTCTATTCGGTGATGGTGCTCTTCAACGTGCTGACTCGCTCGACGCTGCCCTCGCTCGTGCTGACGATCCTGGCCTGGCTTGGATTGTTCACGCTGGCCACCACGGAGGGCATCCTTCTTGGACAGTTGCGCATTCCGGCGGAAGTCGACCGCGACGCGTATGCGAAACGAGTCGAGTGGTACGAAGATCGGATTGAAGAAGCGGTCGCGGCCGACGACGGCGACCTCGCGGCGCGGTACCGGGCGCGCATGCGCGGCGACGCGGCGAGCCTCGACGAGACGCAGCGGCGGGTGGACAAGTGGACGCCGATCCACGAAGCGGCGCGCCTGACGATGCTCCTGCTTCCCAAGACCTCGGCGACCGGCGGGCTCGTGCAGCGGCGTCTGCAGTCCGACTCGGGCATGACGATGACGCAGTTCATGGCCGCGATGCAGGGACAGGAACTGCCGCCCCCGCCTCCGCCGGACGCGGTGGAGGAGGAGTCGCGCCACGATCAGCGCCGCCGACGCGAGCAGGAAATCCTGCGCCGCACGGAAGAATACCAGAATCGCCAGCCGTGGTGGATGATCATCGGCTCGTCGCTGCTCTTCGAGGCGGCCGTCCTGCTCATCGCGTGCTTCATCTTCGTGCGCCGCGACAGTTGAGCAGGCGCCGGAGCATCAGACATCGAACCCGCCTCCGCCGTCCCTTCCTCAAGCGAGCCCGCCTGCGCGCTCGCTTGCGCCTCTCACGTGAGTTCCTCCCAGACGCTCAGGCCGTGCTGCACGAGATAAGACGCCAGAGCGACGATGGTGGTGAGCAGTGTGGCCGTCAGCGTGGCGTCAGGCAGGCGCAGGTAGTCGCGGCAGACGACTCGCCACCAGTGCCAGGTCCAGAGAACGGCGATCGCCCACACGGGGCGGACGGTCTCGACGAACACGAGTTTCGCCCAGTGATCGCCGCGGGCGATCGGCACAATCCGCCAGTCGCCCGGCCGCATCCACCGCGGCGTGTCCTGCGCGAAGATGAAGAACCACGCGGACTGGACAAGAGAAAGGAGAAGGACGATGGAGGCGAGGCCGATGAGCAGGTACAGCCACTGGCGGACGACGTGCGCCGGTCGGACGCGCACTCGCTGCAGCGACGCCGGAATCACAAGAAACGCGAGCGGCGCGAGAAGCGCCACCGTGGCGACGAAGACGGCGAAGTCCTGCGCCTCCATTCGCACGATGCCGCCATACCCGTGCGGAAAGCGACTGCTCCACCACGCTCGGCCCCGCAGAACGCCGGCGTTGAGCATCGCGTAGAAGAGGCCGAACAGGCGAATCGGCGCGATGGTGAGCGCCAGCGTCGCCAGCAGCAGCACGAGCGGCCAGAGGCGCACCGGATGCATGAGGGTGATCTCGCGCGTCAATCGTCCGGGCCGGCAGGACGCGAGCATAGTGCGCGCGGCGCTGAAGAGGTGCAGCCGCCGCCACTGGTGCTCGAAGAGCCAGGGGTGCAGGCGCTGGCGGAACATCCACGACCACTCGAATTCGAGCCCGCACTCGGCGCAGCGGCCCTCCATCGGACACGACTCGCGCCACGAGGCGATCGCGCCGCGCAGGTCATAGCCGCAGCGCGGGCAGAGGACCTCTTCGCTCACGCTGCGGTCGAGGCGCTCGGGATGGTCGTCGGTCTGGGAAGGCACTACAGGTTGTCCACCCACCATTCCAGATGACCCAGGAGCCGGGCGGACAGCACGAAAGCGACCAGCACGATGAGGCCGCTGAGGACCGTAAGCAACGCCGCCACGAGCCGGCCGTCCGGCAACCGAAGGTAGCGGCGGCACGCGACATCCCACCACCACCACGCGAACGGGGCGAAGACCAGTGGCAGCGTGGGCACGAAGCCGATGGTCAGGGGAAACTCCCACGGGTAGTAATCGAACGCGCGCTCGAAGAGCAGGAGCGTCGTGGCGGCGTTGGCGAGATGCGCCACGCACTGCACGAGCGCCAGGGCGAGCACGGGCAGCGTCATCCACGCCAGGCCGTAGAGGGCGATCCGCTGGATGTGCGCGCGGCGCACCCGCGCCTTGCGAAGCGAAACGGGGATCAGGAAAAAGCACAGCGCCATCGCCGGCATCCACAGCAGAATGAAGAGGTACGCGGCGGGCACCGGATAGATCACGAGCCAGTCGACGGACATCGAGTACCAGCGATCCGTGCTCCACAGCGCATCGATAAGCACGTCAAACAGGGTGAAGTATCCTCCTCCGCCTCCGTATCGACGATGTTCGGCCGAGGCCAGCGCCACGCCGCCGAGGACTCGAAACCACAGCGGCATCACCAGCAGAAACACGACGAGCGCCGCCGCCGGCCGCAGGTACGAGGGATGCTCCAGGCGGACCGCGGACCAGAAGCGATGAGGCTGAAAGAGGCGGATCGACGTGAGCCAGGCGCTGACGAACGACCGCCGTTTCCAGTGATACTCGATCAGCCAGGGGTGTTCCTCGCGAACGAAGATTGACCGCCATTCAAACTCGAGGCCGCACTCGGCGCAGCGGCCCTCGACGGGGCAGGCGTCGCGCCAGGCGGAGACGGCGCCGCGCAGGTCGTAGTCGCACCGTGGGCAGAGGAGGTCGCCGCGGCTCGCGGGGTCGGGCGGGTCGGAGTGTCCGGCGCCGGGCGCAGGCATGGCGGTGTCCTCAAGCGCATCATACCACGATCGCGGGATCCGGAAGCGACCCGGGGCCGATTGCGTCTTCGCCTCCGGAGCGCGATGCGCCGAAGTCGGTCAACGCATAAACTCACCCATGACGCGCTCCGCCTCGCCACGACGCATCGCCATCCTCTCAACCGGCGGCACCATCGAGAAAACTTACAACGCCAGCGACGGCACCCTCGCCAACCAGCGCTCCGTTCTCGAAATCATGCTCGCTTCGCTCGTGCTGCACGGAGTCACGATTGACCGCTTTCCCGTGATGAACAAGGATTCGCTGGAGATGACCGACGCCGATCACGAGTGCATCGCCGAGGCCGCGGCTCAGCAGCAGGCAATGCACGACGGCATCATCATCACCCACGGCACCGACCGGCTGCAATACACCGGCGAGCGCCTGGTGCAGCGCCTCGGGCAGCGGCCGCGCGTGCCCATCATTCTCACCGGGGCGATGCGGCCCTATGAACTGCGCAACACCGACGCGATGCAGAACCTCACCGAGGCGCTGCTGGCGGTGCAACTCGTCGAGCCGGGCGTCTACGTCGCCATGCACAACCGCGTCCTGCGCTTCCCCGGCGTGGTGAAGGACGCGGCGAACCTGACGTTCACCTACGCCGGGAACGCGGGGTAGCCGCGAGGGCGCGTAACCCCACGGGGACCCGCATCATCCTACCGGCATGGCCCTGATTGAACCCGCTCACCACGAGAGCGCACCGATCCTCGCATTGACGGACCTTCCCGCGCTCGCGGACCTCATCGCGCAGCGAAGAAACCGTGCGCCCGCGGACCGCGCGCTGCTCGTGGGCGTCAGCGGCATTGACGGCTCGGGCAAGGGGCACTTCGCCGCCCTGCTCGCCGCGCAACTGCACGCGCGCGGCCTGCGGGCCGCCAACATCAACATCGACGGCTTCCTCGCGCTGCCCGATGTGCGCTTCAGCCCCATCGACACGGCACGTCACTTCTACGAGCATGCGCTGCGGCTCGACGAGATGTTCGACCGCCTCGTCCTGCCCCTGCGCCAGCAAAGATCGGTCTCGATCGAAGCCGACTTCGCCCCGCCGGAGTCAAACGCGACGCAGTACCGCCTCCATCGGTACGAGTACCGCGACGTGGACGTGATCGTCCTCGAAGGCATCTTCCTCTTCAAGAGGCAATATCGTGACCACCATGACCTGCGCGTGTGGATCGACTGCTCGTTCGAGACGGCTCTTGAGCGGGCGCTGGCGCGGAACCAGGAGGGACTGCCGCCCGACGAGATCATGCGCGAGTACGACACGATTTACTTTCCGGCCCAGCGGCTGCACGCTGAACTCGACCGGCCGCGCGAGTCGGCGGAGGTGATCGTGCTCAATGATCTGCGGCTGGAGCGTCAGGGCGTCGTTGCGGCGCGCGCCGAAGCCCACGTTCAATGAACGTGGGTTTCGGCGGGGCGCGGCGCCGGTTCGCGCGGATCAGTCTTCGATGACCAGATCGGCGCGGAGGGGGATGCCGTTGGCCATGTTGAAGTAGTTGGGGCTGGTGGCGATCATCGCCTCGTGCGCCTTGCGGTACTGCTCGGGCGTGCCGTCGCCCTTCACGCGGATGGTGTAGTGGATCTCCTCGTAGCCGGGCTTGACCTTCGTGTCGATGCCGAGGAAGCCGCGCAGGTCGAGTTGCCCGCGCGACTCGAACACGAGCGACTCGAGTTGCACGCCCTGGAGCGAGCAGACGGCGACGAAGGTGTTGAGCATGCAGGCGTTCATCGCCGCGAGGAGGTACTCCTGCGGGTTGGCGCTCTGGTCGCCGCCGCACAGTTCGCGCGGCTCGTCGATGTCGATGGTGAAGAGGTGCTTGAGGCTTCGCCCGCCGAGCGACCAACTCGTCACGCGGGTCTCGCTGTTCATCGCGTGCTTCCATTGCGTGGCGACGCGGAAATCGGCCACGCCCTTGCCGTGGTCCTGCTTGATCTCGCGCACGAGGCTTTTGATCGCGTCGGTGTCGATGCCGTTGATGGGGGACGTTGCGGTCGTCATGATTCGTTTCCTCTCATTCATGCGGGTTGGGGACTTCGTTTCAGTCACATCACTGCACGTGCATTTCCAATCGGTTTCGCAGCGTCGCGGCCGCGTCCGGCATTGGTTTCGTCAAAGATACGTTGCGTGTTGCGTGCGACAAGTGAACTACCGGTTCACCAGGAGTGGACTGCTGGTCAACTCGAGGTTGACCGGCGGTCAAGCCGCGCCGCTTTGCGGCGTAGACTTGTGAGGGGTGGCAGGGCCTGGCGCTTCGCCTGGCTATTCCGAATGGGCCGGCATGCTCGTTTACGCCTGCCGCGAAGTCATAGCGACGCGAAGCGCGACGCCATGCCACCCGACGCTGAGACCGCGGAGACAAGCATGGCCGCCACGACGAAAGAGAAACTCATCCAGACTGCCCACGACCTCTTCTACAGCGAGGGGTTCCACACCGTCGGCTTGGATCGCATCCTCGACACCGTCGGCGTCACCAAGACCACCTTCTACAACCACTTCTCGAGCAAGGACGACCTCGTCATCGAGTCGCTCAAGTGGCACGATCAGTGGTGGCAGCAGACGTTTCGCAAGATGCTCCGCCGGCATGGAGGCGACACGCCGCGCGGCCAGTTGCTTGCCGTACCCGAAGCGCTTGCCGAACTCTTCGAGGGCGATGACTTCAACGGCTGCATCTTCGTAAACGTCGCGGTCCAGTTCCCCCTTCCCCACGATCCCGCCCACCAACTGGCGGCCGAGCACAAGGAGGCGATGGAGGACATCCTGCGCGAGATCGCCGGCTACGCCGGGGCGGACGATCCTGGGGCGCTGGCGGAAGAGATCGGTCTGGTGATGGAGGGGGCGTACGTGACGCGGCAGATCGCCAGGCGCCCGGCGGTGGTGGCGGCTCTGCGCCGCGTGGTAACGCTGATTGTGGAGGAGCACCTGGGGAAGAAGTAGGGATCGAGGCTCCAAAGCCCAGGCATAGCCATGCCTGGGATTTGGCTATGCCTGGGCTTTGGATTCCTGCGTACACTGAATCAACCGGATCGCCTGCGGGCGTGGCGGAACTGGCAGACGCGCCAGACTTAGGATCTGGTGTCGCAAGACGTAGAGGTTCGAGTCCTCTCGCCCGCATTCACCGCGGCCGCATGCGCTTCGGACGCGACGGCGGCATGATCCCCTCCCTTTGACGCCTGCGCCGGCCCTCCCTACGCTGCAACTTCGCCGGGGCTGCACGGTAGGTTGGCTGTTCTCCCCTGCGCGTCGGTGGTATGGTGGACTCCGTTGCAGTATCCATTCCTGAAGCCGGCCGATTCCCGGCGGCCATTGCGAGGAGGTTCGGAGTGGCTCATCGTCTTTCGCTCGTTGTTTCGCTCTGCGCCGGGCTGTTGAACCTGGCCCCGTCTCCCATGTTCGCCCCACCCCTTCTGGCGCAGGACGGCACGGCGCAGCAAGCCGCCTATCACACCTACGACCAGTTCACCGCCGCGCTGCGATCCCTCGCGGCCGCGAACCGCGACTCGGTGCAGTTGACGGCCATCGGGCAGAGCCTTCAGGGGCGCAACCTCTGGGCAGTCCGCCTCGCCTTGCCCGGCGACGTTGAGCCTGACAAGCGACCGTCGCTCCTGCTCACCGCCGGCCTCGACGGCGACCACCTCGTCGGCAGTGAAACAGCCCTGCGCGCGATCCGCGAACTGCTCCGCCGTGCCGGAGAAGACGGCGAGTCGAGCGCGGCCAAACTGCTCCGCGAGTACACCCTCTACGTCGTGCCGCGCGTCAATCCCGACGCCGCCGAACTCCACTTCGCCAACCTCAAGCAGGACATCGTGCGCAACCGCCGGCCCGATGATGCCGACCGCGATCTGCGCATCGATGAAGACCCGCCCAACGACCTCAACGGCGACGGACGCATCACGATGATGCGCGTCTACGACCCCGAGCAGGCCAATCGCATGGCCGACCCGGATGATCCGCGCCTCGACATCGCCCCCGACGCGGAGAAAGGCCAGCGGGCCGAGTTCTACCTCATGGTCGAGGGTCTCGACGACGACGGCGACGGACTGTACAACGAAGACGACATCGGCGGCGTCGACCTCAATCGCAACTTCATGCACGGATTCCAGGAGCACGAAGACGGTGTAGGCCGCTACCCGCTCTCCGAGCCGGAGTCGCTGGCGCTGCTCGAGTACGCTCTCTCGCATCAGAACATCGCCCTCGCGCTGACCTACGGCCGGCACGACAACCTCAACAACACGCCCAGCGGGCAGGGCACGCTCCCCGGCGGAGCGCCGATCAACATCGACGGCGGCGATGTGCCGATCTACCGCGCCGTCGGCGAGGCGTTCAAGAAGATCACCGGCCTGGCGAACGTGAGCAGCCCGGCCGTCGAGGGCTCGTTCCACGCCTGGGCGTACGCGCAGTACGGCGTTCCGTCTTTCGCGACGCCAGTGTGGAGCCGGCCGAGCGAGCAGCCCGCGGAGGGAGGCGAAGCGGCGCCGGCCGAAGGCGGCGGAGGGGGGGAGCAAGGCGCTCCGCCCGGCGGAGGCGGCGCCGATGATTTCTCCGACATTCTCGCGGCCGCCCAGGCCCGCGGCATGGAAGTCACGCTCGAACAACTTCAGGCCATGCCCCCCGATCGCATCGCGTTCTTCCGCCAGATGATCGCCAGCGGCGCCGCGCGTCCGCCGGGCGGCGAGGGAGGCGGAGGCTTTCGCCGCGGCGGCGGCGCGCCGGGCGGTGGAGCCCAACCCATGGGCGGCGAGCCCGGCGGCGGCGCGCAACCCCCGCCCCCAGGCGGCGGGCGATTCCAGCGCGGCACGCGCGGCGGCGCCCAGCCGCCGTCCGGCGGTCCCCCCGCACGCGGAGGCGCCTCGCGCAACAACCGCGAAGGCGACAAGGGCTGGCTCCAGTACAGCGATGAGAAGCGCGAAGGCAGCGGTTTCGTCCCCTGGTCCGATTTCGACCACCCGCAACTCGGCCGCGTCCAGATCGGCGGCTTCACGCCTTACTTCCGCACCAACCCCCCGGCCGAGGAACTCGACGCCCTCGCCGGCAAGCAGGCGGACTTCATCCTCGACCTGCTCGATCGAATGCCGAAGGTCTCGCTCACTGAGCCGACGGTCAAGCGCCTCGCGTCGGGGCTCTATGAAGTCAAGGCGGCGCTGGTCAACGACGGCTTCCTTCCCGCCGGCACGCGCATGGCGGTGCGCAATCGCCGCGCCAGGCCCTTCGTCGTGCGCCTCGATCTGCCTGTCGAGAACGTGTTGTCAGGCCAGGCGGTGAGCAAGATATGGTCCGTGGGCGGCAGCGGGGGACGCAACGACTTCCGTTGGATCGTCCGCGCGGCCGACGGCTCGACGCTCAAGATCACCCTCTTCAGCGAGAAGTACGGCGAGTCGAGCACGACGGTGACTCTCTCGCCCGAAGGCAACTGACGTCTCTTCGTTTCACTCGTCCACCCCTGCCCCTCAGACGGGAGTCGATTCATGTTCACGATGCCCAGTGCACTCCGGTTCGTTGAGCGTTCGCGGCGCGGCATGCAGCGCGGCGTGGCGGCGCTGGCGCTGGCGGCCGGGGCCTTGGCTGCTCCGCCCTTCGCCGCCGCCCAGCATCAGTACCCCAGCAAGGTCGACATCGCCTTCAACCGCTTCTACGACTACCAGCAGACGACCGACCTGCTCCACCAACTCGTCGCCGCCTATCCCGAACTGCTGAGCATCCAGTCGCTGGGCAAGAGCATCGGCGGGCGCGACATCTGGTGCGTTACCCTCAACAACCCCAAGACCGGCGAGGAACTCACCAAGGCCGCGATGTTCATCGACGGCAATATCCACGGCAACGAGATCCAGGCCTCCGAGACGGTCGTCTACTCCATCTGGTATCTCACCAAGAGTTACGGCAACGTCGAAGCCCTGACGAAACTCGTCGATGAACGCGTCTTCTACTTCGTGCCGATGGAGAACCCCGACGGGCGCGACGTGTGGTTCCACCAGGCCGCGACCCCGCACTACCTCCGCGGCGGCATCCTCCCGACCGACAACGACAGCGACGGCCTGTACGACGAGGATGACTACGACGACCTCGACGGCGACGGCCACATCACGCAGATGTACCGCCGCGACCCGCTCGGCCGCTTCAAGCCCGATCCCAAAGACCCGCGATTCATGATCCGCGTGGCCGAGGATGAGGAGCCGGGCGGGTGGAATCGCGCCGGATCCGAAGGCATCGACAACGACGGCGATGGCGACATCAACGAAGACGGCATCGGCGGATACGACCCCAACCGCAACTGGCCCAGCGACTGGCAGCCCAACCACATCCAGGGCGGATCGGGCGAATACCCCTTCTCCCTCCCCGAGACGCGGGCGATCCGCGACTTCCTCCTCAAAAAGCCCAACATCGCCGCCTTCCAGAGTTACCACAACAGCGGCGGCATGATCCTCCGCGGACCCGGCGCCGACTACGTCAACTACCCCGCCCAGGACATCCGCGTCTACGACCAGTTGCAGGACACCGGCGTCTTCATGCTGCCCGGCTATCGCAAGATGGTCATCTGGTCCGACCTCTACGTTGTGCACGGCGGCGAAGTGAACTGGGCCTACGAAGGTCTCGGCATCACCTCCTTCACCAACGAACTGTGGAGCGACTGGAAAGCCTACCAGACCGACAACCCCGGACCCGACGCGGACAAACGCTTCACCGAACTGCTCCAGTTCGACGAGCCGCTCGTGCCCTACAAGCCCTTCAACCATCCGACGCTCGGCGAAGTGCTCATCGGCGGGAGCAAGAAGTGGTCCAGCCGCGTCCCGCCTCCGTGGATGAGCGAGGAAGACTGCCATCGCAACTTCGCCTTCACCATGTTCCACGCGCGCGAGATGCCCAAAGTCGAGTGGGGCCTCACCCAGGTGCGATCGATGGGCGGCGACGTGTGGGAACTCACCATCGAAGTCAAGAACGACAAGATCATCCCGACGATCACCGCGATGGCGCGGCAGAAGGGCATCGGGCGGCGCGACCGCCTCACGTGCTCCGGCGCTTCGGCCAAGGTCGCTGCGGCGGGCTCGGTGAGTTCGTTCCTCTCCGATGCGCGGTGGAGCCCTGTCGAGCACGAGCCGCATCGCCTGTGGGTGGACGGCGGGATCGGCGGCAAGTCGAGCAGCCTCTTCCGCTTCATCGTCGAAGGGACCGGCGAAGTGCAACTCGTCTACGAAAGCGAAAAGGGCGGCACGATCAGCCAGATGCTTCCCCTCGCCGAGCAGATCCCCCCGCCTGCGGAACTGCCCAAGGAGATGACGGGGAAGAAGTAGGCAGCAGGCACCAGGCAGTAGGCACCAAAGGGTCGAGGCGCTGTTTAGCCGCGACCCGAAGGCTTTGCGCAGGGGAGCGCGCCGCGTGAGCAAGCGTTCAAACTCGCGCATCAAATGCGGCCGATCCCCTGAAACCGCGGACGCACTGCGGTGGTACATGTCATCGGAAGGAGCGCCCGATGTCTCGATCCGTCCTTATCCGCCATGCCGCGCCAGGCCGACTTCTCACCCTGTCGGCCCTTTGCACCCTTGTTTCCCTCATCATCGCCGCCTCCGCCTGCGCCCAACCCGACGGCATCCGCGTCGTGCGCGAGAGCGAGTGGATCGCCCTGCTCGATCGCGACTACGGCTGGAACGCGGCCGACGGCTGCATCTCCCTCCCCGTCAACGGCATCGAAGCGCCGGGAATCGACCCCCATCCGCGCACGCTCTTCACCTTCGGCGATTCCATCATCGGCCGCGTCGGGCAGGACGGCCGGCGCCTGCCGGGCAACAAGTTCATCAACAACTCGATGCTCTACCTCGACGGAGCCGAGCCTGATCCCAGCCATTCCGCGTTCATCTACGTGCGCGACGACGGGCGGGGCGATCCGCGCGCCGCCTTCATCCCCTCCACCCCCGACTCCATGCCGGGCGATTACTTCTGGCTCCTCGACGGCCTCGCGCTCGGCGAGGACATTCACATCTTCGCCAACCATCTGCGGCCCGATCCCAACGGCTTCTGGCCGATCAACCTCGGCGTGACGATGATCACGATCGCCAAGGACAGCCGCCCGCCCTTCGAGAGCCAGCAGCAGGTCAAGACCCCGCTCTATCACCCGGCCGAGGGCGAGATCGGGCCGTACCAGTTCGGCCCGTGCTTCGTCTCGAACACGCAGGCCGCGGGCTGGCCGAATCCCGACGGCTACGTCTACGCCTTCGGCGTGCGCGAAGACCCGTGGGTGAAGAAGTCGATCGTGGCGCGCGTGCGGCCGGAGGAGTTCACCGACTTCGGCGCCTGGCGCTTCTGGAACGGCGGCGAGTGGGTCGAGGGCCTGACCAACGCAGCGCCGATGACCGGGCGCATCTCCGGCGTCTACAGCGTCTCGCCCATGCCCGACGGCCGGTGGATCATGGTCTTCCAGAAGGACGCGATCGGGCCCGAGGTCGCCATCCGCATCGGCGCCGGCCCGACCGGGCCGTGGGGCGAGTTGCGCGCGATCTACCACTGCCCGGAGACGGACCGCGACCCGGACATCTTCGCCTACAACGCGACGGCCCACCCCCACCTCAGCCGCCCCGGCGAACTGCTGATCTCCTACAGCGTGAACTCCTGGGACTTCGCCGACGCCTTCACCTGGGCCGACCTGGCCCGCCCGCGGTTTATCAGTTTGCGGGTGGATTGAAACCCGAGGTCCATGAGCGGGAAGGCATCAGCGGTTCACGGGCAAGACGCCCATGCCACCGAAGTTGCCAGTTGGCGGAGTAGTACATGAAGCGCATCTCATCAAGGCTGCCGGCGCCGGGGGAGCGAGCCCGCTTCACGCTGGCCAGTGCAGGGCATTGTACTCGTACTGTCCGAGCACGGCCGCGTCGATCTTGACTTCCGTGAGGCGGTTCCAGGCCTCGTGCGTGTAGTACTTGGTGGCTGTCGCGGGCAGGCCCTGCTCGGTCATGTTGCCGGCCGCGTCATCCTTACTCGAATCGCGGTGCCGGACCAATCGGACGACCAGAACGGTGGGATGCGCTCTCAGAACACCGCTATCCCCATCCTACAAAACCCGTGCAACTTGCTGGAATGCAAGGCCCCTCGTACCTCGATGTACGCAATGCCGACTCCAAACCCTTCGTCTGGACCGCCGACGCGACACTGTCCTCCGTCGAGTCGCCAACAATCATGCGGGGATCTCGAAGTCAGGACACTAGTCGCCAGTTGTCGCCTCGTCTGCAGTTGATCCGAGGTGCTTTTGCTGCGGACAACCAATACATCCGTGAAACGGCATTCGCTCTGGTTTATACTGTAGGGATCAACAACACCACCTGGTATCTCCCAGCACGTTTACCCTGCTGTCCACAAGACAAACGCCATGCCGAGGAACAGCATCCAAGCGATGCAGTTCAAGACCAACCCCAGAAGGACTATTGCGACATCGCGTATTCGCAGCCGTACACACGAGGCTCGAATCTCCAGAACGAAACCAACGATTGGCCCCACGACAATCCACAACAGGCAACCCCAATAACTGACCGTATATATGGCTGTGGAAACGTCTCCATCTGGTAGCACCATGGGCACGAATAGATACAACAGCAGCAATACTACAAGGGCCAGTAATAAGCCGATACACTGTCTGACTTGATACTTCACAATGAACGGCTCCCCCAGCTACATGCGAGTCTACGCTGCTAATGCGATCTGGGTACGAATCCACCACCTGCTCCTCCACCTCCACTATTACCACCACCCCAACCTCCGCTGGCACCACCACCCCAAGCACCGCTGGCACCACCACCGGATGCACATCGTCTGTTTATGATCGCCATGGCATTATTGCACCCCTGGCTATGGCAGACCCACACCTCGTCAGCATTTGACGCCAATGCAGATTGGATGAGCGATTGGCCGCCTTGGAAACTCCCCGTCGATTGCCATCCTGGGTACATGAATCGTGATATCAGATTATGGCCCCAAACAGGCGAGTAACCCCACTCGACATAGGGCTGAGGCAAAAGAAACGCAATAAGCCGATGATTGACGCAAGGATCGGACTCTACTAACCCTGCATAGTCAAGAAATTGTTCCAACGCAGCAGGGTCATCGCCACCTGCCCAACCCTTCGTGGATATCGTGTGAACTGTACCCCAAGCACTCCAGTATTCTGCGGACATGCCGCCGTTGAGCAGACCTTGGTTTGGAACATTATCATCGACGGACCAGACCACATCAGCCGTGATATCACAGCACGATTGACATGGCTTCAGTGGTTTGGTGTCCGTCTTCGGTGCGAGCATTATGAGATGGATCTTGGCCTTGCGGGTGTCACCATTGCATAATGCGCCTCTGGCGTAAAGACTAGCAATACGTTCTGCCTCGGCGTCCAATCGACCCTCCGAGTCGAGGCCGGTTGTGGATATTGAGATGCGGTGGAGTCTATCATAATCTCCCGTCGTCCCGAGGTTGCTGAACACGGAGTTGATGGGTTGCTGAAGTCCGCCCAGAATGCGAGCAACATAATCAAACTTTGAGTTGATTCCAGAGCAGGTATTGAGTGTGGGTTCAAGTCCGAACGGATCCAGTGTGCGAGCGGGAGATGAAGGTACATACTCTAGCAGATTCTGGGCAGCGACGTAGTCAAGAGGATCGCGCTCCAGCCATCTTCCCAGGACCGGGTCATACCACCTGAAGCGAACGGTGTACTGCGAAGTCTCGGCATTGAACACATACCCGTCCCACGCGATGGGATTGTCCGGCCCGTGGCGCGTTGAGCCGCCGCTGCCCGTGGAAACGAAGGAAACCATCCCTCCCGCCAGCGCCGACTGCGTTACGCCGCCGCTGAGCGCGATGCCGGCGTTGTAGTCGTCGCTGTCGATGTCGCCGTCGCGGTCGAGGTCGAGTTCGGCCTTGTAGCCGGCGTCGCCGATGGAGTTGCCGTAGGCGTTCTGGATGGCGGTCCCGTCGGCGCTGGTCGTCGCGCCGTCGCCGGTGACATCCGCCCCGAAGTGATGGCGGGCCTTGCCGTAGGAGTCGTAGGTGAGGCGTTCGACGATGCCGCCGTTGGGCTTGGCCATCGCCACGGTGCTGAACTGCGCGTCGGTGACATAGAAGAAACTGTCATCCCACGTGCCGTTGGCGTCGCGGTCGCGGCGTCGGCCCACGGCATCATCGATGTACCGCTTGCCCCAGAAGGTTTGGGCGCGTTCGTCCTCCGTGAAGCCGCCGCCCGGCCACTGCCGGTCGATGCGTTCTTCGAGAAGTTGCCAGTTGGCGGAGTAGTACATCAGGCGCATCTCGTCAAGGCTGCCGGCACCGGGCGAGCGTGCTCGCTTCACGCCGCGCCAGTGCAAGGCATTGTACTCGTACTGTCCGAGCACGGCCGCGTCGATCTTGACTTCTGTGAGGCGGTTCCAGGCGTCATGCGTGTAGTACTTGGTCGCCGTCGCGGGCAGACCCTGTTCGGTCATGTTCCCCGCCGCGTCGTAGGCGAAGGGGATGACGCCGATGTCCTCGATCTCGTTGGCGAAGTTGTGCGTGCGCTCCTGCTCCTCGTCCGGGGTGGACGACGTGTAGTTGCCATCGCCGTTGGTGTCGTTGAAGATGGAATCCCAGTTGCCGAGCATGTCCAAAGCCCACTTCTGCCCGCCCACGGCCGCGGACCACGACCCGCCCTCGGCCCCGCGGTCGGCCTGCACGAGGCGGTCGAGGCCGTCGTAGGAGTAGCGGAAGTCGCGGTCGGCCCACGAGGCTCCCGGCCGCGCGTCGGTGCGGGTGAGACGGTTGCTGGAGCGGTCGTAGGTGTAGTCGATCTCGACGAGCGGCGGGCGGCCGGGGTCGCCGCCGCTGCCGGTCGTGTAGCCGCCATCGACCCAGGCGTGCTTCTTCACCCGTCCGAAGCGGTCCGTCCGTCTCCATCTACCCGGGCGATCTGAGGGCATACACTACGCCCTGAACCACAACCGGGAGGATGGCCATGAAGGTGATCTGTGATCGGGCGGCCCTTGTCGAAGCCCTCAACGTCGTGACCGCGGCGGTCGCGCTGCGGACCCCCAAGCCCGTCCTGACGTGCATCAAACTCACCGCCCGCGACGGGAACCTCACCCTCGCCGCGACGGACCTCGAGGCCGCCCTGCAACTCTCCACCGAGAAGGTGGACATCAGCACCGAGGGCGAAGCGCTCATCCCCGCGGACAAGTTCAGCCAGATCTGCCGCGAGTCCGTTGACCCCACCCTCACCATCGACGTAAAGGAAGATGCGGCCAGCATCCGCGGGCAGGACTCGCGCTTCAAGGTCTTCGGCTATCCGGTGGCCGACTTCCCGCCCTTGCCCGACGCGGCTGACCTCGGCAAGCCCGACTTCACCATCGACGCCGGCCAACTCACCACGCTCGTCGAGCGCACCCGCTTCGCCACCGCCCGCGAGAACTCGCGCTACGCGATCAACGGCGTGCTGATGAAGCGCAAGGCCAAGAAGATCGAGTTCGTCGCGACCGACGGCCGGCGACTGGCCGTGGCCCGCGGCACGGCGGCAAGCGCCGGCGAGAAGGGCGAGAGCCAATGCATCATCCCCGGCAAGGCGCTCAACCACCTGCTCAAACTCACGGGCAGCGCCGAGGACAACGTCGCCGTCTACATCACCGACAGCCAGGTGATCTTCATCGTCGGACAGGACGGCCGCGAGGCGATGCTGGCGACGAACCTCGTCGAGGGGGCGTTCCCACCCTACGAGGATGTGATTCCCAAGGACCTCGACAAGAAGGTGACGTTCGAACTCGAGACGCTCGCCTCGGCCGTCCGCCGCGCCGCCCTGCTCACCAACGAGGAATCCAAGGGCGTGCGACTGTCGTTCAAGGGCGGGGCGCTGACGATCTCCAGCCGCGCGCCGGAGATGGGCGAAGCGGAGATCAAGGTGGGGCTGAGCAAGTACGAGGGCGACGATGTCGAGGTTGGGTTCAATCCTTCCTTCATCACCGATGCGCTCAAGGTGGTGCACAGCGACCAGATCGTCTTCGAACTCAAGGGTCCGACCAAGCCGGGCATGATCCGCGCCGGCAGCGATTTCACCTACGTCCTGATGCCGGTGAGTCTGAACTGAGCGGCAAGCGCGTGGTCTCCGGCGCCGCCGTCGCGGCCGTGATGATTGAACGTGGAAGTCAGGCGCGATCGGCGCGGTAGACTCGCGGCGTCCGCGGCGGGGCTGTTCTAGACTTGCCCGGCCGTTCGCGCTGCTGCGGATCGCACCACATCTTCTGCATGAGAACTGAAAGGACCGTTCGCGTGTACCAGAGCATCGAGATCGCGCCCCGCGCGATGAGCAAGCCGGCTGCCTTCGTCTGCCTTTTCTTCGACGACAAAGTGCTGCGGGAGTCGGACCGCGCCCTGGACAAACCCGTCAAGGGGGCGCTGGCCGCCGCGCTCAAACGAGCCGAGGTGAGCGGAAGCGCGGGCGAGTCGCACGTCGTGGATGCGGGGAGGGCGCGGTACGTGCTCGTGGGCCTGGGCGAGGCCAGGAAACTCGATGCCCGGACGATGCGGCAGGTCGGCGCGGCGGCGGTGCGGGCGCTGGACCGCATCGGCGCGGCGACGGCGGCGCTGCAACTGGTCGGACTGTCCACTGAGGCGATGCCGGCCGAGCGGGCCGCGCAGGCCCTGGCCGAGGGAATCGGCCTCGCCGCGTTCGATTTCGCCGATTTCAAGGCGACGACGAAGAAGGAGGGCAAGGTCAAGGCGCTGAAACTCGGGTCGAATGACTCGACGCTGACGACGGCGCTTCGCAAGGGCCTGGCGCTGGCGGACTCGACGAACTTCGCGCGCCGCCTGGGCGCAACGCCGCCCAACGTGGCGACGACGACCTACGTCGCCGCGCAGGCGCAGAAACTGGCGCGCGGCTCGAAGGGTCGCCTCAAGTGTCGCGTTCTCAAGGGCCCGGCGCTCGTGCGCGAGAAACTCGTCGGCCTCATTAACGTCGGCAAGGCGAGCGAGAACCCGCCCTGCCTCATTGAATTGACCTGGTCGCCGCGCGGCGCGCGCAAGACCGTGCTGCTCGTCGGCAAGACGATCTGCTACGACACCGGCGGCCTGTCGCTCAAGATCAACAACGGCATGAAGGGGATGAAGTACGACAAGAACGGGGGCATGGCGGTGCTCGGCGCCATGCACGCCATCGCCCACACCATCCGGCCGTCGTGCCGGGTCGTCGCCCTCCTGCCCGCGGCTGAGAACAGCATCAGCGACGAGGCCTACCGCCCCGACGACATCATCACCTACCTCAACGGCGTGAGCGTCGAAGTGACGAACACCGACGCCGAGGGACGGCTCGTGCTCGCCGATGCGCTGGCGTGGGGATGCCGAAAGGTCAAGCCCGACGCGATCATCGACCTCGCGACGCTCACCGGCGGGGTGGTGGTCGCTCTGGGCAGCGCCTGCGCCGGGCTGTTCTGCAACAACGACAAGTTGCGCGGCCGCATCGAGTGCGCCGCCGAGGGCACGGGCGACCGCGTCTGGCGACTGCCGCTGTGGGAAGACTACCGGGAGATGATGAAGAGCAAGCACGCGGACATCTGGAACAGCGCGCCGGTGCGGAACGCGCACCCCATCCAGGGCGCGGCGTTCCTGAGTTACTTCGTCGATGAAAAAACGCCCTGGGCCCACATCGACATCGCCGGCACAAGCAACATCGACTCCGATCAGTCGCCCTTCGTCGCCGGGCCGACGGGCTTCGGCGTGCGCCTTCTGGCTTCGGTGTTGGAGAACTGGGAGTGAGTCGTGCCTCTCAGCGACGACGATTTCGACCCTGAGGAGGAGGGGCCGAGCGAGGCAGACCTCGGCCGCTTCAGCGACAGCACGATTCGATGCCGCGAGTGCGGGGCGATGCTCTACGCTGGAGTGGACCTGTGCAGCCGCTGCGGGGCGGTGCAATTCCACGAACGAGACGCAGGCGGGCTGCGCAACCCCCTCCTGCGGCATCCCTGGCTGCTGCTGGCGGTCGTCATTGTGACGCTCATCGCCTTCGTGCTCATCGTGCTCTGAGACGGAATGGGGGCGGGGCGATAGTCGATCCGCCCTATTCGGGCGTTTCCGACCGAGTTCTCTCGATCCTGATCGACCGCCCGCGCATAACCTTGGGCGGGTGGAATCCGAAGGGAGCAATGACATGAACACCATCAGACCCGTCCTGGGGCTTGGAATGCTGGCCGCGGCCGCACTGCTGGCCGTGGGCTGCGACCGCAGCGAATCGGCCTCGACCGACTCGACCGCGAAGTCGCCGGAGTTTCAGAGCGCGACGGGGGAAGTTCCGGAGTGCTGTGCGCCGCCGGACACGATCATCCGCCGCACGCCCGGCGAGACCGCGGCTGAGGCTGAGGCGGAGGCGGCATCTGTGGCCGAGGCGGCCGACGAGGCCATCTTCGCCGAGAACACGGCGGACCTCATCGCGAAAATCGGCTCGATCCAGACTTCCGCCGATGCGTCCATCGACGGGACGATCATCGGCCGCAAGGTCAATTTCGATCTCGAGTTCACGAACGAGGATGGGCAGAAGGTCAATCTCGCCAGGGACTACGCGGGTCAGACGCTCGTCATCTCGACGATCTTCACGTCATGTCCGACGCCGACCGCCTGCCCGCGAATCACGGCGGACTTCGCCGAGATGGCGCGGAACCTGCCGTCCGAGTATGCGGACAAGGTCCGGTTCCTGCTCATCAGTTTCGATCCTCTTAATGACACGCCCGAGGTGCTCCGGGCGTTCGGGCGCACGCACGGCGTGGACTTCGACCGGGTGGACCTGCTCGTTTCGGACGTGGAGACGATCAAGCGGCTGATGGTGCGTGAACTGGAGATTCCGATCTCGATCGACGCGTCGAACGACTCTTTTGCGAACCACGCGCTGATGGCGCACATCGTGAACGCGGATGGTTATGTGGTCGTGGAGCGGACGGCGTCGAGCAGCGCGAAGATCGCGATGCTGCTGGACGAAGCGCTCCGTGCGGCGAGGATGCCCTTCACGCCACCCGATAACGGCCAGTAGGCGCCGTTGATGCCGATGGCGCGGGCTCGCGGGCCTAGGGGGGCTGATCCGCCGGGCGGATGCTAAACCAGACAAACTGTGCCGCCGATGAACGCCGAGGAGTACCGGCGTCGGGCGACGGCTGCGCGGTGAGCCTGCGCGTGCCGGACGCGGGCGCTGAGCGCGCCGAGATGGAGGCGGCAGAAGATGGCCCTGGGCTTTTTCAAATCGAGCATCGCGCCGGTGGCGATCGACTTCGGCTATGCCGAGTTGAAGTTGCTCCAGGTGCAGCCCGGTGAGCCGGCGACGCTCGTCGCCGCGGCGCGCGAGGTCATTCCCGAGGCCGCGCGAAACGACCCCGCCGCCCGCCAGAGTTTCCTCGCCGATCGACTGCCCCGTCTGATCCGCGACGGCGGGTTCAAGGGCAAGACGGCGATCTGCTCCATCCCGGCGTGGCAGACGTTCGTGCAGCACATGCAGGTCCGCGCGGGCGAAGGGTCCGACGGCGTGACGAACCAACTCAAGATCCAACTCCAGGCCGTTATCGCCTGCGACCCCAACAACGTCGTGGTCCGCCACGTCGAGGTCGGCGAAGTGTTCCGCGAGAACCAGCCGATGCTCGAAGTGATCTGCTTCGCGGTGGCGCGCGACGTGGTGATGCGGCAGATTGAACTGCTCAACCGCTGCCGCATGGAGATCGGCGGCTTCCACGCCGAACCCATCGCCGTCGTCAAGTCCTTCCAGCACCTCTTCCGGCGCGACGGCGATGAACTGACGACGACGCTCTACGTCGATCTCGGGGTGAGCGGCACCAAGGCGATGATCGCGCACGGGCGCGACATCCGATTCGCCAAGTCAATCCCGGTGGGGGGGCGCCACTTCGACCAGCGGATCGCCGAAGTGCTCAACTGCGACACCGCGGCGGCGCGGGCGCATCGGCAGGCGGAGAGTCGCGGGGGAGTCGCCGCGCCGGCGACGTCCGTGCCGGTTCGCGCCGGAGCCGGCGCGTTGCTGACGGCTGCGGCGCCGGCCGCGGCCCGCGGGACCCCCGCCGCCGGCACGATCCACGATCGCCGGGCCGGCAACACGCCCAGGGAGTTCGCCCCGCTCGCCGGGGGCGCCGACGCGCCGCAGTCGCCCGAGGAGGGCGGCGAGCGCGAGCCGGGCGTGCGCCAGGCGATGCAGCCGCTCGTCGAGCAACTCATCGACGAACTGCGGCTGTGCGAGCGGTATCACCACCGCCTCTTCGCCGACCGGCCGGTGGATCGGCTGGTGTTCGTCGGCGGCGAGAGCATGGACCGCACGCTGTGCCGGATGGTCGCGGAGGCGATGGGAGTGGTGACGTACCAGGGCAATCCGTTCGGCCGGCTTCGCCGGACGGGCGAGGAGCGCTTCGTCGGCTTCGACGGGACGCACGCGGAGACGGGCTGGTCCGTTGCGCTGGGGTTGTGCGCGTGCGAAGGCGGCGGCTGAGTCGCCGCTGGGGATGACGGGAGAACGCTCAACGAGGATTGGAGTGACTTATGCCGCATGCCAGTTTCCTTCCTGAGGACTACGTCGCTCAACGGGCTGAGCGGCGCACGAGCCTGCTGAGTCTGACGCTCTTCATCGTGGTGATGACGGCGGTGGTCGGCGCGTTCCTCGTCACCAACCGCCAGTGGTCGCGCGTCAAGGTCGAGCAGCAGGAGATCAACGTCCGCTACACCGAGGCGGCCAAGCGCATCGGCGAACTCGAGGCCCTCGAGCGCCAGAAGCAGCAACTCGTCGAGCGGGCGGAGGTGGCGGCGGCGCTCGTCGAGCGAGTGCCTCGCTCGATCCTGCTCGCCGAACTCATCAATCGCATGCCCGACGCCGTGAGCCTTCAGGAGTTCGACCTCAAGTCGGAGCGCGAGAAGATCAAGCGCGTGGCGCCGGCGGCGGCGAAGGTGAAGTCGATCACCACGGCGCCCAAGCCCGGGCGCACGCCGACCAAGGCGGACGAAGCGGAGGAGCGCAAGATCGAAGTGCCCGTCTACCAGGTGGCGATCGAGATGGAGGGGTACGCGCCGTCGAACCAGCACGTGGCGGAGTATCTCACGAACCTCGGCGCCTGCGCCCTGCTGCGGGACGTGGAATTGCGCTTCTCGAAGGAGACGAAGGTGGCGGACCAGTCGGTGCGGGTGTTCCGCATCCGGGCTCTGATCGACCCGAAGGCGGACGCGAAGCAGTTCGAGCCGCTCAAACTCCGCCGCTCGATGCGGGACCCGATGGACAACACGCTGGAGTTCGAGCAGTTCGACCCGAGCCTGATCGAGGTGGACCTCGAGGGCGAAGAGCCGCCCACGAACGGGGGGAAGTGATCATGCGATTCGGAGTGCGTGAAATGCTGTTCATCGTCGTGCTGCTGGCGGTTCCGGTGGCGGCGTTCTGGTTCGTCTTCAAGCCGCGCAACGAGGACATCGCCGCCGCCCGCGGCGAGATCGCCGCCAAGCGGCAGACCCTCGAACGACTCAACGAGGCGTCGCTGAAGATCAAGAACCTCGGCGAGGCCATCGAGCGCGGGCAGGAGGCGATCGAGGTGATCGAGGCGAAACTGCCCGCCGAGCAGAGCGTGGACGAGGTGCTGCGGCAGGCGTCGGAGATCGCCAACCGCCACAACCTGCGCATCAAGTCCGTCACGCCGGAGAAGAAGGTCCCCGCGTCGCAGTACATGGAGTTGCCCATCAAGTGGGAACTGAGCGGCAACTTCGACGGGTTCTACGAGTTTCTGCTCAACCTCGAGCAGTTGCCTCGCCTGACGCAGATCCGCAACCTGAACATCAAGCGGACGGAGCAGGACGAGGGAGAGATGACCGCGTCGTTCACGCTGAGCATCTACTTCCAGCCGCGCACCGCGCCGACGACGCTCGTGGAGGTTTCGCCATGACGATGGAGCACTTCAATCCGCAGGCCGGCCACATCCCCGATGCGTCGGGGGTTGAGGGAACCGACGGCGGGCCCCTTGAGCACATCGACCTCGTCGGCACGGCCTCGTCCAAGCGACGCGTCAACGACGCCACCATCGTCCTCGTCGGGACCCTCGTCGTCGGCGCCGGCATTCTCGGCGGCATGCGCTGGCTCGGCACCCAGTCGGGCAACCTCGGCGTCGACAAGGCGATCGAGAAAACCGTCAATGAGTTCCTTGGCCGTTCGACGAAGAGTTCCGCCTCCGGTTCCGTGTCGGGCGCCGCCCTCGACTCCGACGCCATGCTCGCCTCCCTCACGGAGGATCGGACCGAGGCGCAGGTTCCGCTCGATCAGGTCAAGAAAAACCCGTTCGTGTTGCGCCTGGCACAGTCGGCGACGACGGGCGGCGAGGAGGCGCCGCTCAACGACACGACCGCGGCGCGCGAGGCGGAGCGAATCCGGCAACTCCAGATGTCCTACGAGCGCGACGTCAAGCGCATGCGGCTGAGTTCCATCATGGGCCAGGAGGGCAAGCGCGTCGCCGTGCTCGACAACCTCGTCGTGCAGGTGGGTGACGTCGTCAAAGACGTGTTCTCGGTCCGGGAGATCACGGCCTTCGAAGTGGTGCTCGTTTCCGAGGGCCTGGAGTTCCGTAAGAGCCTCAAGGACTGACGCCTGGCGCGCCTGAGCAGCGACTCATGGGAAGATTCGATCTCGACAGTCTGCTGACCGAACTGGGCGTGAGGCGCGCGGGCGAAGGCGCTGCGCCCGCGGCGGCGGCGCCGACCGAGGCGCCGATCGAGCCACCGATCGATTCCGCGAGCGCCGCAGCCGCGCCGGGGCCGCCGCCCGGCGCCGAGCCCGCCGAAGTGCCGCGCCCCGCCGCAGGCGCGACGAACGCCAAGCCGACCGCGGCGCGCCGGCCCGAGGCGGCTTCGACGGCGAAGCGCGAGGCGCCGCGTCCCGACGCGGATGATGCGCTGGGCCTGCTGTGGGGACCGCCCGAGGGCGGCCGGCCGCGGGAGACGCGAGGGCGCGACCTGGGTGCGGAACTGCACGCTGCGGGCGCCATCGCCGCCGACCAGTTGAGCAGCCTCCGCACCGTGCTGCGCCAAAGCCCCGGGCGGACCGAGCGGGACGTGCTCCTCGAGATGGGCGTGCCGGAGGAGCAGATCCAGGAGACCGTGGCGCGGCTGTACGGCCTGCCGTTCGAGCGGATCAATCCCGACGACGGGTACCACGCGTCCTACTTCGAGCGGCTCGGGTCGGAATTCTGCTCGCGCCACCGCGTCATGCCGCTGCGCAAAGACGGGCCTCGCCTCATCCTCGGAACGGTCGAGCCGGACGACGTGTTCGTCGTGGACGAAGTTCGCCGTGTCCTCGGCGTGTCGGCGATCCGGCAGGTCATCGTCACCCAGTCTGACGTCAACCTCATCATCGAGGTGCAGTCGCAGGGCGAGGAGCAGGAACTCGCCGTCAACGACATTCTCGCGGACATTGACGAGGGCGACGTCGAGGTCGTGGAGAACGACCAGGAGGACGTCGACTTCGCCAAGCAGGCGGGCGAGTCGCCGGTCATCCGCTACGTCAACTTCATCATCCAGACGGCGCTCAAAGAAGGCGCGTCCGACATCCACATCGAGCCGGCGGAGAAGAAACTCAAGGTCCGATTCCGGATCGACGGCATCCTCTTTGACATGATGAACCCGCCGTACAAGATGCACGCGGCGATCATCTCGCGCCTCAAGATTATGGCGAACCTCGACATCTCCGAGCGCCGCCTGCCGCAGGACGGGCGCATCCGCGCCGTCGTCGCCGGGCGCAAACTCGATCTGCGCGTCTCCACGCTTCCGACGGTGACGGGGGAGAAGTGCGTCCTGCGCATCCTCGACGCGCGCTCGATCGCGGTGGGCCTCGAGCAACTCGGCTTCGACGAAGAGACCCTGCACATCTGGCGGCGCCAGATCAAGCAGCCGCACGGCATCATCCTCGTCACCGGCCCGACGGGCTCGGGCAAGACGACGACGCTCTACTCGTCGCTGCGCGAGATGGACACGAAGCGCCTGAACGTCTCGACGACGGAGGACCCGGTCGAGTACCACCTCGACGGGATCACGCAGGTGCAGATCCACGACAAGATCGGCATGTCCTTCGCGGCCGCGCTGCGCAGCCTGCTTCGCCAGGATCCGGACGTGGTGATGGTGGGCGAAATCCGCGACGCCGAGACGGCCCGGATCGCCATTCAGGCCTCGCTCACCGGCCACCTCGTGTTGAGCACGCTGCACACGAACGATGCGCCCAGTTCGGTGACGCGCATGATCAACATCGGCGTCGAGCCGTTCCTCCTCGGGGCCGCGATCAACGCCGTGCTCGCGCAGCGCCTCGTCCGCCGCATCTGCTCGCACTGCAAGGCCGAGGAGACGCCCAGCGAGGACGTGCGCGAGTTCCTCATGACGCAGGGCCTCAGCGGCGACCGCGTGAGCAAAGGCAAGGGATGCGACCGCTGCCGCCAGACGGGTTACGGCGGGCGATTGGGCATCTACGAACTCCTCGTGCTCGACGACGTGACGCGTGACGCCATCGCCCGCAGCCCGTCGGTCACCGAGTTCCGCCGCATGTGCGTCGAGCGGGGCATGGTGACGCTGAGGCAGGATGGTCTCGCAAAGGTCGTTCGCGGACTCACCACGGTCGAGGAAGTGCTGCGCGTGACCGAAGCGACGATCTGATGGTCGGCGAGCGGGGGTGCGGCGGGTCCGGAAAACCCGGGAGCCGCGCGCGGCCAAATCGGGAATCAATGCGGGGTTATGGGTTATCCGGGGGCGTGAAATGACCGATGTAGCGGGCAGCGCCGACCGGCCCGCGGGCCGGACGGGCCGTCCCGATTCCACGAGGGGTGAGCACCGATGGACTTCAACACGATTCTCAAGACCGCGGCCGAGCACAACGCCTCGGACATTCACATCGTCGCCGGGCACCCGCCGCTCATGCGCGTGCACACGATCGTGACGCCGATGGACTATCCGGTCATCACCCCGGAGTCGGCGCAGCGGATTCTCGAGCAGGTGGCGCCGCCCAACGCGCTTGAGACGTTCAAGAAGCAGAGCGACTCGGACTTCTCCTACGAGATTCCCGGCGTGGGCCGCTACCGCGTCAACGCGCACATGCAGCGCAAGAGCGTGGCGATGGCCTTTCGCGCCATCAAGTCCAAGGTGCCGCCGCTCGAAACGCTCAACCTGCCCGACGTGATCGGGCGTCTGACCTACCTGCCGCGCGGCCTGGTGCTCGTCACCGGCGACACCGGCTCGGGCAAGTCCACCACCCTCGCCGCCATGATCCAGGCGATGAACGAGCGCTACCGCAAGCACATCATCACTCTCGAAGACCCGATCGAATACGCCTTCGAGTCCAACAAGAGCGTGATCGAGCAGCGGGAACTCGGGGCCGACATGCCGAGTTTCGCCTCGGGCCTCAAGCACATCCTCCGCCAGGACCCGGACATCATCCTCGTCGGCGAAATGCGCGACCTCGAGACCACGGCGCTGGCCATCACCGCGGCGGAAACCGGGCACCTCGTCCTGAGCACCCTGCACACCGTCAACGCGTCGCAGACGGTCGAGCGCATTGTGGACATGTACCCGGCAGACCAGCAGAACCAGATCCGCTCCATGCTCGCGAACACGCTCCAGGCGGTCGTCTCGCAGACCCTCTTCAGCCGCATCGACCAGCAGGGCATGGTGCCCGGCGTGGAGATCATGCTCTGCACCCCTGCGGTGCGCAACATCATCCGCGAGAACCGCTCCTTCGAGATTCCCAACGTCATCGAGACGAACCGCAACCTCGGCATGGTGAGCCTCGACACGTCGATCGGCGAGTTGTACTTCAACGGCATGATCAGCCGCGAGGATGCGATCGCGCAAGCGGCGTATCCGGACAAACTGGAGCGGGCGCTGGCGGCCTAGGCGACCGGGCATGCGGATCGGATGCGGCGCGTGATCCGCTTGCGTCTTCGCATGTTCCTTCGAGGCGATTGAGGAGGCGGGCATGGCGCTGTATCGATACCAGGCAAAGGGCGGCAACGGCGAGGTGCGCTCCGGCACCCTCGCGGCCGACAGCGCCATGATGGCGGCGGCGATCCTGCGCAACCAGGGCCAGCGCGTCGTCAGTCTCTCCCCGATCGAGTCGGCGCAGGTCAAGAGCCTCGGCGCCACCTTCAAGAGCCTCAACTACAGCAGCGGCCCGAGCCAGCGCGACGTCCTCGACTTCACCACCCAGATGGCGGTGATGATCCGCGCCGGCATCTCGATCCGCGCCGCCCTCGAAGGCATCGCCGACCAGGTGCAGAACCCCAAGTGGCGCGAAGTGCTCCGCAACGTCCGGCAGGACGTCGAGGGCGGCCGGCAGTTCTCCGAGGCCATCGCCAAGTATCCCAAACTTTTCAGCCCCCTCTACGTCAACATGGTCCGCGCGTCGGAGATGTCCGGCTCGTTCGCGAAGATGCTCGACCGCATCGCCGCCTACATGAGCCAGCAACTCGAAACGCGCAAGATGGTCATCGGCGCGATGATCTACCCGGGAATCATCGGGACCATGGCGGTCGCCGTGACCGTCTTCCTGCTCACCTTCGTCCTGCCGCGCTTCGCCGTCGTCTTCAAGGGCAAGGAGGAGCACCTCCCCAAGCCGACCGTCTTCCTCATGGCGATCTCGGCCTTCATGGTGCAGTACTGGTACGTGCTCATGATCATCGCCTTCGCCCTCGGCGTCGGACTGTTCATCTTCATGAGGACGCGCATGGGACGGCTGACCGTCGACCGGCTCAAACTCCGCGTGCCGCTCTTCAAGCGCATGTTCCGCGCGCTCTACATCAACCGCAGCCTGCACACCATGGGCGAACTGCTCAGCGCCGGCGTGCCCATGCTCGACTCGCTCGCCATCACCGGCGACATCTCGGGCAACTCGGTGTACAAGCAGATGTGGCGGCAGGTCTACGCCTCGGTCAAGCAGGGCAAGAAACTCGTCCAGCCGCTCCAGAAGTCCGTCCTCCTGCCACGCTCCGTCGTCCAGATGATCGCCGCCGGCGAGGAGTCCGGCAAGTTGTCGGACGTTCTCCAGGAGATCGCGTCCTATTACTCCAAGGTCCTGCGCGACGCGATAAAGACCGTGACGAGTATGATTGAACCGATCATGATCATTGTGATGGGTTCGGTCGTCGGATTCATCGCGATGGCGATCATCCTGCCAATCTTCAAGATGTCCTCGCTCGTTAAGTAGGGAAGGGTGGAGGGGTTCCAAGCCCTCTGAACCGGGCCTGGACGCTCCGGGAACGAGGAAGGTACGCACCATGCGCCACCCGCAGGACAGGCTCTCAACCCCACAACCGGCGCGCGCCCGCCGGGCGCGGCCGACCGGTTTCACCCTCCTCGAAACCGCGCTGGCGATCATCATCGTCGGCAGCGGCGTGCTCGCGATCCTCTACGCTCAGATGGCCTTCCACCGCCAGAACGACTGGTCGACGCACACCTCGACCGCCACGTTCCTCGCCAACGAGATCCGCGAGATGACCGTGCGCCTCTCGCCCCACGACCCCGTCACCGGCAGCGTCTACTGGGGGCCCGAGCCGAACGAACTCACTCTCGCCGACTTCGACGATCTCGACGACTTCGACGGCGTCGAGGGGCTGGGAACCGTCTTCAGCGAAGCCGAGGGCACGGGCCCGGTGAACGCCCAGCGCCTCATCGTCCCCGACATGCCGGGATGGTCGCAGGTCGTGCGCGTCGCCAAGGTGGCCAAGAACAACATCAGCGGGCCGGAGGATCCCGACCTCGCCCCCGGACTGTACGTGCTGCGCATCGAGGTGGCCGTCTTCTACCAGGGGGCGAGCGACCCCGAGCCGAGCGAAGTCACCAAGATCGCATGGATCAACGAGGAATAGAGATTCGATCGGGCCACGATCGGGCCGGATGGTGAAACGGAGCGGCGATGAACGGGCGAAACGAACCAAGGGTGCGGAGAATGCGCGATGGTGTCGGCGCTGCGCCGCGCCGGATCGGCGCGGGCGCGTTCCAGCGGCGCCTCGGCGGACGGCCTCGCGCCCGAGGCGCGCGGCGCCGCGGCGTGGCGTCGGTCCTCTCCATGATGTTCCTGGTCATCTTCGGTTCCCTCGCCGCCGTCATGGCCGTCGTCGCGCAGGGCAACGTCCGCACGGCCCATTCGCACCTCCAGGTGAACCGGGCGATGAGCGCGGCGGAGACCGGGCTGAGTTTCGCCGGCCGCCGCCTCACCGGCGCCGCGCAGCGCTTCGTCGTCGAGAAGGGCCTCGTGACCGACGAGTTCGGCGAAAAATTGTGGAACGGAACGTGGGACAGCAGCGACGGCGCCGTCTCGATCCTCGAACCCGACTTCGTCGAGTCGCCCCCCGCCACCAGCCTCGCGACGGCCCTGCTCAACGCCCACGCCGCCGACGAGCACAACCTCATCCTCGAACCCCCCGACGAACTCCTCCCCGCCATCGACGAATTCGGCAAACTCGTGGTGCGGCCCATCGCCGTCACCACCGAGGAGCACGCCGCGACGTTCAAACTCTCCTACGAGCCCCTCGCCGACGGCCGTTACATCCGCGTCACCAGCGTCGGGCGCGACGGCGAACTGACGCGCACGCTCCAGATGGACTTTCAGATCGTCAAGCGCCTCGACGCTGCGATCATCTCGCCCAATCGCGTCATGATCGGAAAGAACGTCCACATCGACGGGCCGATCGGAACGCGCTTCGGCGAGGACGCCGTCGATCTCGAAGACCCCCTCGGCCATCCGATCGTCATGAAGTCCGACTTCCGCCACCTCGACGCGGAACTCGATTCGCGCATCGAGGCGATCATCGCCTCCATCGGCGAGTTCGACGTCAACGGCGACAACCGCCTCCGACCCGGACACCCGACCGAGTCGGACGGCCTCACCGAGCCATTCATGATCGACGCCAACGGCGACGGCTTCGTCGATGACTACGACCTCTGGCTCGATTTCTACGACCAGAACGACGACGGCTGGGTCGTCTACGACCAGGACCTCGCCTACGCCGCCGGACGCGGCACGCTCAACGTCGAGTTCGCCGGCATCGACGACCAGCTCGCCGAGATGATCGACACCCTCTGCCCCGACCGCAACGGCGACGGCGTCGTCGACCTTGAGGACACCGCGCTGGGGTACCTCGACGGCGTCATCGACAACCTCGACGGCTACAGCAAGGTGCGCGGTAACCTCCTCTTCAAGGCCAGCAAGGACAACTGGGAGGCCTCAAAGGAAGGCCAGCCCTGGCAGAACTTCGTCAACGGGCCCATTCACGCCGACGTCGAGTACGCCTCCTCCGAGTTCGAAGTGCCCGACACGCGGCTCTACGACCTCAGCATCACCGACTTCACCAACGCGCAGAACGCCCTCAAGGCCGTGACGTCCGGCAGCGCCTCGTTCGCCGATCAACTCGAATCGCAACTCGGCGGCGACCCCAACTCCCACATCTGGTCCGACCACCCCACCGAGCCGGACTACCTCCGACCCGACCTGGGCGTGTGGGAGCAGATGCCCCTCGGCTCGCCGGGCTTCTACGACTGGTACCGCCGCCCCATCTACAAGAACATGACCTTCGTCAACGTCGCCGTCCCCGAGGGGATCAACGGCCTGTTCATCAACTGCATCTTCATCGGCGGCGTATATGTCAAGACGTACGCCGACAACGACCACGTCAACTGGAACTTCCTCGGCATCAAGGAACTCATCGGCACCGAGTACGTCGACAAGTACGACTACGAGTCCTGGGAGCCGGTGCTCGAAATCGACGGCAATCCCGTCTACGACACCAAGCCCTTCTCGAACAACGTCCGCTTCGACTCCTGCACCTTCATCGGGTCCATCGTCTCCGATCCCGCCGACGAACTGACGCACGTGCGCAACAAACTCCAGTTCACCGGCAACACTCGTTTCACACTCGACCCGGCGGAGATCGAGAACAGCAACCTCGATCCCCTCGACAAGGAGGCGGCGCTTGAGAGTTTCAACAGCAGTTACGAGCAGCTGCGCCGCAGTTCGCTCCTCGCCCCGAACTTCTCCGTGGACGTGGGCAACTTCGAGAACGCGGACGAGAAAGTGACGATGCAGGGAACGATCGTCGCCGGCGTGCTCGACGTTCGCGGCCGGGCCGAGATCATCGGCGCCCTGCTCATGACCTTCAAGCCCGTCATCGGCCAGGGGCCGCTCTTCTACGGCGGCCTCGCCTCCGCCTTCAACACCACGCTGGGCTACTTCAGCGTCGAGGAGGGCGACGGCGAAGGCATGGACCCCGATCCCGAGGTCGGCTTCGGAAACATCTACCTCAAGTACGACCCCGACATCCCCATGCCCGACGGCATTAACGCGCCCATCAAGGCCGTCCCCGTCAAGGGAACCTACGTCGAAGGAGTCTCGCCATGATCGCCCTTCGCCGTTCACGCCCCCGCCGCCGCGCCTTCAGCATCATCGAGATGCTCCTGGCCATCTCCATCACCTCGCTCCTGCTCACCTCGCTGCTCGCGGCCCTGAGCGCCTCCTTCCGCGCCTATCAGGCCACGACGGAGTCCGCCTCGCGCCACACCATCGCCCGCCTCACCATGCACCGGCTGCTGGCGATGATCCGCACCGGGACGCAGTTCGGGCCCTACCCCGACAACGTCATCACCGACCCCATCATCCAGTCCGACTACCTCGAGTTCGTCGCCGCCGACGGCACCTTCGTGCGCGTCGAGTACCGCGACCTCGACGAGTCGCTCTACGTCGTCGTCGATCCGCTCGGCGAGCCGCAGGAGGAACTCCTCCTCACCGGCGTCGCGCCGATCTTCGACGAGAACAACGAGCGCATCCCGCCCTTCACGCTCCACTACACCCGCGGGCCGCTGCTCTATCGCGCCACCATCGACCTGCTCATCGTCGAAGACAACGAGATCAACCTCGCGGTCGAAGGCTCGGACGTCCCTCCCCTGCGCATGGTCGCCTCAACCATGCCGCGCAACAACCTCTGACGCAGGCGAATGCGGGTGCCACTGCACGCTCGCCATCGAACTCCGCCCAAAGCGGCGGCGTTCGATGCCACCCAAGCCTTGAACGGGTGCCACTGCACGCTCGCCGCTCTGGGCGAGAGTGCAGTGCGAACGGCAAGGTTGATCGTCGGTGCTTGGGCGGACGACTGCGCCTGCACGCTCGCCGCTCTGGGCGAGAGTGCAGTGCGGAACGGCAACGACGCGCCCCAAGCCGAGCCCCAAGCCTTACTCAATCCTCACCACGTTGCTCGTCTTGCACCGGCTGACATCGACGAGTTGGAGGTATGCGCCGCAGGCGGATCGGGGGATGGTGGTGACGAGGCGGCCGGCGCCGAAGTCGCCGGCGGAGCCGATGAAGGCGACTTGCAAATCAAGCGCGCCGAGACCCAGCGGCGTGCCGGCGCAGGGGTTGCCGTTGGGAATGACAAAGTTGCCGGTGCGCCGGCCGAAGAGAATCGCGATGCGGGCGCGGCGATCCGGCGTGGCCTGGAACCATCTGACTTCAATCTCCCCGCCCTGCCCGCCGGCGCAGTCGGGAACCTTCTGCAACGTAAGAACCGGCGGCGGACAGTTGCCCGGCTCGCCGGGGTCGAGGTCGAAGGAGTAGACGGCGCCGACGGCGTCAATCTGAAGGCCGCCGACGCATTGCGTGGTGTGCGCGCCGATCACGGCTAATGACGCTGACCTGCGATCGCCTAGGGCGACTGTGAACCCGAACGCGTCAAGCACATCTTGCTCGGCGCCGTAAAGCGCCTGAACTGCCGACCATTCTCCTGAGGGCCCGATCAGTTCGAAGACATAGACACATCCAGATGAAACGCCGAAGTCCCTATTCTCGGGTGCGGCGGCAAGCAGTCGCGCTGTCCCTCCAGATTCCAGACATACAGATTGACCAAAGAACATGTCACTCGGGTTTGCGACAGGCGGAACCAAGTGTGCTTCTTGACGCCATGTACCTTCCGTCGTACGCAGGTAGAGGTATGTCGCTCCCGGACCTGCCGGGAAACCGAAGCCGCCCTCGTTCGTTCGCCCGACTGCAGCCCGGTGGCTAATGCCCGGAAGGTCAACGACCGGTGCGACCGATACGTCCTGTCCAAAGAGGTCTTGCTCATACGGATCTGGCGCCTCGAACTGTGCTTCGAGCATCCATGCATTAGAGACTGAGTCGAATCGGTAGAAATACGCTGCTCCGGGTTGAGTGTTGGGGCCAACATACAGGTGTCCTGACGCGCCTACCGTCAGGATGGTCGAACCATCGCTTTCACTCGCCGAGAGTCCGAATCCGAATGCGTCCTCGGGTGATCCGTCGGGCGCCTGAAGATGAGCCTGCTGCCTCCATGCTCCCAGTCCGTCGCGCTCGAACACGTAGGCAGAACCGATGACGCCCGTCGAATCCGATCCCGGCGCGCCGACGATCAGGAAGGTGCGCCCCCCGGCGGTCGCCCAGGCGAGTTCGTTCCCGAACCAGCCGAACGGGACGGAAACGTCCGGGAGCACTTCTCCGTCCTGAACCCACTGCATGGAACTGTTCAGCCGGAAAACATAGACCTTGCCAGCGTCGTCGTCGATCAGACTGTTGTATGGGCTGGCACCGGCAAGTAGCCACTCATTGCTAGATGAATCGAAGTGGAACGCCACGGCGTTTCCAAAAGCATCGAAGGGGCGCAAGTCGTGGGGGCGAAGATCGGATTCGAAATCCCATTGTTGCGTGATCGGGTTGAGCACGTAGGTCGAAATGCGGCCGCCGGGAAGGTCGTAACGCCCCACGGCCATGCGGTCGTCGCGCACCGACAGCGACCTCCCGAAGCCGTTGCCGTCGTTGCAGGGGCTGATGAGACGCTGCAGCTGCGCTGGGGGGCAAGGCGGGGTCTGCGCGACAACTGAGTGCCGCGCGCACATCACGCCGAGCGCGCTGAGAAGGGCTCCTGAAGCCCGTATGATGATGCGTGCCATGACTCATCTCCCTTTGTGCGCCCCCGCGTGCTGATTTGACCGAGGGGGGCCGTCTCAAAACGGGATGACATAGACGCCGCCAAGGTCATTCGCGGACCCGTTTCCGTAGTTGGTCGTGTCCCACCCCGGCGCCCCGAACATGATCTCATCGTTATAGTCCTGGTCGTTGTTGATGTCACCGATGAATATGACGGAGCGACCAAGATACGGGGCTTCGTTGTCGTAGGGGTTTTCGTCGCAGAGAATTTGATAATAACGAAAGGCACTGCTGGCCGTCCAGGTCTCGTGCCCGCCATTCTCGCCCACGGCCATACTCCCCGAGTACCGGAAGAGATAGGCGAAACCACGGTCGTTTCTGAGCTGTGGTGGGGTATATGCACAGCTGTTTCCGCGCGGCGCGCCGATCAGGAAGTCGGCGCGGGAGTCGGTTCCCTTGTTCGTGTTGCCGTTGCAGGCCATTGCGTAGCCGAAGAGGACGTAGTCATCGCCCGTCGGACCGTCGATGATGATGTTGGCGTTCGCCGCCTCCCAGACGTACGGATCCCCGCTCGGCCAGCCTGCGGAGTAGTTGGGCATGAGAAAGACGTAGACGCGGCCGACATCCGTCCGCGTCGGATTGCCTTCAACATCGTGCAGAAGACTGGCGATGACGATGTCGTTCACCCCGTCGCCGTTCAGATCGCCCTGTGAGGCGAGCGATTGGCCCAACTTGTCCTCCGCGTTCTCGCCGGTGAAGATGATCTTCGCGTAGTCGTAGGCCTCCTGATCTTCCTCCGGATACGTGGAAGCGCCGGCGAAGAGATAGACCGTGCCGACCCGGCAGTCATCCTCCAGTGACTCCGACGTCCAGGGAGGATTGCCGTCGTACGACCAGTTGAAGTTTTGGCCGGTGCAGCCGCCGGTGTAATTGGTGGACGTGCGGCGCGGAGCGGAGACGATGAAGTCGTCGTAGCCGTCGCCGTTCAGGTCTCCGACGCTGGCCACGCTCTGGCCGAAGTAGCCCCGCGTCTGCTCGACGGCGGTCCCTGGAACCCAACTCGGTTCGCCACGAATGACCAGTTCGGCCTCATTGACGTTGCGCCAGTCGGTGGATGTCTCCCAGCCGTCGTGGTCGAAGATGTAGACGGCGCCGGTCCAGTCCTCGACCCATCCCTGATTCTGAACGTAGATGCAACCTTCGCACTGGCTCCAGTACCGAGCCCCGACGATGAGGTCGAGGTCGCCGTCGCCGTTGAAGTCGGCGAGAGCGACCGACCAGCCGAAGTTGTCGCCGAGTTGCCCGCCGTAGGAGGCGTGGCTCTGGAACTTGTGCTTGAGCACGAAGGTCGGCCCGCTCGTGTCGTCATAGTCGAAGATGTAGACCGCACCGTAGCTTTGCGCGCCAGCGCCGTCGCCGCCCGGCTCGGTCACGATCAGTTCATCCTTGCCGTCGCCATCCACGTCGGCCGCTTCGAGATCCCAACCGAAAAAGACGCACACGTTCGGCGTGCCGCTGGGATGAGGGACCGTGATGGGGCTGCTCCATCCGCTGTCGTACTCATAGACGTAGACGTGGCCGCGGCCTTCGTTATTGCCGAATCCCGTCTCCATGCTCTCGAAGGTTGAGATCGCCACATCGCGTTTCCCGTCGCCGTCGAAGTCGCCTGTGGCCATGGCGTGCCCGAACTGCGGGCCGTAACCGGAGCCGAGATCAACCCCCGGAATAGTCGGCGTGGTCACCGTCGTCTGCGCGAGCGCTACCCCCCCCCCCCCCCGAGAAGGGCGACGACCATCGAAGTGACGCGGAGCCACGATGAGTGAGCATTTCCTGCCATGTGGTCCATCCTCCCGGGCGGGGTTGAGGTGAAAAGGGGCGGGGCCGCAATACACGCTATTGATTATCCTGATTTCTGCCCCCTTGTCAAGGGGCTTTTCCGGAATCGCGTGAAGTTCGGCCGCTTTCGGCGGAGGTGGGGCTTTGGCGTGGGGTGCGGGAGCGGGTTCGTCAGCGCGGCCGGGCGGGGATGCCTTGGACGGTGGCGCCGTCGGGGACGTCGCGGCAGACGACCGCGCCGGCGCCGACCACGGCCCGGGCGCCGATGCGGCGGCCGGGGAGGATGCGGCAGCCCAGCCCCAGGAGGGCCGACTCGCCGACTTCGACCGATCCGCCGAGCGCAGCGCCGGGGGCGACGTGGGCCCACGGGCCGATGCGGCAGTCATGCTCGATGATCGCACCGCTGTTGATGATCGCTCCGTCGCCGATGGAAGCGCCCGGGTTGATGATCGCGCCGGCGCTGATGAAGACGCCGCGGCCGAGCGTCACGTCGAGGCGGCTGATGATGGCCGTCGGATGCGCCACGAGGGCGAGGCGGTCGGGGCAGCATTCGATGATGGGGACGGCGGCGCGGGCGCGTCGGCTGTTGTCGCCCAGGGCGGAGATGAAGCGGCAGCGTGCTTCACAGCGGGTCCACTCGCCCAGCGCGCCGAGTCGCGGCAGGCCTTCGCGGGCGAGCGCGGCGTCGGGGGCATCATCGAGGAAGCCGGCGATGTTCCAGCCCGAGGCGCGTGCGGCGTCGAGGACGACCTTGGCGTGCCCGCCTCCGCCGATGAGCACGAGGGGGGCCGTCGCGTCAGGATGATCGCTCACGCGTGCGTGCATTGCTCTTGCGACTTCGCGGCTTCGATCTGACGGATGGGCCGATACTTCTCGCCGATGGCGAGGTCCCACGGCTCGTGAGTCTCGTCGATGACGAGGTCGCGGAACTCGCTGCGGCAACGGTAGCAGACGAGGCACTGGCCCGTGAAGACATAGATGATGCGATCGACGACGACGGCGGCGAGAAGCAGGAGCATCGCCCAGATGACCTGCCACAGGAAGAGCAGGAGGACAGCGCCGGCGGCGGTGGCGATGACCAGCGCCAGCCCCAGGCGCTGCGGGAAGTCGTAGCGCTTGAAGATCTCGCGGCAGCCGCAGACCGGGCAACGGCGCAGGCGGCCGCGGTCGTCGAGCGCGCCTTCCCATTGGAGGTCGATGCGGCGATCGGAGCCCTCGAGGGCGACGGAGCCCGGGCGGGCATTCTCGTCGATCGTGACGCGGCCGAGGGGCTCGCGGTGAAGGTCGTTGACGGAGACGCGCATGGCTTGAGGTTCCGCGGAGGGAGATCGTAGCGCGGCATGGCGGAGGGCAGCGGTTGCGCCGGCGGTGGGCGCCGCTACAGTTCCGCACTATGAGCGCTCGACCCGACGGACCGCCCGACGCCCGCCATCGTGTCGGGGTGGTGAGTTACCTCAACACGCTGCCGCTGATTGACGGCCTGGAGAATCTCGCCGACGTGCATCTCGTGCATGCCGTGCCGAGCCGGCTGATCGACCTGCTGCTGGGCGGCGAGGTGGAGGTGGGGCTGTGCTCGATCGTGGATTACCAGAGATCGCCCGAGGCGCTCAAGATCGTTCCTGCCGGGCTGCTCGGGTGCGACGGGTCGACGATGACGGTGCGGCTGTTCAGCCAGGTTCCTCTCGCACGGCTGACGAGAGTTCACTGCGACACTGAGAGCCACACGTCCGTGATGCTGCTCCGCGTGCTGCTCGATGCGCAGCACGGCGTGAGGCCGGAACTCGTGAACTACGACGCCGCCGGGCATCGGACCGTGGAGGGGCGCCGCGTGCAGTGGCCCGAAGCGATGCTCCTCATCGGCGACAAGGTGGTCACGGACGCGACGCCGGCCATCCGCTATCCCTACCAACTCGACCTCGGGGCGGAGTGGAGGGAACTCACCGGCCTGCCGTTCGTGTTTGCGACGTGGATGGCCCGCCGTGAGACGGACGCCCGTGCGGCCGGCGCCGTGCTCGACCGGCAGCGGCGGCACAACCGCGAGCGGCTCGACGCGTTTCTGAGGCGTCAGGCGCCGCGGCACGGCTGGCCGATCGACCTGGCGCGATCCTATCTCAGCGAGATGCTGCGCTTCGAGTGGACGCCGCGCATGGTGGCGGGAGTCGAGCGCTTCTTCGGGATGGCGCACGACCTCGGGTTGATCGACGAGAACCGGCCGCTGGAGTGGGAGCGCGATGGCGTCGAGGAGTGCGCCGGCGCGCCGTAGCAGTCATGGCCCGTCCGCCGCGATTCACGATTTCGGCGCTGGCCGACCTCCTTCGGGAACTGCGCTACGCCCCGCCGGAGACGCTGCACCGGCAGATGACGACGGCGGAGGCGCTGCTGGGCGAGATCGACCCGGAGCGGAACTACCCGGAAGACTACATCCGTTACCGCATTACGGGTTACCGGGGCGAATCGGCGGGGGGATCGCTCTTCGTCGGCTCCGCCCTCATCGGCGACCTGGCGATCTTCGTCGAGCGGCTCAGCGCCTCGCTGGCGCTGCCGGTTGCGGAGTTTGCGCCGCGCCAACCCCTGCTGCCCGAGGAAGTGGCGCGCCGCCTTGGGGTGAGCGCGATCACGCTGCACCGCTACCGCCGGCAGGGCCTGGTGGCGCACCAGGCGGTGCTGGGCGGCGGCCGGCCGCGGCTGGTCTACTTCACGGATGCGGTGGAGCGCTTCGCCGCTCGGGCGCCGCGGCGGGTGGAGGCGGCGGGCCGTTTCTCGCGCATCGATCCCGCCACGCGTGAGCGCATGATCCGCCGGGCGCGGCGGTATGCGGCGAGTCTCGATCTTTCGCTCAACGAGGCGGCGCGGCGGCTGGCCAAGCGCTTCGGCCGCAGCCACGAGGGCATCCGCCGCCTGCTCCAGCAGCACGATCGCCGCCGCCCGGCCGAGGCGATCTTCCACGACGCCAGGCCGCTGAGCGAGCGCCAGCGCCGCCTGGCTCTGCGGGCGCACGACCGGGCCCTGCCCGCCTCCGAAGTCGCGCAGCGCCTCGGCAAGACGGTCAGCAGCGTTTACCGCACAACCCTCGAGCAGCGGGCGCAGCGCCTGCGGGCGTGGAACGTCAACGGCCGGGAGTTGCCCACGTTTCGCCTCGAAGGGGCGGGCGAGGTGATTCTCGCGGCGGATTCGGCGGTTCGCGGTCTGCCGGTCGTGCTCGACGTCGGCGGCGAACTGACCGCGTGGATCGGCGATGCGGCGGCGCTGGAGATCCGGCGCGAGGTCGAAGAGGCGCAACTCGCCGCGGCGCTGCACTACCTGCTCTGGTCGACCCGCAGGATCATCGACGACCTGCCCCGGCATCAGCCCCGGGCGGCGGAGATCGACGAGGCGGAGACGAGGCTGCGCTGGGCGACGCGGCTGAAGGTGCGGCTGCTCACGGGGCTCCGGGCCGCGGCGCTCTCGACCATCGAGATCCATCTCGGTCGCAAACTGCTTCAGTGTGCGGCGGGGGAGATCGACGCGGCGTACCGGCTCGCGCTCGGCTCGCTCAGCCGCAGCATCGACGCCTTTGACGCAAGTCGGCAAGGGCGGCTGCGCGCCGTCGCCGTGCATGCGTTGCGCACGGAACTGGCGCGCGGCGGTTCGCGGAGCGGCCCGCCTTCCACGGCCCGGGCCCGGCACGATCAACGGTCGCTCGTGCTGCCGGACCTGCCCGCGCTGGTCTTTGCGTGGCGGAGCGTGCTCGAGCCGCGGGCAGGAGCGATTGCTGCGGCGGAGGCGCTGAGCGAGGAGGACCGGCGGATCCTCGCGGCTCGCTTCGGCTGGACCGGCGGTGCGCCGCAGACGCATGCGGCGATCGCGGCCGCGCTCGGCCGGCCGGTGCATCGCATTGCCGCGGCGGAGCATCGCGCCCGCCGGCGCCTGGCGCAACAACTGCGCCGGGAGAGTCAAGACGGCGCCCGCTGACGGGCTTGCGGAGCGGCGGCTCAGCAGCGATCGCCCGCTCAAATCGAAGACAGACAATGACTTGCGCGCGAAGTGATCCGGCATGGCTGGCTCGGGCACGTTCGTTGCTCTTCGCCTCGGCCAACGACGGAGCAGGCAAGGAGTGCCGCATCATGCTCGCCGATCGCACGGAGGCGATTCAGTCAGGGCGCCCGGTTGACCGCGAGTCTCGCGGGCGGGAAGTGGCGCGCCTGGTGCTGGATGGCGCGGCCGGCCCGGACCGGCGGCTCGATGAGCGCCTCGGTCGCCGCATTGCCGCTCTGGCGGCGATGGCGGCCGCGATGCACGTCGGCGAAGCGACGGCACGACGCCGAAGCGCGGCGGGCGACGGCGAAGGGAGCGCGGCATGAACTACGGCCTCTACGTCGCGGCGTCCGGCATGCTCGTCAACATGTATCGCATGGACGTCCTCGGCAACAACCTCGCCAACATCAACACGACCGCCTTCAAGCCGGAGGCCACGGCCTTTCACTGGCGCGAGGCGGAGCGACTCGAGGCCGGCCTGACCAACATGCCTCCCAAGCGCCTGCTCGAGCGACTCGGCGGAGGCGTCCATCTCAGCCCGAACGTCACGCTCTTCAAGGATGGCCAACTTGTCGAGACGGGCAATCCGCTTGACCTCGCCATCCAGGGCGAGGGCCTCTTCAAGTTCGCCAAGGGCCGCGGCGAGGGCAACGAGCGCCTGCGATTCAGCCGTGACGGCCGCTTCACCATCGGGGCCGACGGCTACCTCACCCATGCGGCCTCGGGGATGCGCGTGCTGGACGAGGGAGACAACCCGATCCGGCTCGAACCGACCGGCAAGGTCATGATCCAGCCGGACGGCGCGGTGATGCAGGACGGCCAGCGCGTGGCCCGGCTGGGGGTCGTCGTCCCGCCGCGAATGGACATGCTCGCCAAGGCCGGAGCCAACACCTTCACGCTCAGCAACACCGCCCAGGAGAGCCTCTTGCCCAGCAGCGCCAACCTCAAGCAAGGCTGGCTCGAATCGAGCGCCGTGGACGGAATGAGCATGATGATGGAACTCGCATCCGCCAACGGCGCCATCGGCGCCAATGCGCGGATGATCCGCATGCATGATGAACTGATGAACACCGCGATCAACCGCTTCGGCCGCGTGGCCTGATCGCCCGGACGCCAAGGAGGACCAGCCGCATGTCCGTCACCGCACTGCACTCGGCCGCCACGGGCCTGACCGCGCTGAGCACCGAACTCGACGTGATCGCCAACAACCTGGCGAACCTGAACACGACGGGATTCAAGGGCAGCCGCGCCAACTTTCAGGACCTGCTCTACATCGAGAAGAAGCAGGCGGGCGTCGAGAACCTCAACGGCGACCAGCGGCCGATGGGCCTCTACGTCGGCCTGGGCACGCAGGTCTCGGGAACGCAGAAGAACTTCGAGAACGGCCCGGCCGAGGCCACCGGCCGCTCGCTCGACGTCATGATCGAAGACGCGGGCTTTCTCCAGGTGCGCATCGAGCCCGACCGCGGGCCCGACGGCATCGGCTACACCCGCGCCGGCAACCTGACCATCAACGGCCTGGGGCAACTCGTCCTCGCCACCGACCAGGGTCGCGTGATCGAGCCGCCCATCACCATTCCCGAGGAAGCGGAGAAGATCTCCATCACGCCGGACGGCCAGGTCCTCGTGAGCCTGCCTGGCGGACAGGTGGACAACGTCGGCCAGTTTGAACTGGCGACCTTCATCAACCCGGCCGGCCTCAAGGAGATCGGCGAGAACCTCTTCGTGCGCACCGACGCCTCTGGCGACGCCATCACCGGCGCGCCGGCGTCGGACAATCGCGGCGCCATCCGCCAGGGATTCCTCGAAGGCTCGAACGTCGAGCCCGTGCGCGAACTCGTCCACCTCATCAAGAGCCAGCGAGCGTTCGAACTCAACGGCCAGGTCGTGCGGGCGGCCGACGAGGCCCTTCAGCAGATCAATCAACTCCGCCGGGGATAGGTGAATCATGAGTAACCGCCGTCATCTCGCGCCGGCCCTTCTCCCACTTGCTCTGCTCGCGGCGCTCCTGGCGCCGGCGGGCGCGGCGGCGGCCGGCGGCTCGGACTCGATCGACCTGCGGCCGTCGGTGCGGCTCGACGCGGACTGCCTCGTCGTGCGCCTCTCGGACGTGGCGGACCTGGCCGGCCCGCTCGCTCAGGCGCTCGCGGACTCGGTGGTGTATGAGGCTCCGGCGGCGCCGCTGCGGCCGGTGTCGCTCCACGTGGACGCCCTGCGCCGCCGGCTGGATGGCGACGGCGTGAATCTCGGCCTCGTGTCGCTCAGCGGGCGCGAGTGCGTCATGCGCTGGCGTGCCGCAGCGACGCCGGCGCCGCCGGCCGCGGAAAGATCGGCTCCCGTCGAGAACGGTTCGCCCGCGGAGTTCGCCGATCGGTGGATCGGCCAAGCGACGCTGCGGGGCGTCGTGGCGGACTACCTCGCACGCCACCTCCTCGGCGCCGACCCCGCCGACGTGCAGTTGCGCTTCCGAGCGGAGGATGCGGCGGCGCTGGATCGGCCGCGGGCGGGATTCGACTTTGAGATCAGGCCGATGGCCTCGGCGCTCTCGCCGGTGATCCCGCTTGAGGTGAACGTGTACGAGCGTGGCGCGCTGGCGGCCAGGGAGCGGCTGAGCGTGGAAGTGGCGCTTCGGCGTCCGGTGGTGGTGGCGCAGCGCTATGTGGCGCGCGGCGCGGTCATCGGGGTCGAAGACGTCGTCGAGGAGGTTCGCCTGGTCGAGCCGGGCCTGCGCACCGCGCCGAGCCGCGCCGCCGAAGTGGTCGGGCGCGAGGCGCGCGGCCGGCTCGTGCCCGGCGAAGCGCTGCGCGACGGCGATGCGCTGGCGCCCGTCGCCATCACCCGAAACAGCGAGGTGTGGGTGCGGGCCCGCCACGGACTGTTCGTCCTGCGCCTTCGCGCCCGCGCCCTTGACGAGGGCCGCACCGGCGAGGTCATCCGCGTCCGCCGCCTCTCCGACCGCGCCGAGTTCACAGGCGTCGTGACTGCGGACGGCGAAGTGGTGATCGAGGTCGGCGGCTGAGCAGGCATCGCGGCCAGGCCGCGGGGAGCAATACCATGAACGCGAGAACTCAGAATAAACGAGGTCGCAAGTCCAAGACTCATCATCCCGCCCGGCTGGCGCTCATGTGCGGGGCCGCGTGGCTGGCGGCGGCGACGGCCGCTTCGGCGCAGACCGGCTCCGTGCTCGCCCAGCGCCGCGCCAATCCCCCGACGCCCCCGCCCGCGGATGTCGATCCCGCCCTCGCGCTCCAGGCCTATTCCTGGTTCACCGTCCCCCAGCCCCAGCCCGTCGTCTGGCGCAAGCACGATCACGTGCAGATCATCATCCGCGAGACGAGTACGGCGCGGCTGCAGCAGGGCATCGACACGTCCAAGGAGTACGACCTCAAGGGCGAGATCAAGGACTTCCCGCAACTGACCATCAACGACCTCCTCGAAGGCGTGCTCAAGGGAAGCGAGAACGCCAACCCCGCCAAACTCGAACTCGAATACGAGAACGAGTTCAAGGGCGACGGCCGCTACTCGCGCACCGACGACCTCTCCGCCCGCGTGACGGCCGAAGTGATCGAAGTCTGGCCCAACGGCCACCTCGTGCTCGAAGCGCGCACCGTCATCCAGACCGACGACGAGACCTCGACCATCCTGCTCTCGGGCGTCTGCGATCCTCAGCAGGTCTCACCGGCCGGCACGATCCTGAGCAACCAACTCTTCGACCTGCGCGTCATGAAGATGCACGAAGGGCAACTGAAGAAGACCACGAAGAAGGGGTTCATCCCCCGCGTACTCGAGACCATCTTTGCGTTCTGAGCGCGGCGCCTCGCGGCCGCGACGCCCTTCCCCGGAGAGACTGAAATGACACGACGTGCATGGATGGAATACGGACGATCAAGGCGGGCCCTCGGCCTGGCGGCGCCGGCCGTCGCGGCGGCGTGCCTCGTCGCGGCCGCCGGCGCCTCGGCCAGCGACGTGCAGAGCATGGTCCGCGTCAAGGGACTCGAACAGAACGAACTCAACGGCATGGGCATCGTCGTCGGCCTGCCGGGCACCGGTGACCAGACCAAGCGCACCCTCCACGTTGCTCGCTACCTGCACGAACTGCACCGCAACAACGGCCTGGGCGTGCAGTCGCCCGTCGAACTCCAAGGCTCCGACAGCGTCGCCGTCGTCACCGTGACCTGCACGATTCCCGGCACCGGCGCCCGCGAGGGAGATCAACTTGACGCCGTGGTTTCCGTCGTCGGCAACGCCAAGAGCCTCAAAGGCGGCACGCTGCTTCAGACCTTCCTGCGCCTCACCAAGGACGGGCCCGCCGACGCCTGGGTCTCCGGCCCCATCGACATCGATCCTTCCAACCAGCGGCGCGGCACCATTCGCGGCGGCGTGCAACTGCTCACCGACTTCCGCACCAGCGCCTTTCGCGACGGCTCGCGCGAGGTCACGCTCATCATCAACCCCGAGTACGCCGGCTACCCCGTCGCCAACATGCTCGCCGACCAGATCACGCAGCAACTTCAGATCGGCGCATCCGGCGGCGAGGGCCGGGCGGAAGTCCGCTCGCCCAACGAGGTCGTCCTCACCATCAGCGAGTGGGCGTGGGAGCGCCGCGCCGCCACGCTCAACTACGTCCTCACCATGCCCATCGACCGCAGCCTGCTCGAATTGCCCGCCCGCGTCGTCATCAACCGCCGCGCGGGCGTGATCGTCCTCTCCGGCGACGTGCAGATCTCGCCGGCGGTGATCTCGACGCGCACGCTTTCAATCACGCGCATCGTGCCGCCCCCGGAGCCGACCCCAGCCGACCCGATCTTCTACACCGATCAACACGTCAAGGTGGGCACCGTGGACGACGGCCTGCCGACGACGCGGGCGCGCCTCGCGGACCTCATCGAGGCGCTCGACGCCCTGAAGGTGGACTTCGAGACGCGCGTCGATGTGCTCTACGAACTGCACCGCATTGGCAAGCTGCACGCCCAACTGGTGGACCTGCCGTGATCACCCTCGACGTCGCGCCGGCGCCCCATCCCTTCGCTGCGGCGGATCCGACGCGGCGATTCGACGCCGCGGAACTGCTCCGCGCCGCCCCCGCCGAGGCGGCGCCCGACTCCGCCGAGGCGGATCGCGCCGCGGATGCGCCCGCGTCCTTCGCCCGCATCCTCAGCCAGCGCATGAAGTCGGACCTTTCCCCGCAGCGCCGCCGCGAGCAGGTGTACCGCAACGTCGAGGAACTCGTGGCCCAGACGCTCGTGGTGCCGGTGCTCGAGCGGCTGGGCAGCGATCCGCTCAACAGCGGCCTGTTCGAGCGCGGCGACGCCGAGAAGGCGCTGCGGCCGCTGCTCGAGGCGGAGGTGTCCAAGAAGATCGTCGCGGGAATGCGAACGCGGCTGGTGGATCACATGGCGCGCCGTTTGCTCGCCAGCGCGCAGGCAACGGGCGCGCCGCCGACCGCGGGCGCCGCCGAGCCCCAGCAGAGGTTGAATCATGCCTGAATTGCGCACAGGAAACTCGGTGCAGGTCTGCGTGCATCGAATCGAGCAGATTCTGCGCGAAGCGACGAACCTGAACCGCGACCTGCTCGCGTGCATCACGGAATCGCAGCAGTGTCTGCGCAACGCCGACACGCCGCGCCTGGCGGCGTGCCTGAAGCGCGAGCGCGACCTGGTGAACACGATCGACGGCCTGGAGCAGCGGCGCAAGGTGGTGGCGGCGACGCTCGCCACGGCGCTGGGCCTCGCGTCGGAGGGCGAGATCCGCCTGGGACATCTCGCCGAGGCCCTCGGCGAACCCAGCCGCTCGCGCCTGCTCGAACTCGGCGAAGACCTGCGCGCGGGCATCGTGCAGGTGCGCGAGGCGGGGGGCGTGCTGCGCGAGAGTTGCGAGGCCCTGCTCGGCCACGTCTCGGGGCTGCTCCAGTCGATCCACGCCGGGCTGAGCCGGACCAAGGTGTACGGGCGGGACGGGCGGATCGGACTCGGCGCGGCGACGTGCGGCGGACTGGACCTGCGGACGTGAGGAGGCCGGCATGGGCTTGACGAGCGCGCTTCAGATCGGCCGGTCCGCCCTGCACTACGCCCAGGCGGCGCTGCAGGTGACCGGCAACAACATGGCCAACGCCACTACGCCGGGATTCACGCGGCAGACCGCCATCGCCTCGCCGCTGCGCGGCGAGCGCCTCGGGGCCGCCTCCTTCACCGGCGGCGGCGTCATGCTCGCCGCCATCCAGCGCCACGTCGATGAAGCCATCAACACCCGCATCCGCAACGCGCTCGGCGACGAGCGCCACGCCCTCACGCGCCAGAATCTCTTCAGCCAGATCGAGTCAATCCAGAACGAACTTACCGATGCCGACCTCTCCAGCGCCCTGACGCGATTCTTCAACGCCTGGTCCGAACTGGCGAACAACCCCGGCGACCTTTCGGTGCGGACGCTGGTGATCGAAGAGGGCGTGAGCCTCGCCGGGCGGCTGCGCGACGTCCGCGGGGAGTACACGACGGTGCGCGACCAGATTGACCGCGACGCGGCGCTCCAGGTCGGCCGGGCGGACGAACTGCTCACCGAGGTCGCCGCGCTCAACCTCTCGATTGCCCAGGCGGAGCAGGGGCAGGGGACTGCTTCGTCGCTGCGCGACCAGCGCGACCAGTTGATCGACGAACTCGCCGGGATCATGGACCTCACCGTCGTGGCGCAGGAGTCCGGCACCGTCGATCTCTTCGTCGGCTCGACGCCGATCCTCCTCGGCTCGACGTCGCGCGGCATCACGATGCGCACCATCTCCGAGAACGGCGAGCCGCGGCTGCTCATCGAGACGCGGGTGGACGGATCGGACCTCAATGTCACCACCGGCAGCCTCGGCGCCCTCGTCACGGCCCGCGACGACATCGTCAGCGGCGTCATCGACGATCTCGACCAACTCGCCGCGTCGCTCATCTTCGAGGTCAACCGCATTCACTCGCAGGGGCAATCGGGCAAGGGATTCGAGAGCGTGGAGGGAACGTACCGCGTCGTCGATCCGGCTGCGGCGCTCAACAGCGCCGCCGCAGGCCTGCCCTTCACCATCGTCAACGGCAGCGTGCAGATCCACCTCACCCACGCCTCCACCGGCGAGCGCACGACGTGGCAGATCGACGTCGATCTCGACGGCGTCGGCGCGGACATGAGCCTCAATGACCTCGTCAACGCGATCAACACGACCATCGGCGCCGGCAACATCACCGCCGCCGTCACGTCGGACGGACGGCTGAGCCTCGCGGCCGCGGACGGCTTCACGCTTTCGTTCAGCGACGACACCGCGGGCGTGCTTGCGGGCCTGGGCGTGAACACCTACTTCACGGGCGAGGACGCCTCGGACATCGGAGTGAACGAGATTCTCGTGGCCGACGCCGGCTTCCTCGCCGCCGGGAGCGATCACCTCCAAGGCTCAAACGGCACGGCGCTGGGAATCGCCGATCTCAAGACGCGGGCGCTCGATTCGCTCGACGGGCGCACGCTCATCCAGGTGTGGACCTCGAGCGTCGAGTCGCTGGCGATCCGGTCGCGCACCGCGATCGGGCAGGCGGCCTCGTCGCGCCTGGTGCGCGAGAGCCTCGAAGCCCAGCGAGCCGCGGTGAGCGGCGTGAGCCTCGACGAGGAGGCGGTGAACCTCCTCAACTTTCAACGGCAGTACGAAGCGGCGGCGCGGTACATCAGCGCCGTCGATGAACTCATGCAGGTGCTGATCTCGATCGTGTGATGCGCCTGGATGTGACGGCGCAAGCGGTCTCGGAGGGTTTTTCAGATTCGATAGTGCAGCGCTTCAACGCCTCGATCCCCTGATGCCTTGATCTCTCATTCTCTCCCATGAGCGCCATTCCCAGCAATCTCGCACGCGTTCCCGTCTCACTCTCCTCGCAGGCGATGCTCAGCAACCTGACCCGGACGAGCGCGCGGCTGCTCGAGGCGCAGGTGCAACTGGCGTCGGGGCGGCTGGTGAACAAGCCCAGCGACAACCCCATCGGCGCCTCGCTGATGCTCGGCCTGCAGCGATCGATGGACATCCGCGAGCAGCGGTTCATCAACTTCGACCGGGCCGAGTCCCTCATGAACGTGGCGGACGCGGCCATGGGCGAGGCGACGGACATTGTCCTCCAGGCCCGCGACATCGCCTCGCAGATGATCGGCATCGGCGGCGACCCCGAGACTCGCCGCAACCAGGCCGAAGTCATCAACGCCATGATCAATGAGATGGTCGATCTCGCCAACACGAAGTTCGGCGACCTCTATCTCTTCGGCGGCGCGCAGACCGGCCGCGCCCCGGTCGAGGCGACGCTCGGTGGATATCGATACACCGGGGCGGACTACGGCCTGAGCCTCGATCTCGGCGTCGGCGAGCCGCTGGAAGTCACCCTCCCCCTCGATCGCGCCTTCGGCGCCATGTCCACCCGCGTCGAGGGCGATCGCGACCTCAATCCCGACCTCGTCGGCGCCACGCGCGTCAGCGACCTCAACGGCGCGCGCGGCCTGGGCGTAACGCTGGGCACCGTCAGCATCGACGTCGGCGGCGTCGGGTCGATCGACGTCGATCTCACCTCCGCCGACAGCGTGCAGGACGTCATCGACCTCATTGACGACGCCATCGCCACCCTTGAAGCCGACACAAGCACGGCGATCCTCGGCCCAGGACGCGTCAGCATCAACTCGACCTCGAACGGCCTGGCGCTGGATGTGCTCCCCGGCCTGACGGTGACCTTCAGTGACGTCGGCGCCGGGACGGCCGCGGCGGACCTGGGACTCTCTCAGGCGTCGTTCACCAGCGCCACGCCCGACGGCGCGGACGTCGACTCCCGCCTGACGATGCTCACCGCGATCGCCGACCTCCCGGGCGTCAGCCCGCTGGGCGACTTCGTCATCACCAACGCCGGCCAGACGCGCACGGTGGACACGACCGGGGTCACGACCCTCCAGGACCTCGCCAACGCCATCGCCCGGACCGGCATCGGCGCCCGCCTGACCATCTCGAACAACGGGGAGCGCATCAACGTCGTCAGCGAGTTGTCCGGTACGGCCATGTCGATCTCGGAGACGGTCGGCGGCACGAGCGCGACCGACCTGGGCATCCGCTCCTTCACCGGCTCGACGCGCCTCGACTCGTTCAACAACGGCCGGGGCGTTCACATCCTCAGCGGCTCCATCGATCCGCAGACGGGCCTGCCCGATCCGACGCTCGACATCGACTTCCGGGTTCACCTCAGCGACGGGACGTTCTTCGACGTCGACCTGGCGGGAGCGGAGACGGTGCAGGACGTGATCGACATGGTGACGACCGCGGCGCCGCCCGGTACGCTGACGATCGCGCTCACCGACGGCCCGAACGGGCTGACGCTGACCGACCTGACGGGCGGCGCGGGGACGTTCCGCATCGAGAGCCGCAACGGCTCACGGGCGGCGGAGGACCTGGGCATCCTCATGGAGTCGGCAGGCGCAATTCTTACCGGCGAAGACCGCGCGACGATCGAGGTGGACAGCGTTCTCACGCATCTCGTGCGCCTTCGCGAGGCGCTTCTCGCGGATGATTCGCTTGGCATCACGTTTGCTGGGGAGGCGTTGACCGCCGACGTCGATCGTCTGGCGCAGGCCCGGGCGGTGCTCGGGCAGAGATCCAACCGCGTGTCGGCGATCCGCACGCGCGAGGAGGACCGACAGTTGCTGGACCAGAGCCTGATGAGCCAGATTCGAGACCTGGACTACAACGAAGCGACGATCCGCTTCACGAGCCTTCAGGCGCAGTTGCAGGCGGCGATGTTGACCACGTCTCAGTTGGGGAGCCTGAGCCTCTTTCGATTCCTTGGTTGAGGAGAGAGATGAGTGAGAGCATCCGGGCGTGCCTCGGCCGCACCTCCGGAGAAGTCATGGACGAGGGGCCTGCGACGCTCGGACGCGAGACGGGCCCCGTACGCCGGTTCAAGGAGTGGACCGGTGCGACCAGGATGGTTCGGCCGAACAAGTGGAGCGTTCACATGAACGTGAAGACGAGTCGTTTTGGCACCGTGGAGATCGATGCCGATCGCATCATCACCTTCAAGTCGGGTCTGCTGGGCTTCGCGAACCAGACGCGCTTCGCGCTGCTCCAGCCGAATCCGGAGGGCGTGTTCTACTGGCTTCAGGCCGTGGACGCTCCGGATCTGGCTTTTGTGGTGACGGATCCGAGCCTGTTCGTGACGGGCTACGAAGTGCCCATTCGCGACGACCAGGCGGCGGCGCTGGGTCTCAAGTCGCTCGAAGAGGCGCAGGTGCTGGTGATTGTGAACCGGTACGGCGAGAGCCTGACGGGCAACCTCCAGGGCCCGCTGGTGATCAACGTGGACAGCCGCGTCGGGGAGCAACTCGTGCTCGCCGACCAGCGCTGGTCCACGCGGCACCGGCTCGTGGACGTCGGCGCAGCGGCGCACGCGGCGTCGGCCTGAGGGCCGCCGGCCCGGGCCGCGCAGGGCGCCCGGCCGCGAGGCCTGGCGCATGTGGGTTGGAATGCTGGCGATTCGGCGCAGGGAGTGCGCCCGGATCCAACGGAGCAACGGAATGCTTGTGCTCTCACGTCAGCGCGATGAAACGATCATGATCGGCGACCACATCGAGGTCACCGTCGTGGATGTGCGGGGAGACAAGGTGCGCCTGGGCATCAACGCCCCCACCAGCGTCGCCGTCCATCGCAAAGAAGTCTACGACGCCATCAAGAGGGAGAACGAGGAGGCCGCCCGATTCGACCAGCGCCAACTCGAAGGGCTGGCCGTCCGGCCCGCGACGCCCCAGGGAGGGCGCGCCGCCGGCCCCTCGAAACGAACCAACCGTAACCCCCGCGCTTCAGGACTCGAAGCGCTCAGATGCAGGACCGCATGAACCTCGCCTCGCGCCGCACGACGGCCGCGACGCCCCGCGCCCCGGAACGGGCGCCACTCGACCAGTAGCCTCAATCAAGGAGGATTGTCATGGCTCGGATCAACACCAACATCGCTTCCATGATCGCTCAGGCGAGCCTCAGTCGATCCTACCAGGATCTCAACATCAGGCTCGAACGGCTCTCGACCGGCCTGCGAATCAATCGCGGCGCCGACGATCCCGCGGGACTCATCACCTCCGAGCGGCTGCGCAGCGAGATGTCCGCCATCGGCAAGGCCGTCTCCAACTCGGAGCGGGCCGCCTCCGTGATCGCCACGACGGAAGGGGCGCTGAGCGAAGTTTCCGAACTGCTCAACTCCATCAAGGGCCTCATCATCGAGGCGTCGAACACCGGCGGCATCTCCCCGGAGGAACTCGAAGCCAACCAGTTGCAGATCGACTCCGCCATCGATGCGATCACCCGCATCAGCAACACGGCGAGTTTCGCCGGCCTGCAACTGCTCAACGGCACCCTCGACTACCTCACCTCCGGCGTCCCGACCTCCGCCATCGCCAACGCGAAGATCCTCGGCGCGAGTTTCGGCACCGCGAGCAACGTCCCCGTGAACGTCCAGGTGCTCGGCTCGGCGCTCACCGCCGAGATCACCCTCACCGCCGACTACCCCGGCACGACCAACGACGGCACCCTGCTCAGCAGCATCACCCTCGAAATCGCCGGCAGGGACGGCGTGACCGTCATCCAGTTCACTTCCGGAACCTCGATCTCCGACGTCGTCACCGCCATCAACAGCCGCCGCGACACCACCGGCGTCGAGGCGAGCCTCGTCAGCGCGGGCGACCTGAGTTCGGGAATGGTCTTCACGAGCATCGAGTACGGCTCGAACGCCTTCGTGAGCGTGAAGAAACTGGGCAGCGGCGGCGAGTTCTTCGACTCGCGCATCAGCGCCCAGCGCGAGACGGGTCAGGACGTGACGGCCATCGTCAACGGCGTCCTCGCCACGGGCAAGGGCCTCGAGATCGCCGTCAAGTCCCCGGCGCTCAACATCGAGATGCTCCTCACCGCCGACTACGCGCAGGACACGACCAACGTCAAGACCTTCTACATCACCGGCGGCGGCGCCAAGTTCCAACTCGGCCCGGCCGTCAACGTCAACCAGCAGATCAACTTCGGCGTGCGCTCCGTCGCGGCCTCGCGCCTCGGGGCCACCTACATCAGCGACGAACTCCAGTTCCTCAACTCAATCCAGTCGAGCGGGAACAACAGCCTCAACTCCGGCAACTTCCTCAACGCCAGCAAGATCATCGACTCGGCCATCGACGAGGTCGCGGTCCTGCGCGGTCAACTCGGCGCCATCGAACGCAACACGATTCAGCCGAACATCCGCTCGCTCAACGTCGCGCTCGAGAACATCACCGCCGCCGAGTCGAAGATCAGGGACGCGGACTTCGCGCTGGAGACGAGCCAGTTGACGCGAGCGCAGATCCTGGTGCAGGCGGGCACCGCGGTGCTGGCGACGGCGAACAGCAACGCCCAGAGCGTGCTCCAGTTGCTCGGGTAGCGCTGATAGAGAAGGATGGTGAAGGCGCCGCCCTTGTGGTGACGCTGCCGAATCCCGCTTGCGTCTTCGCCTCACGGCCTGGTCCGCGTAACTCGGCCGATAACTCCACACTCACGAAGAGCCCCGCGCGGCTCCCGATAATCCGGGAGCCGCCATTCGTTTTGGCGGCCGACCGCCAAGGGCGCAGGATTCGGAAAGCGCAAGGAAAACGATGTTCCGGATCAATGGACTTAACCCGGTTGCCATAGCGGACGATAGCAGTGCGTGGCCGATCTGGGTGGATGCCCGCAGTGGGCGCAAGACGGCTGACGCATCTGACCGGCTTCGAAGGAGCGAGGTCGATTAGAGGCCAACAAGCAAACGCCCCGAGAAGGGCACACTTCCAGTCACGGAGGATGGCATGAGTCGCATCATCACCAATGTTCCGTCTCTGATCGGACAGCGCAACCTCGGGTTGCAAAACCGGTCCCTCAACACCACGCTCGAACGGTTGAGCACCGGCTTGCGCATCAACCGCGGCGGCGACGATCCCGCTGGCCTGATCGCGTCGGAAAACCTGCGCGCCGAGATGAAGGCGATCTCCGCCGCCATCAAGAACGGCGAGCGGGCCGAGCAGGTCGTCAACGTCGCCGAGGGCGGCCTCCAGGAAATCAGCAACCTCCTGCAGGAACTCCAGGGCCTCGTCGGCCAGTCCGCCAACGAAGCCGGCCTGAGCACCGAGGAACGCGAAGCGAACCAGCAGCAGATCGACTCGATCCTGCAGACGATCGACCGCATCAGCAACGCGACGTCCTTCCAGGGCACCAAACTGCTCAACGGCAACTTCGACTACACGACCTCCGCCGTCAACAGCACGCTGCTCTCCGACGTCACGATCAACTCGGCCAAACTGCCCACGACCTCCGGCGCGTACCTCACCGCGACCGTGGACGTGCTCACTTCGGCCCAGACGGCGGAAGTCTACCTCTCGACCGCGGCCAACCTCGACGGCAACGGCGGCTCCTACACCATCGAGATCACCGGCAACGTCGGCACGCAGCAGATCACCGTCGCCTCCGGCACCAGCCAGGCGGACATCATCTCCGCGATCAACCAGTTCAAGGATGTCACCGGCGTCTCCGCCGCACAGAGCGCGACGAACACCGCCCGCATCGAGTTCCGCTCGGCCGGCTTCGGCAGCGACGCCTTCGTCCGTGTGAAGGAACTCTCCGGCAGCACCTCAGACCTCATCTTCGACGCCGCGTCGGGAGGCACGGCCCGATCCGACTACAAGGACACGGGTCGAGACGCGACCCTCCTGATCAACGGCATTCAGGCCACTACGAACGGCCTGACGGCCCGGGTCTCGAGCGACGGCTTCGACGTCTCCGTCACCATCGATGGCACGAGCGCGGTCAACACCACCAACGGCACGACCTCGTTCTACATCACCGGCGGCGGCGCGACCTTCAGCCTCAACCCCGACGTCAACCTCGCCGGCAAGGTCAGCCTCGGAATCAAGTCCGTCTCCTCGGGCAACCTCGGAGACGCCGTCACCGGCTACCTCGCCGACCTCAAGTCGGGTCAGACCGCCAACGTGACCACCGGCGACATCGACAAGGCCCAGACCATCATCGACACCGCGATCAAGCAGGTCTCCGGCCTGCGCGGCCGCCTCGGCGCCTTCCAGTCCAACACCGTCGGCGCCACCGTCCGTTCGCTGGGCATCTCCTTCGAGAACACCGCTGCGGCGGAAAGCCAGATCCGCGACACCGACTTCGCCGCGGAAACGGCCAACCTCACCCGGTCGCAGATCCTCGTCCAGGCCGCGACCACGGTGCTCTCGCTCTCCAACGCCCAGCCCCAGGCCGTCCTGGCGCTGCTCGGCTAAGCGAGGGCGCTCCTCCGGCGGGCCGGGGGTCTCCCCGACTCCGCCCACCGCCCCCAAGGGCGAGTTTCCTCCGTGACTTCGAGCGCGGCGGCCGAAAGGCCGCCGCGCTTCCTTTCCAGCCGACGTCGACGAATAGGATTCCCCCATGCACCCGCCCAGGGAGTTCGAGTCGTTCTACTGCGGCCTGCCCGTCCTCGTGACCGGCGGCGCCGGGTTCATCGGCTCGCACCTCGTCCGCGCCCTTGCCGGCCTCGGCGCCGCCGTCCGCGTGATCGACGACCTCTCGGGCGGCACGCTCGACAACCTGGCGCCCCTGCGCGTTGAGGAGGCGAAGACGCAACCGGGCGCGGGGGATGCGCCTCCTTCGCGTGGGTCTTCGCCTTCGCGATCACCGGCGTCGCATGCCTCTTCGCCTGCCGCGATTCAGTTCTTCCGCGCGTCGATCCTCGACGCCGACGCCCTGGCGCGCTGCTGCCAGGGGGTGGCGGTGATCTTTCACGAGGCGGCCCTTGCCTCCGTCCCCGCCAGCATCGAGCAGCCGCGGCGCTACCTCGAGGTCAACGTCCTCGGGACGCAGCAGGTGCTCGAAACGGCGGTCAACTGCGGCGTCAAGCGCATCGTCTTCGCCTCCTCGAGCAGCGTCTACGGCGACCAGCCGGCCCTGCCGAAGGTCGAGACGCAACTGCCCGATCCGCTCAGCCCCTACGCCCAGCAGAAACTCACCGGCGAGCACCTGATGCGCGTCTGGTCGCTGTGCTACGGCCTGAGCACGGTGTGCCTGCGATACTTCAATATCTTCGGGCCGCTCCAGCGCGCTGACTCCGCCTACGCCGCGGTCGTGGCCGCCTTCGCCAAGGCGCTGCTGAGCGGGCGGCGACCTCGCATCTTCGGCGACGGCTCGGCCTCGCGCGACTTCACCGCCGTCGACGACGTCGTTCAGGCGAACCTGCGCGCGGGGGCGATGCACGGCCTCGACGCTCGGCCACGGGACATCCCCCAACTCGCCGGACAGGCAATCAACATCGCCCGCGGCGAGCGCGTGACCGTCCTCGAACTGGCGCGCCTCATGGCCGAGATCGTCGGCATCGACGCGCCGCCGCTCTTCGAGCCGCCCCGGGCTGGCGACGTGCTCCACAGCCTCGCGGACATCACCCGTGCGCGGCAGTGGCTCGCGTACGAACCGCAAACCCCGGTGCGCAGCGGGCTGGAACAGACGATCGCGTGGTACCGCGAGGCCCTCGGACAGCGGGAAGCGCGCTGAGCCGCACGCCCCGCCCCGCCGCGTTCGCGTACAATCCGGGCGATGAACGCCGCGCCGCCGAAGATCGACCGAAGCGCCCGCATCCTGAGTGCGGCTGCGATCCTGCTGTGGCTCGCGTCTCCGGTTCCGCCAGCGCTGGCTCAGGACGCGGCGGGCGGCGGCGCCGCTCCGGCGACCGTCGCGCCGGACTTCGATCGCTCAGTCGATGGCGTCTCGCGCGGCAACGCGCTCTTCGAGGCCGTGATGGACGTCTACCGCAAGGCGCCGGCCATACGCGACAAGGCGACGGTCATCGTCCGCACCGTGTTGGATGAGCCGGGCCCCGAGCAGCGCGCCGAAGTGCCGCTGATCATCAGCCGCCAGGGCACGCGAGTCGTCCTCCAGGACCTCACCTTCACCGCGATCGACGGCACGCTCTATGGCGAATACGGGCCCAAGCCCGACCGCCTCTACGCCGAGGACTACGATGGCCCGCTCTCGGCCGGCCTCTTCACCACGCAACTTTCCATCTTCGCGCTGCCGCACTTCGGCCTGTGCCTCTCGACGCATCCCATCGACGACCTCTTCTTCTTCTGCTTTGACGCGCGCATCGTCGGGCACCGCGCGCTGACCGACCCCGACCTCGGCCCCGTCGAGCAGATCCGGATCGAATCGACCACCGACGGCGCGCCCTGCACGCTCACCATCGACCCGGCCACGAAACTCGTGCGCCGGTTTCAGTCCGAGGTCCGCGACCTGCTCGACCCCACACGGGGCTGGGACGTCATCACTGACATGAACCCGCAGATTCTCGACGAATTCCCCCACGAGGAGTTCGTCGTGCGCACGGAGGATCGCAAGGAGGTTCCCTCGATCGGGTTCCTCACGGCCGAGTCGGTAACCTCCGACCTCATCGGCGCCGCCGCGCCGGACTTCTCTTTCTCCGATCCTCAGGGAAAGGCCATCACGCTGGAGGGCTGCTTCGGCAAGGCCGTCGTGCTCGTCTTCTGGTGGATCCCCTCCGAAGCGCAGTTCCCGATACTCGACATGCTCAAGGAGATTGAGTCGTGGGTCGCACAGGAGGAGTTGAACGCGCTGGTCGTGCCCGTAAACTGCGGCGACCGGCCGGAAGACCTCGACCTCTACCTTCAGGGCCGGAAGATCGAAGTGTCGCTGTGGCGCGATGAGGGCGGGCGCGCGTCGATCGAGGACTTTCACGCGCCGATCTGGCCGACGACGGTGGTCATCTCCCCGGCCGGCAAGGTGACGCACGCCTTCATCACGACCGACCCCGGCGCCACGTTCGTCGAGCGCGTGCGCAACGCCGTGAAGCGGTCGCTGCAAGAGGATCTGTGACGCACGAGCGCCTGGCGCGCCGGCCATGACCTCCACTTCCCTTCCCGTCATTCCGACGCCGGACGCCGAACTGATGCGGCACGCGGAGGCGCTGCGGTCCCTCGTGCGCGGCGAGGTGCGCTTCGGCCGCCACGACCGCATGCTCTACTCCACCGACGCGAGCATCTATCAGGTCGAGCCGCTCGGCGTCGTCGTCCCCGCGGATGAGGACGATGTGGCAAAGGTGATCGGCTATGCGCGCGAGCACGCCCTGCCGATCCTGCCGCGCGGCGGAGGCACAAGCCTCGCCGGCCAGTGCGTGAACCGGGCCATCGTCATCGACACGTCGGTGAACCTGCGCGGATTGGGGTGGATTCATAAGCCGACGAAGGCGTGCTACGCCGCCGCCGGCACGACGATCGACGATCTCAACGATGAGTTGCGTCCGGAGGGATTGTTCTTCGCTCCCGATCCCGCGACGTCGCGGCAGGCGAACATCGGCGGATGCATCGGCAACAACGCCGCGGGAACGCGGTCGATCAAGTACGGCCGGACGGTCGAGAACGTCGAGGCGGTGCATGTCACGCTCTCGACTGGCGAGCAGGTGACACTCGCAAAGGGCGACGCCTCCGACGTTCACTTCCGAGGAGTCGCTATCCCTGAGCCGCTCATACCGCGCATCGAAGGTCATCGCGCCATCATCCGTCGCCTCACGGAAGGCGTCATCGATATCGTCCGGCGCCACGAGCGCCTCATCCGCGAGCGCTACCCGAAGACGCTGCGCCGCAACGCGGGTTATGCGCTCGACATGATTCTCGCCGATCTCGACGAGGCGCAGGCTAAGGGCGTCGATCCCCTCGAAGTCGTAGACCTGTCGAAACTGATCTGCGGCTCGGAAGGCACGCTCGCGTTCGTGACGGCCGCGACGCTCTGGCTGCATCCGATCCCGAAGGCGACGGGGCTGGCGGTGCTCGGTTTCGCCTCGCTCGAAGAGGCGATCGACGCGGTTGTGCCCCTGCTCACGCTTAGCCCATCGGCCGTCGAACTGCTCGATGATCTCATTCTCAGCCTGGCGAACGAGAACGCGGAGTACCGGCAGTACGTGCAGTTGATGCCGCGCCCGGGTCGGGCTGAAGATGCGAACCCGCCGCCGCTCAAGGCGGTGCTGTACGTCGAGTTCCAGAGCGAGCACGGCCGCGACGAGATCGAGGAGCGTTTCGCGGCGCTGCGGGCGCTCGCCGCGTCGCATTTCCCGGGTGCGGCGCTGGCGGCCTACAGCGACCAGGCTGCGATCCTCCAGGCGCTCAAACTCCGAAAGGCCGGCGAGCCACTTCTTCACGGCATTCCCGGCCGGCGCAAGCCCGTCGGCTTCGTCGAGGACAACGCCGTGCCCGTCGAGCGCCTCAGCGAGTTCGTGAGGCAATTCAGAGGCATCGTCGAGTCACGCGGCACCATCGCCTCCTTCTACGCCCACGCCTCGGTGGGTGTGCTGCACGTGCGGCCGCTGCTGGACCTGCGCGACGGGCAGGACCGCCGGCGCATGGAGGAGATCGCGATCGAAACGGCCGACCTCGCCCGCTCCCTTGGCGGCGTCATGTCCGGGGAGCACGGCGACGGACGCGCCCGCGGCCCGCTGCTCGAACGCTTCTACGGGCCGGAACTCATGAACGCTTTCCGCGAGGTCAAGGCCCTCTTCGACCCGCACAACATCCTCAACCCCGGCAACATCGTCGCGCCGGGGCCGATCGCGTCGATTCACGAGCACACGCGCGTTTCGCAGGCGCGTTTTCCGGATGATGCGGCGATTCGTGACGAGACGTTCTTTGATTACACGCGCGAAGGCGGGTTCGATCATGCCGTCGAACTCTGCAACGGCGCCGGCGTCTGCCGCAAGAAGAGCGGCGGGACGATGTGCCCCTCCTACATGGCCACCCTCGACGAGCGCCACAGCACCCGCGGCCGCGGCAACGCCCTGCGCCTGGCGATCTCCGGGCAGTTCAGCGGCGCGGGGCGGCCGGACTGGAATGAGGCCGAAACCCTCGCCACGCTCGACCTGTGCCTGAGTTGCAAGGCGTGCAAGACCGAGTGCCCGAGCAACGTCGATATCAGCAAGTACAAGGCGGAGTATCTCGCGCAGTCGCACCGCGCCTCGGGGCGCATCCCTCTGAGCGCCCGGCTGCTCGGCCGCGTCGATCGACTCAACCGCCTCGGTTCGTTCTCCCCGGCGTTCAGCAATGCAGTGGCGAATCTTCGCCCCGTGCGGGGGCTGCTCAATCGGCTGCTGAGTCTGGCGCCGCAGCGCTCGCTGCCTCGCTTCGAGCGATCGCTCTTCAAGCAGGCGCGTGGGTTCAGACCGACCGTGGCGGCGGATGCGCCGTCCGTCCTGCTCTTTGGCGACTGCTTCACCGCGTTCAACGAGCCGCACGTCGGCTTTTCGGCGCTGCGCCTGCTCGATGCGTTCGGGTACCGCGTGATCGTCGCCGACGCCGGCTGCTGCGGGCGCGCCATGGTCTCGACGGGCCTGCTGCCGCAGGCACAGAAAACGATTGCGCGCACGGTGGATCGGCTCGCGTCGCTGGTAAAGGAGCATGAGGCGCGCGCGGTGCTCGTGTGCGAGCCAAGTTGCCTCGCAAGCATGCACGATGAATGGCAGACGCTGCGGCTGGATGGGGCTGGCGCCTCCAACGGGCGGGCCGCCCGTTCCACCTTCGACGGGCGAGACGCCCGTTCTCCGACGGCGGCACTGGCAGAGCGCGCCTGGCTTGTCGAGGACTTCCTCGCCAGATTCTTCGATCAGCATCCGCGATCGCCGCAGTGGCGGGCGAACCTGCACAGTTTTGACGCCGGGCGGATTCTCCTGCACGGGCACTGCCACCAGAAGGCGCTGTGGGGCGTGGACACCTCGGCCGCGCTGCTGCGGCGGCTGTACGGCCCGCGCATGCGCATCCTCGACACGGGCTGCTGCGGCATGGCGGGCTCGTTCGGCTACGCCGCGCACCGCTACGACCTCTCGATAAGGATCGGCGAACTGGCGCTCTTCCCCGCGGTGCGCGGCCGCGGGGAGGGGGATGTCATCCTCGCGCCGGGAACGAGTTGCCGCCACCAGGTGCGCGACGGAACCGGCGCCGCGGCGCTGCATCCTGTGGAATTCCTCGCCGCTTCGCTGCGCCAATAATCACCGCCGATGCAAAGACGCATGCGGTTGAGGCGATGGCGCAAGTGGTCTCGGATGTGCAAGGATCAAAATGGACCAGTTCAATTACCGTGACGGGCGGCTGCACTGCGAAGAGGTGGCGGTCGAGGAGATCGCGGCCGCGGCGGGCACGCCGGTCTACATCTACAGCGCCGCCACGATCACCGATCACTACCGCAAACTCGTCGCCGCGTTCAAGCGCGTCGATCCGCTCATCTGCTACTCGATCAAGAGTTGCTCGAACCTCTCGATCCTGCGCCTGCTCGCCGACCTCGGCGCGGGGATGGACGTCGTGAGCGGGGGCGAACTCTTCCGCGCAGGACTGGCGAAGGTTCACGGCCACCGCATCGTCTACGCCGGCGTGGGCAAGACCGACGAGGAGATTATCGAAGCGATCGACTACAGCCCCGACGGCTCGACGCGCCACGGCATCCGCCTCTTCAACATCGAGTCCGAGGCGGAGTTCGAGAACATCGCCTCGCTGGCGCGGGCGCGCGGCGTGATCTGCGAAGCAACGTTGCGCGTCAATCCCGATGTTGATCCGAAGACCCACGTCTACACGACCACGGGCAAGAAGGAGACGAAGTTCGGCGTCGATCTGGAACGCGCCCGCGCCTTCTTCCGCAAGTACGGCCGCAACGAGCACTGCCGCCTCACCGCGATTCACCTGCACATCGGCTCGCCGGTTTACACCGTCGAGCCGTACATTGAAGCGGTGAAGCGCGCGCTGGCGCTGATTGACGAAATCGCCGCGGAGGGCTTCAAGGTCACCGCGCTCAACCTCGGCGGCGGCTTTGGCGCGGACTACACCTCGTCCCAGTCGCCGCTCGCCGCGGACTATGCCTCGGCGATCGTGCCGCTGCTCCAGGGCCACGTCGATCGCGGGCTGAAGATCATCCTCGAGCCGGGGCGCAGCATCATCGCCAACGCCGGGATTCTCCTGACGCGCGTGCAGTACCTCAAGAAGTCGGGACAGCGCCACTTCGTCATCATCGACGGGGGAATGCACACGCTGATCCGCCCGGCGCTGTACGGCTCGTTCCACTTTATCTGGCCCGCGCGGGTGGCGCGGATGCACGTGCCGGCCAAGCGCGAGCAGGAGATGGACCTGCCGGGCCTGGACCTGTGCGACGTGGTCGGCCCGATCTGCGAGAGCAGCGACTTCCTGGCCAAGGACCGCCGCCTTCCTCCCCTGGTGCGCGGCGACCTGCTCGCGGTGTTTTCCGCCGGGGCGTACGGGATGGTGATGGCGAGCCACTACAACTCGCACCCCCTGCCGGCCGAGGTGCTCGTGAGCGGATCGCGGGCCACGACGGTGCGGTCGCGCGAGACGTATGATGACCTGGTGGGCCGCGAGCGGGAGGCGACGCTGCTTCTCGGCCGCGAAGAGGACTGAGAGGCCGTGAACGATCATGCCGGGTCAGAGCGCTGCGGTTTGGTGCAGGTGCTGCACACGCTGCCGCTGTCGCCGGCCCATCCGTGCGCCTATCTGCCCGGCCGGGCGGCGCGAGACCGCGGCTTCATCGTGAACCACATGGAGCCGGCGACATGGGAGGCGCTCCTGAGCGAAGGCTGGCGCCGATCGGGCATGACGATCTACCAGCCGGCGTGCGCGTTCTGCACCGCCTGCCGTTCGCTGCGCCTGCCGGCGGGAGAGTTGCGGCCGGACCGCACCATGCGCCGCCTTCTGCGCCGCAACGCCGACCTGTCGGTGCGCCTCACGCCGGTCACGATCGACGAGGAGCGCTACGACCTTTACCGCCGCTACATCACGCGAAGGCACGACGGGATGATGAGCGGCTCGAGGCGTGAGTTCGAACTCTTCCTCGGCCAGTCGCCCGTCGACACTTGCGAACTGGAGATGCGGCTCGACGGGCGGCTCTTGTCGATCGGCACGATCGACCGCGTGCCGGGCGGATGGAGTTGCGTCTACTGCTACTACGACCCCGACGAGCCGCGCCGCTCGCTCGGCACGTTCAACATTCTCACGGCGGCGCAGTGGTGCGTGCGGCACAGCGCGGCGGGGCGCGAGGCGCGCCTCTACCTCGGCTACTGGGTCGATGGGTCGAAGACGATGGCGTACAAGGCGCGATTCACGCCGCACGAGGTCCTTCAGCCCGACGGGCGCTGGCGCCGCGAGTCGTCGCTCATCCGCAGCGAGCCGCCGCGTCCTCGCGGCGCGGTCGCGCACAACGTTCACATCCCGCGTACGCGCAGTTGACGCGTGCTCACGCGACGGCGCCCGGCGTATCCTCGTCTTGAAAACGGTCGGGCACTTCGCCCTCGATCTCTTCCAACTCGTCGAAGGCGTCATTCCCCTCCGCCGCCTCGACGGACGGCAACTCGCCGCGTCGCGGTCCGTGCTTGAGGTCGTGCAGCGCCTTGCGCTTGCGGTCGCGGAAGATCAGCCGGATCGGCACCTCGCTGAAGGGCAGTTCCTCGCGCAGACGGTTGAGCAGGTAGCGCTCGTACTGCCCGTCGAAGAGTTCAGTGCGGTTGACGACGAGCACGATCGTCGGCGGATGGACGGCGATCTGGCTGACGTAGAAGATGCGGGCCTGGCGTCCGAGGCGGCTGCTCGGGCCGCGCGCTTCGAGGATGCGCTGAAAGGCCGCATTGAGCGACCCGGTCGTCTCGCGGTGCCCCGCCTGCTGAAAGAGGTTGAACGCCATCGCCGCCGCGTCGCGCACCCCTTCGCCCGTCGCGGCCGAGATGAACACGCACGGCGCGTAGTCCAGCCCGCCGAGTTCCTTCGTGAGATAGTCGAGATAGTCCTCCGGTGTGATCGGCTCGCCCTTGCGGTTGGTCTTCCCGGCCGTGAGGTCCCACTTGTTCACGACGATGACGCAGGGCTTGTAGTGGGTTTGGATCTCCTGCGTGAGTTGCTTGTCCACCTGGCTGACCGGAACCGTCGCGTCGATGAGCAGGGCGACGACATCCGCCCGGCGGATCGAGCGCAGGGCGCGGTGCTGCGAGTAATACTCGACGTCGCTCTGGAGGCTCTTGCCCTTGCGCACACCGGCGGTGTCGATGGCGGTGAAAGCCCGGCCGTCGATCTCGAAGCGGACGTCGACGCTGTCGCGCGTCGTGCCGGGAATCTCGGAGACGATGACGCGCCGCTCGCCGGCGAGGGCGTTGATAAGCGTGCTCTTGCCCGCGTTGCGCTTGCCGACGATGGCGACCTTCATCTCCGGCTCGCGCTCCTCGGGCGCCTCGGGGACGAGGTCGTAGAGCATCTCGAAGAAGCGGCGGCGGTTGTAGCCGTTGAGTGCTGAGACGGGCATCGCGGGGCCGAAGCCCAGCGCGGCCGCCTCCGCCGCGTGAACCTCCCACGACTCGGCATCGACCTTGTTGGCGATGAGGCGCACGCGGTCGGAGGCGCCCTGACGGCGGAGCAGTTCGGCGACGGTGCGGTCCAGCGGCGTCAGGCCGCTCTGGGCATCGAGGACGAAGAAGATGAAATCGGCCTTGGCGATGGCCTGGCCGATCTGGAACTCGACATCGCCGATGAGGGCCTTCGAGTCGGCGTCGTCCTCCTCGCCCGAGTAAATGCCGTACCCCCCGGTGTCGATGATCTCGACTTTCCGGGCCGGCAGGCCGTCGCGCCGGTCGGTGGGGGGCTGGAGGTCGACGATGACGGAGATGCGGTCGCGCGTGACGCCGGGGGTGGGATCGACGATCGCGACGCGGTGGCGTGCGATCATGTTGAGCAGGCTGCTCTTGCCGACGTTGGGCCGGCCGACAATGGCGATGCGCGGAAGTGGCATGAGGGAGGATGGTAGGAGCGAGCCGCCGCGTCCTCGCGGCGCCGTGAGCCGCCGCGTCCCCGCGGCGTGGTCGCGCACGACGTCCACGCCGCGCGTACGCGCCATTGCCCGTCGCACGCGACCGCGCGTCGAGGGCGACGCGGCTCGCGGGATTACGACGGCGCCGACGTCGCCGCGTATTCGCCGCAGATTTCGCGCAGGGCGTCGCAGAGCACATCCACTTCCGCCTCGCTGTTGAAAGCGCCGAAACTGATGCGAGTCGTCCCGCCGAGGCGGTCCGTCCCGAGCGTGCGGTGCGCCAGCGGGGCGCAGTGGAATCCGGCGCGCGTCAGCACGCTGAACTCGTCTTCGAGGATGGCGGAGAGTTCGTTCGGCTCGATGCCGTCGATGACGATCGAAAACACGCCGCAGCGGTTCTGGAAGTCGGGCGGGCCTACGAGGCGCAGGCCGGGCATGTCATCTTCATCCAGGCGCTGGAGCATGTGGTTGATGAGTTCTTCCTCGTGCTCCCAGAGGTGCTCGACGCCCTGCTCGAGAATCCACTGGACCCCGGCGCTCAGGCCCGCGACGCCGATGGCGTTCTGGCTGCCGGCCTCGAACTTGTCGGGCATGTTGAGCGGCTGCACATCGCTCTCGGAGAGACTTCCCGTGCCGCCCTCGCGCATGGTGCGCATCTGCTCTTCGAGGCCCGGTCGAATGTAGAGCACGCCGGTGCCCAGCGGGCCCATGAGGCCCTTGTGGCCGGGCATGGCGAGCAGATCGATGTTCATCTCGCGCACGTCGATGGGAACGTGCCCCGCCGTCTGGGCGGCATCGACGAGCAGCGGCACGCCGCGCTCCCGGCAGATCGCGCCGATCTCGCGGAGGGGCATGAGCGTCCCCGAGACGTTGGAGCCGTGAACGATCGCGACGAGTCGGGTGTGCGGTGTGATGGCGCGGGCGATGTCGTCGGGATCGACCAGGCCGGTCTTCGGATCGCAGGGCAGGCGCGTCTGCTCCATGTGGCCGCGCTCGGCGAGGGCGTTGAGGGGGCGGAGGACGGAGTTGTGCGCCATCCAGGTGGTGATCGCGTGATTACGCATGCCCTGGATGACCAGGCCCTTGATGGCGATGTTGAGCGAATCGGTCCCGTTGAGCGTAAAGACGACGTGGTCGGGCGAGGCGCCGTTGATGAGGCGATTGATTCGTTCGCGGCACTCGTGCATGAGGCGCCCTGCCTCGCGCGCCTCGGCGTAGCCGCCACGGCCGGCGGAGGCGTCCACGTCGGTGGCGAAGCGCATCATCGCCTGGTACACCTCGACCGGCTTGGGATGGCTGGTCGCGGAATTGTCGAGGTAGATTCGAGCGCGAGTTGGACGTTCAGTCTTCACTGAGACATTGTATCACCCGCCCGCTGGGGCCACGGCACGCTCGGGTGAATTCCCGATCACGACGGGGCAGCCGCCCAGCGGCGCTCGCGCGGGGCCGGCTCGGGGACGCCGCCGGCCGTCACCGTACACGCCCCCTCGCCGATCGTCTCGCGGAGGAAGCCCAGCAGCGATTCGCTCGCCGCCACTCGCAGACGCGAAGGCTCCAAGATGACGTGCCGACGGTCGGCGTAGAGGTGAAGCCGCACGGGCACGGGCCGGCCGCCTGAGCCATTGAGCCGCGCCTGGCGCTGGAGTTCGCCGTTGAGAAGGGCGAGAGTCGCTTCGGCCTGCTCGCCTTCGTCGAGGTGAATCTCGATCGAGCCGGCGAGTTCAGACGCGGCACGGTTCATCGGAATGACGCGATCGATCTTGATGCTCGCCGCGCCGCGCGACTTGTCCACCTGCCCGACGATGAAGATCATCGCGTGGTCCGTGAGCGCCTCGCCGCACTCGGCGAACGTGTCGGCGAAGAGCACGCCGTCGATCTGCCCGTGCAGGTCCTCGATCGTGATCATCGCCATCTTCTGCCCGGCGCTGCGGCCGTTGCGCACGAGCAGCGGGCGCACGCGCGTGAGCATGCCGCCGATGACCACGGGCTTGTCGTGATCGAGTTCGGCCGCTTCGAGCGTCGTCGCCGAGCCAAACGTCTCGATCTGCGCGCGGTAGCGCTCGAGCGGATGGCTGGAGACGAAGAAGCCGAGAACTTCTTTCTCGTTCATGAGCGCCTGCTGAACGTCCCACGGCGCGGTGCGGGGAAGGGGCGTCTCGGCGGCGTTCTTCTCCTCGGCGGGAACCGCCTCGCCGAGACCGAAGAGCGAGCCCTGACCCGAAGCGCGATCGGCGGCGAGGGACTGGCCGGCGCGGACGGCCGCGTCGATCGCCTCCACCATCGCCGCGCGCTGCGCCATGCCGTGAACCGAATCAAACGCCCCGGCCTTGATGAGCGCCTCGATCGTCGCCTTGTTGACATGGCTCAGCGGCACGCGCTCGCAGAAATCGAAGAGCGAGCGGAACGCCCCGCCCCGGCGCCGCTCCTCCACCACAGCCGAAATGGCCTTGTCTCCCGCCCCCTTGAGCGCCCGCAGGCCGAAGCGCACGTGCCCGTGGTTGTGATCGCGCGGCTCGTCGGGATCGAAAACGACGGAGAAATCGGCTGCGGAGAGATTGATGTCCGGCGGCTTGACGTCGATGCCCGCGTGCCCGTCGGGAAAGAGGGCGCGGCGGCAGTCTTCGAGGTACGCGATCCAGTCCGAGACCTTCTGCGCCTGCGATTCATAGGTGAGCACCGCGGCCATGTACTGGTTCGGGAAGTACGTCTTGAGGTACGCGGTCTGGTAGGCGACGATGGCGTAGCCCGTCGAGTGGCTCTTGTTGAAACCGTACCCCGCGAACTTGAGGATGAGATCGAAGAGGTCCTCGGCCTTGCGGCGATCCAGCCCCTGGCGGGCGGCGCCCTCGATGAAGACGGGCCGCTGCTCGTTGATGACCTTCTCCTTCTTCTTGGAGATGGCCTTGATGAGTGTGTAGGCGGCGCGGAGCGGGATGCCTCCCAGTTCGTGGCAGATCTGCATGACCTGCTCCTGGTAGACCATCACGCCATACGTCTCGGCCGTGAAGCGATCGACGATGGGATGGACGGTTGGAACCTCTTCCTGTCCGTGTTTGCGGCGGTTGTAGTGGGGAATGAGGTCCATCGGGCCGGGGCGGTAGAGCGCGTTGGCGGCGATGAGGTCTTCAAGCCGGTCCGGCTTCATCTCCATCAGGAGTTTGCGCATCCCGCCCGACTCAAACTGGAACACACCCGCCGTGTCGCCGCGCGCAAACAACTCGAAGACGCGCGGATCGTCATACTCCAGGCGTTCGAGATCAAGCGGGTCGCGGCTCGGATCGTCAACGCCCAGCGCCGCGCGGATCGCCTCTTCGCCGAGCGATTCGCGGATGAGTTGCCTGGCCCGTTCGATGATCGAGAGCGTGCGCAGGCCGAGGAAGTCCATCTTCAGCAGGCCGAACTTCTCGACCGTCGGCCCGTCCCACTGCGTGAGCGCTTCGCCTTCCCCGGCCTTGGCGCCGGTGGGGCGGCAGAGGGGGATGATGTTGTCGAGCGGCTGTGTGGCGATGACGACGCCCGCGGCGTGCACCCCCGCGTGACGAACCTGACCCTCCAGCGCCCGGGCCGTGTCGATGAGCGTGCGGATCTCCTCGCGCGAGTCGTACTCCTTGCGGAGGTCCGGCTCCTTTTCGAGGGCATCATCGATGGAGACGTTGAGCCCCTCGGGCACCATGTTGGCCAGGCGCTGCGTCTCGCCGGGCGTGAGGCCGAAGACGCGGCCGACGTCCTTGATGGCCGCACGAGCCTTGAGCGTGCCGAAGGTGATGATCTGCGCCACGTGGCCGTACTTGTGGCGGACGTACTCGATGACGGCGGCGCGGCCGTCCTGGCAGATGTCGATGTCGATGTCGGGGTACTCACTGCGGTCGGGATCGGTGAAGCGCTCAAAGAGCAGGCCGTAGCGCACCGGGCAGGCGTTGGAGAGACCGAGCACGTAGCCCACCATCGTTCCCACGCCCGAGCCGCGCGCGTTAGCGGGAATGCCCCGCTGCCGCGCCCAGTTGACGAAGTCCCACACGATCAGGAAGTACGCCGAGATCGACTTGTCGGCGAGGATGCGCAGTTCGCGGTCGAGGCGGGCGCGGATCTCCTCCGTCACGCCGTCGGCGCCGTAGCGCCAGATGAGACCGGCTTCGCTCAGTTCGCGCAGGGCGCGGTCGCAGCGCTGCTTGAGTTCCCCGGGCGTCTCCTGGTCGCGGGTGGCGTCGAAGGGCTCGAGGTCGTAGCGGGCGCAGAACTCGGTGTACCACTTCGTCCGGTCCCCGCCGTTGTATTCGAGCCGATCGGCCGGAATGACCGGCTTGACGACCGGGGCGTGATTCTGCCCCGCGGGCAACTCGACGTTGCAGCGCTGGGCGATGTGGATCGTGTTCTCGATCGCCGCGGGCAGGTCGGCGAAGAGTTCCGCCATCTCCTGCGGACTCTTGACGTAGACATCTTTCGGATAGCGCAGCCGGTTCGCCTCCGTCTTGCCCTTGCTCATCGAGATGCAGCAGAGCGTGTCGTGGGCGTCGTAGTCTTGAGCGCGCATGAAGTGGGCGTCGTTGTCGCACACCAGCGGCAGATCGAGGAGGCGCGCCAGGCGAACGAGGTGCGGATTGATCGCCTCCTGCTCCGGCACGCCGTTGCGCTGCACTTCGACGTAGAAGCGCGGCTCGCCCTTTTCATTGCGGCCGAAGGTCTCGGCGTGCCACTTCGCCTCCTCCACCGCTGCATCCCAGTGCGACGTCGTCTCGGGGTTCTGGACGAACCGGAGGAGGTGATGCGCGAGGCTCGAACCGAGGTGCCCGTTTATCGCGATCAGTCCCTCGCACCACTGCGCCAGCGTGCTCTTGTCCATGCGCGGCTTGAAGTAAAAGCCGTTGCGGTACGAGTCGCTGGTGAGTTTGAGGATGTTCCGCCAGCCCCGGTCATTCTCGGCGAGGAGGACGAGGTGAAAGCCCCCATCCGCCACGCCGGTGTACTGCCGGTCGCCGCGGTGGCCGGGGGCGACATACGCCTCGATGCCGAGGATCGGCTTGACGCCCGCCTCGCGCGCCAGCGCGTAGAACTCGACGGCCCCGAAGACGTTGCCGTGGTCCGTCATCGCCACCGCATCCATGCCGAGGGCCCTGACGTGCTGCATCAGCGCAGGGATGCGATTGCCCCCGTCGAGCAGGCTGTACTCGGTGTGGAGGTGGAGGTGGACGAATCGGGGCTGGGTCTGTTCGGTCATTGTCAGCATCGTAGGCGGGGTGGTGGGAAGACGAACGCCGCCGCGGCGACCCACCAGATATGGGAGCGGGGACCAGACTTGATACTATGACTGGAGTTGATTAGTCTGTCAAGGTGCGAACAGGTTGTCCACACCCTTCCCACGGCCGGGGCACGGCAAAGCGCTTCGCGCCAGCGAAGCGCACGAGCCGCGCCTGTGAGGAAGCGGTGCTCGCCGAACACCAGCGCGGCGCCGCCCCGGCAGCGCGATCGCGCTGTCATCGCCTCCCTCCCCCGGCTCTGCGGGGAGGGCTGGGGTGGGGGTGCTTCGCCGACACGTTCGTGGCGCACTCGTCGAATGCCTCACATCATACCGTCGCCCCCACCCCTTCCCCTCCCCCGCAAAGCCGGGGGAGGGGCATGCAAACTCACGCTTTCGCGAATCGTGATGGCCCTGACAACCCTGCGAATCGCGACAATCCGCCGCGCGGCAATCCCTATGATCCATCGATGCGAGTCGAGTTCCGAACGTTGAACGCCCAGCGCCTGCGGCAGGTCCGCGAGCGCATCGCCGCCCAACCCAACTGGGTCGTCCGGGCGGCGGCGCTGACCTTCGCGATCATCGTCCTTCTCCCAGTGGTCCTGCTCGTGGCCGTCGCGTTCGTCCTGGCCGCGCTGGTGCTGCTCGCACTGGGGCTGGTCAATCGCGTGGCCGGTCTGTTCGCGGGCCGGGCGGACGGTCTGTGGCGCGGCCGCGACCCGCAGGGCCGGCGCAACGTCAAAGTCCTGCCGCGCGAGGGGTGAGGCGCCTTCGGGCTTCCGCCTCCTCACATTCAGCGCCTCAGAAGCACCGCCTGGCCGGTGGTGAGTCGGATCGGCCGCACACCGCTGCCGGCGGCGAACTCATCCACCGCCTGCCGCGCGCCCGGGCACGTCAGAAACCCGTCATCATCGATGATGATGATCCCGCCGGGAGTGAGGCGAGGGTAGAAGAACGCGAGCGCAGCGCGCGTCGGTTCGTAGAGATCCACATCGACGTGGACGAAAGCGAAGCGCGCCTCGCACGCCGCCTCGAAGCACGCAGGGATCCAGCCTTGATGAAACGCCAGGTCGCTCCAGCGCGCCAGGGCGGCCCGCACATCTTCAATTCCCCATCTCATGTCGCCCGGCCGCCATGGTCTCACTCCCGGCTCGGGGCGGTCGGCGGGCGTCGGCGTCGAGAGGCCCGCGAAGGAGTCGAAGAGGTGGTGGGCGTAGGCGGCGTGGCGCGGCAGCATCTCGGCGTAGCGGCGGATGATCCACGAGCCGAGGCCGCGGTAGACGCCGCACTCGGCCGTGTCGCCGTCGAGCCGGCCCAGCGAGAGCAGGCATTCCTTGATCGTGTAGTAGCGGTCGCGCGGCCCGGGGCCGCAGAGCGCTTCGCCCTCGGCGCAGATGCGGTTGAACTCCTCCTCGCGCGGCCAGTAGAGCAGATCGTCGCGCAACTTCGCCGCGCCGCGCGCCGCCTCGGGCTGGTGCGTGTCGATGGGAGTCGTGATGATCGAGACCTCTTCACGCTTGCGCGCCGCGAAGAGAAGCAGCGTGTATTCGCGCAGCGAGTCCGTCTGGAAGGGCGCTTCGAGGCAGCCGATCGCTTCGATCTCACCAAGGCGCAGCGAGCCGCTGCGGGGCAGGCGGGCCAGCCAGCCTCCATCGATCTCGAAGCCGTTGGCGCGATAGAACTGGTCGAGCACGCGGGGCTGCAGGGAGTAGAAGCCGTGGTTCTCCCAGCCGGCGACGGGTGAGACATGCAGGACGGTCCCGCCGGTTCGGAGCATCGCGACGATGCCGCGAAGGGCCGCGGGAATGTCGAAAATGTGCTCAATCGTTCCGCCGTCGATAATCAGATCGAAGCGGCCGCGCCACGGCTGCGGCGGAGGCTGCGAGAGGTCGTGGAGGATCGAGGCGCCTTCGCCGCCGAACAGATCGAGCGCGTGATACTCCCGAAAGCCCAGGAGAGAGAAGAAGCGATCCGCGGCAACGCCGGATCCCGGCGCGAGCGCCTGGATCGGCGCGGCGACGGGCCGCCCCTCGAGCAGGTCGCGGACCTCCGACTCTGTGGCGCCGATGTCCTGCACGCCCAGCGTGAGCACCGACCTCCCCGGCGCGCGGGCACGCTGCCGCTCGATGAGCCAGCGGACGATCGGCAGCGCCAGGCCCATCAGCGACTCCCCTCCATCACGCGCGAATGTCCTCGTTCAGGCGGTGCGGGGGCACTCATGCGCCGCTTTGCTCCACCGAGAGGGCGGGTCATAGATCTGCTTGAAGGGAAGGTCATCGCGGTAGAAGCCCAGTGACGCAACGCGCCACCGTCGCAGCAACTGATCGGCCGGAGTGAAGTGCCGCGCCTTGGGTGCGATGCCCACTCCCACATGGTACTTGCCGTCGCACAGGAACAGCCTCGGGAACTCGACGCGGAAGACCTGCCGGCCGCGCCGGAGGTTGAGACGCTGCGGCGAGGGTCGCCCCGTCTCGTTGAGTTGTGTGAGGTTCGTCGAAGTGAGCACGTGAATGTCCGCCTCGTTGAAGATCTGCACGCCGATGGCGACGTTGTCCTTGCGCACGCTGCTGTCCACGGTGATTTCGACCGTCACGGGCTCGCCGGTGTGGAAGCGGTCTCGCGGCTCGCCCGTGGCGTCCAGCACGCGCACCGAGGCGAGGCGGACGAGATTGAGATGCAGGATCGGCGGGCAGCGGTCTTCGGGATCGTCAAGCAGCGCCTGCACCTCCGGCGACAGCGGCGGCACCGAAGGATCATCCTCATCAACGGGCGGCGCGCCGCGAGCCGCGGCGTCCTCGTCGCGGATCGCCCCCGAATCACCCAACGCCCCCGCCGCCCTCGCCCCAGCCACCCCCGCGCCGCGCCCCTTCGTCGTCTTCGCAAACTCCGCGAGCAGTTCCTTCTCGTACATCTGCGTAATCTCACGGCTCGGGCCGTCGGCCGCGAGTTCGCCTCGCCGCAGGTAGAGCGAGCGCGAGCAGAGCGTCTCGATGAAGAACATGCTGTGCGAGACGACCAGCGCCGTCGCCCCGCCGGTGCACAGGTCAAGGATGTGGTTCGTACACTTCTGCTGAAAGGCGAGATCGCCCGTCGCCAGGGCTTCATCGACGATGAGAATGTCCGGTCGGCGGCAAAAGGTGACGGCGAAAGTAAGGCGAGACTTCATCCCGCTGGAATACGTGCGAAACGGCTGGTCGATGACGTGCCCCAGGCCGGAAAAGTCGATGATCCAGTCGATCGACTCTTCAATCTCGGCCTTGGTGTAACCGAGGCAGTAACCGCCCATGAAGATGTTCTCGCGGCCGGTGTACTCCTCGTGGAAGCCGGTCCCGAGTTGGAGAATGGCGCGGAGGTTGCCGGCGATGCGGAACGAGCCTTGAGTGTGGTCGAGCGTGCCGGCGAGGATGCGCAGGAGCGTGCTCTTGCCCGCGCCGTTGGCGCCGACGACGCCGACGATCTCCCCGCGCTTCACCGTGAACGACACGTCGCGCAACGCCCAGTGCGGCTTGTAGAGCGGGCGGCGGACGATCAGTTCCTTGAGAATCTGCGAAGGGCTGGAGTAGATCTTGTAGAGTTTGGAGAGGCCGCTCACGGCAATCGCGGCGCGAGGCTCGGGGCTTGAGGACTGAGAAGCAGCCTGCGGCGGGAGCCGCAGGTTGACGGCCGAAGCCCCCGTCGCGGACGCGGCGACTTCAACGGGTTGGCGCGATGGAGTGAGCACTTCCGTCATGATCGGCAGCGCGCCGGGCGCGGCTACGCTCCTCCCACCAATCGTCTCACGAACGATCCGATCCCGCGGCGCCGCTCGAAGGACTCGGTCGGGGCGGGCTGCGCGGTGCGGCGCACGAAAATGCGACTCGAAAGCACGAGCAACTGCTCATCGCTCATCGCCGCGAAGCGGGCCGAGAGCAGAGGCCGGACCGCCGCCAGTTGCTCCCGCGTCCCCAGCAGGTTCTCATCCACGCGATCGATCGAGAACCCGGCGCGGCGGAAGTCCTCCACGAGTTCGTGCGAGCGCACTCGGTTGCCGTTCTCGTTGCGGCTGCGCAGGAAGATGCGGCGATACTCCTCGTCGTCGTAACGGAGGAAGTCGTAGGGGCGGTCGAAGTTCTGGTGGTCGCGGAAATCGACCTGGTGAACGCCCAGGCCGCCGCCCCTTGTGAGACGCGCCAGTTCGCACGCGGTCAGGTACGTGTCGCCGACGTGTTCGAGCACGGCGTTGGAGACGATGACGTCAAACGAGCTGTCCGGCAGGTCGCTCGGCGGCGCGGCGAGGTCGCAGGCGTGCTGGGCGATCGTCTCTCTGAGGTGCCGCCCCGCGGCGACGATCGCGGCCAGCCCGTCCCACTTCGCGCGCGGCAGGCGCCTGGCCGCCGCCGCCCTCAGGCCCGCGTAGAAGCGCGGATGATACGACGGATCCCACTTCGCGAGATACTTGTCGAGCACCGCGACGCGCGCGCCCAGCGCCTGGCAGATGAGCATGCTGCCGAAGTTGCGCCCGGGGCCGAGTTCGAGCACGCTCAGGCCCGTGAGATCGGGAATGTCGTCAAGCACGGTCACCTTGGCGAAGTCGGGCAGTTCGCCGGAAAAGCGGCCGAAGTGCCGGCCGATGCAGTAGGCGTAGTCGATCGCGTTGCGCAGGCAGTAGCCGACCTGGTCGTTGAGGACGTCGGTGAACTCGTCGCCGTCGGTGCCCGCCGCGGCTGCGGCGGCCTCATCCGCGCGCGGCTGGGCGAAGACGCGCGCGATGGCGTCGTCGGCGCCCGCCCCCTGCTCCGCGCCGCTTCGCCGGACGAAGAAGCGGGCGCTGACGATCATCAACTGCTCATCGCCCATCGCGGCAAAACGGTCGATGAGGTGCGCCCGGACTTCGGCGAGATGCTCGGGCGAAGCGAACATGTTGGGCTCGACGCTCTCGACGACGAACCCCGCCGCGGCGAAGTCCGACGCCAGTTCGTGCGGGCGCACCCGGTTGCCCTGGCTGTTGCGCGATGTGAGAAACGTCTGCGCCGCGCTCTCTTCCGGAATGGTGAGGAAGGTCAGCGGACGATCCTGCGCGCGGTGGTCTCGGAAGTCGACCTGGTGGACGCCGACGCCGCCGGGCCGCGTCAGCCGCGCGAGTTCACCCGCCATCGCGGCCGTGTCGCCGATGTGCTCAAGCACGGCGTTGGAGACGATCGCGTCGAAGGAGGCGTCGTCGAAGGAGCAGGGAGGCTCGGCGAGGTCGCCGGCGGCGGCGCGGACGATCGACTCATCGTGCCGCGACGCCCCGATGATCCGGTCGAGGCCCGACCAGTCGGCGTAGGGAAAGTGCGACTCGCACTCGCGCTTGAGGGCGCGATAGAAGTGGGGGTGATACTTCGCGTCCCACTGCGCGAGGTACTTGTCGAAGACGGCGACCTGGGCGCCGCAGGCGCGGCAGAGGAGCATCGTGCCGAAGTTCGGCCCGGGGCCGAGTTCGAGAATCGACAGGCCACGCAGGTCCGGCAGCACGCCGTAGCGCTTGGAGTAGTGATCGCTCGACCCCGGCATCGCGCCGCGCCCGAACTGCTGCGCCACTGCCGAGGCGTAGTACACGCCGTTGACGATCGCGTAGCGCACGTGCTCGTCGAGGGCGCCCTCGACGGCCCAGCGGTCGTCGGTCAGGTCGATGGCCGCCACCTTCTTGGCGATCGGCCCCTCGCCGAGGCGCTTGAGAAAGAAGCGGCCGCTCACCACCGCCAGTTGCGCATCGCTCAGCGCGGCGAACCGGGGCTGCAACCGCGGCCGGACCTCGGCGAGGTGCTCGGCCGGCGCCCAGATGTTGGCGTCAAAGCGCCTTATCTCGAAGCCGCTGCGCCGGAAATCCTCCCCCATCGCCTCGTGGCGCACCCGGTTGCCGTTGCCGTTCATCATCTCGTCAAAGAGCCGCCGGTACGCCTCGTCGGGCATGGTGAGGAACTCGAGCGGGCGCGAAAAGTCTCGGTGGTCGCGGAAGTCGACCTGGTGGATGTTGATCCCGCCCGGCGCGGTCAGGCGCGCCATCTCCGCCGCCGTTTTGGGAACGTCGCCCACGTGCTCGAGCACCGCGTTGGAGACGATCACGTCAAACGACGCGTCGGCATAGCCGCTGGGCGGCTCGGCGAGGTCGGTCCGATCCTGCGCGATGATGTCGGGCAGGTGGTCGGCTGCATTGATGATGCGGTCGAGCGAAGACCAGTCGCGCCGCGGCCACTTCGCCCCCACCGCCTCGCGCAGGAAGCGGTAGAAGCGCGGGTGATAGACCTCGTCCCAGTCGGCCAGGTACTTGTCGAGCACGGCGACGCGCGCGCCGAAGGCGTGGAGGATCAGCGGCGTGCCGAAGTGCCGGCCGGGGCCGAGTTCGAGCAGGCGCAGCCCCGCCACTGAATGGACACTATCGGCCCTCGACGTTGAACGGTCTCCGCGTCCATTCAATGGCGGGGCGAGCGGCATCGCCTCATCGCTGCGCCGGCCCAGTTCGCCGCAGATGAGTTGCACGTACTCATCCGCCACGCGCACGGCATACTCGACATCTTCGCGCACCTGCGCATCGGTGATCGCGCGGAGGTAGAAGCGGCCGCTGATGGGACGCAACTGCTCATCGCGCATCGCGGCAAAGCGCGGCGCCAGCCGAGGCCGCAGCGACGCCAGATAGCCCTCTTCGGCGAGCAGGTTCGGCCCGAAGTGCTCCACGCGGAATCCCACCTTGCGGAACAGGTCGCGCATCTCGTCGGGACGCAGCCGGTTGCCGCGCGTCCAGCGACCCGCCGCCCGCTCCTTCGCGACCGCTTCGTCCGCGAAGGTAAGGAACTCGAGTGGCCTGGCGTAGTCGCGCGAGTCACGGAAGTCGACCTGATGGATGCCGAAGCCGTTGGGCCGGGTGATGCGGCACAACTCCGGCAGCAGGCTCGGCAGGTCCACCTGGTTGAGGATCGCGTTGCTCACGATGCAGTCGAACGAAGCGTCGTCGATCGCCAGCGGACCGGAGAGCGAGGCGATCGTGTGCAGCGCCAGCGCCGGCGATTCGTACGAACCGGCAGCGAGAACGTCATCGATGAAGGACCAGTCGGCTTCGGGATACTCCTCCGCCCCGACGCGGGCCAGCGCGCGGAGACAGGCCGGGCTGCCCTCGCTCCACTTCACGAAGTGCGTATTGATCGCGGCGATCTCCGCGCCGAAGGCGCGGCAGACGAGCATCGGGCCGAAGCGATTCGGCGTGCCCAGTTCCGCGATGCGCAGCCCCGAGAGGTCGGGGAAAGGGTGCATCCGCCGCGCGAGGTGGTTCGCCATCGTCTTGGCGCACTCAAAGCCGTTGTCGATCGCGTATCGAACCTCCGCGAGCGCGGCGGGATCAAGGGGCGCATCGACGGCCAGAGCGTGGGTGGAAGCGTGGTGCATCGTCTGCGACATCAAGGTCTCCAGCGGTCAGGTGCGCACGGGTTGGGCGGCGATGGTGTGGATCGCGGGCGGGCCGTCGTCGCTCGCGGCCGGCGCTGCCTCGGCGCTTGGCGCGCGGCTGAGGGTCCGGGCGGGCGTTTCGATCCGCGCACCGCCGCCGCGCAGCGCCGTTTCGTAGACGCCGCAGGTCAGGTCCACCATCCGGTCGAGGTTGAAGCGATCATCGACGTACGCCTGCGCCGCGCGGCCGAAGCGCTCGCGCAGCCCGGAGTCCTGCAGGAGTTTCTGGAGGCTGATGACCAGCCCGGCCACGTCATCGACGCCGCAGACAAAGCCAGTCTCGCCGTGGGCGACGGCGTCGGGCGTGCCGCCGGCGTCGGTCGCGACCACGGGGATGCCGACGTGCTGGGCCTCGAGCGCGACGTTGGGACAGCCCTCGTAGCGGCTCGTGAGCAGCAGAACGTCAGCGGCGCTCATGATCTCGACGACGTTGTCCACGCGCCCCAGCAGGGCGATGTTCCGCGCCAGGCCACGCCGCGCGATGATGGCGCGGACGTCGGCCTCGAGCGGGCCGCTCCCCGCGACCGCGACGCGCAGGCCCGGCAGCCGTTCGCGAAGCAGGGCGATGACCTTGAGCATCAGTTCCGGCTGCTTCTCCTCATCGAGACGGTTGACGACCGCGACGACCGGCGCCTCGGGCGGCAGGCCCAGCCGCCGCCGCGCCGCGAGGCGCTGTGCCGGCGTCGGCCGGTCAAAGTGCTCGCGGAACAGGCCGTTGAACACGATGTGAAAGCGCGACTCGTCCAGCCCGACGTACTCGGCGTAACTCGCCGCGCCGCGATGCGAGTTGGCCATCCAGTGAATGCGCCGGCTCGGCGCCGCGACGCGGTACCAGTCCACGAAGGGCGAGTAAAAGCGCGGAAAGTGCGTCGGGTTGTAGTTGCGCGTGCTCAGGATCACGCTGGGCACGCCCGCCGCGATCCCCGCCAGGCCCGCGATCACATTCGGATGATCGAGCCATGCGTGCAGCACGTCGGGCCGGTGCGCGGCGAGTTCGAGCGCGAGGTTGGCGACGTAGGAGCGAATCGCGTCCGGGGCCGCGGCGATGAGGTCCCACCGGACGCGCTCCAGCGCCGCGGCATCGACGCGCAGGCCGCTCCCGGCGCGCCGGGCGTCAACGCCCGCCCGGCTCAGCAGCGGCAGGTAGTGCCCATGCTGGCCGACGAGATCGTGCTGCGTGCGCACCAGGCACTCATGGCCGCGCTGCACCAGGCCCAGCGCGGTGTTGCACAATTGCCGCTCCGCCCCGCCGCTGTAGAGGCAACCGGTGTATTGAATGATGCGCAGAGGCCGCTCCGGAAGCGCCGCCGCCGGCTTGAACGAAGCGTTGTCGCGCTCGATGAACTGCCTCCACGCCGACTCGGCGTCGCCGCCGCGCTTCGACGCGATCGGATGCACGATCACTTCGCCCTCGGGCAAGGCGGGCGCCGGCTCGGCGCGGCGCAGCCAGCGGCCCAGGCCCGCGGCGGCTTGCTCGTGGTCGATGAGCAGGCCGGGGAAAAGGCGGCGAAGCAGCGGCTTGATGCGCCGGCGCGCCAGCAGGTCGGCGAGCACCTCGGCCACGTGTACGCGCACCCAGCCGCGATCGTCGAGAAGCCACAGGTCCGTCACCCCGGCGCGGCGGAGCCACATCATCGCCTTGATGGAGAGATTGGCTCGCGACGTCGGAACGACCGCCGTCAACTCACCCGGCGGCAGCGGCGCCAGGCGCGTCAGCGACGGCAGCGGGCCGGAGACGTCCAGTCGCCACAGCGGCGCGTGGCTGCCGATCGGCCGCGCCCCGCACGCCGCCACCTGCGCCAGCACGAAGGCGCTGAAGAGATCGAGCCAGGGGCCGGCCGCCAGCGTGCCGGAATGCACCGCCACGCCGCCTTCGTCGTGCCACTGGCGCACCGCCAGCGCCAGCGCATCGAGGTCGGCCGCGCCGGCCATGCCGGCGGGGGACGGAACAGAGGCATCGGCGCCGCGGCCTTCAGGGCCGGCGATCGAGGGCGGAAGCGTCACGAGGCGGGACTCCCGTTGCGGTGGGGACTCACGGCCGGTCGGTCCAGGCCATCCTCCAGATCGTAGACCTTTCCCTCGACCGTCAAACACCGGCGATCGACCTGTTCGAGCGACTGTTCCAGCAGCGACTCGATCCGTCGGAGAAGTTGGCGCCGGTCGTCGTCGAGGCGGGCCGAGAGGCGGCTGATCTGGGCCGTCAGTTCCGTGTGCATCTGCTCGCGGCGGCGCTGCTCGGCCTCGCGCTCAGCGAGGTGTTCGGCCGCAGTGGTTTCAAGGCGCAGGCGGAGGCGCTCGTTTTCCGCGCTCAGCCCGGCCGCCCGCGCTTCCGCGGCAGCGAGGGCGGCGCGGCCTTCGGCGTCCTGCACTCGCAGCGATTCGAACCGGGCGGCCGCCTCGCGCAGCGCCGCTTCCTGTCGCGCCGCCTGCCCGCGCGCCGCTTCGAGATCGCGCGTCAGGTGCTCCAGGCGCTCCGCCAGGCGCTGCTCGCCGGACTGCCGCTCGGCGAGCGCCTGCTGCGCGGCCCGGAGTTCGCCGGCCGTCTCGCTTCGCTGCCGCTGCGCCTCGTTGAACACGTTGGCGTGGTGGTTGATCTCCTTGAGCCAGTTGGCCGCCTCGCGCTCGCGCTGGGCTCGGGCGGCCGCGAGTTCCGCGGCGATCGCCTCGACGGCCGCCTGCGTCTGGTCGAAGCGCTGCTGCAGCGCCGCGACCTGCTCGTCGGTCTTCACCCGGCCGCGCCACTGCTCCGTCTCGCGCTTCGCCGCTTCCAGACCCGCGTTCACCTCGTGCAACTGACCCTCGAGGGCGTTGGCGCGGCTCCACCATTCGAATCGCTCCTCGCGCACGCGGCGCTGCAGCGCCGTTTCGTCGCGGCGAAGTTCGAGAATGCGATCGGACTGGCTGGTATGGAGGCGAAGTTCCGACAGCAGCGCCGCGGCTTTCCTCGCTCGCAAGCGACCCTTGCCCCTCGCGCCGGCCTTGGCGCACACCGCCATGATGACCTGCGGCCCCGCCGCCTCGACGGACCACGGCCGTTGAACCTCGAAACGGCCTCCTCCCGGCGCGCTTGAAGCCTCCTCCTCGAAAACGAGCGAGCCCGTAACGTCCGCCTGCCGCAGCCAGCGAATCGAATCGAAGCGATCGAGCCACTGCCCAAGTTCCTCGCGCGACGGGATGTGGAGGTGGAACGCGTTGCGGTGCTGGTTGATCCGGTCCCACGACGTCTCGAAATCTCGATCCGGCACGGAGATCAGCAGCAACCCGCCGGGCGAGAGCAGGCGATCAAACTCCGCGATCGCCTCGCGCTGGCCGCTGAGATGCTCGAGCGCTTCGAGGCAGACGATGAGATCGAAGGCGTCGTCATCGAAGGGGAGCGGTGTTTCGTTGAGATCCCACTGCACGAACTCCGCCCGTTCATCGTCACCGAGGCGCTCGCGGCCGAGCCTGATCGCCTCGGGCGATATGTCCAAATTGACGACGTGCTTGGCCCCCGCCTTGAGATACTCCTCCGCCCCGAGCCCCGCCCACCCGCCCGCGTCGAGCACGCGGCGGCCCTTCGCCAGCGCGGCGGCAATGTCCAGCCGCGCCCGGCAATGGGCCATGATCGTCGCATCGTCGAGCACCGGGTGGTCCGACATCGGCGCCGAAAGGCGCACGAGACTCAACCCCGCCAGCGCCGCTGCGGCAGCGGAATTGTCCGGCGGGCGCACGCCGAATCCCACGGCGACGGCGGCTTGTTCGATCCTCCGCAGCGCCGCCTCAACATCCGCATCGCTCTCGCGCGGCACGATCTCGATCGACGAACTCCACTGCGTGCGCCCGTGGATCAGCCGGAGCATCGCCTCGGGGTCGCGGCCGAGGCGCGCGAGGCCGTCGAAGATGACGATCTCGACGGGCCCTTCGATCTGATCGGAGAGACCCTCGTCGGTCCCGTGGAGATACGCGAAGCCCCAGCGGCGGTGGTAGTTGTCGTGCTGGAGGCCGTCGAGGGGGTGGGTGAGGAGGCGCGGCTCGCGCTGAACGATGGCGTCGCGCAGCGCGGGCATCAGGGCGTCGTCGCGCGGCCGGACCCACGGCCGCTCATCGGGGCAGCACACCTGCACCTGAGAGCCGGCGCAGGCAAACCACAGGCCCAGCGCGAGGTCGGCCGGCTCATCCTGGATGATGGTGAGGCGCTGCCACAGCGACCGCCCGCAGCCGCCCGGCCAGCGAGCAATGATCCCCTCCGCTCGACCGATGATGTTGCGGGCCGCTGCGCCGCTCTCCGGGCCAGCAGGCATATGGGTTCCCTTGCGGTCTGCTCCGCTTTTCCCAGCCGAATCTAAGGATTCCGTCGCCGGCCAGTCAACACGAACCCGGCGAAAGTGGACATCCGCCGCCAGCGCGTCATGATGCTGGGAAAGGGGCCCTCGCCCCGGACCGCCCCGTGGACACGATCTGAGGAGGTTCCCTTCGATGAAGGCGCCCCGTCCCCGCGATCGCCGGAACTTCGTCCTGGCCCGCGGCCCGGCGCTTCATCCGCGGCCGCGCTTCGAGGCGCTCGAGAAACGGGCGCTGCTCTCCGCCGCTGTTCTCGGCGGCGACCTGCGGCGATTCGAGTTCCACGACGCCGACGGCGATACGGTTCTCGTACGGCTCATCGGCCGCGGTACGGCCGAACTCACTCTCTCCAATGATGCGGCCGACTTCGCAGACCTTGAACGCGTCGAGTTGCGCGGCGTAGATGCGGGCACGACACTGCGCATCGACGTACTCCGCGACCACGAGGGAGACGAGGCAACGACCCTCGGCTCGCTCACCGCCGATGGGGCGCTCAATCGACTCGATCTGCGCCGCGTCACGCTCATCGGCGCGGGCATCGACGTCAACGGCCCGCTCAATCGACTCGATCTCGCCGCAGTCCGCGGCGAACTCAGCGATCGCACGGCAATGAGCATCCGCGGCGACCTGGGCCTCGCGCGATTCCTTGGCGACGTCGTCGGGGCCGACGTGGCGATCGCCGGCGCCGCCGGCGCCATCATCATCCGCTCGGGCAATCTCGCTTCGAGCGCGATCACCGCCGGCGGAGACCTCGGCCGCTGCATCACGCTTGATCGCGGCGGCCTGGCCGGTCTCATCCTCGACACCGAACTCGTCATCGGCGGCTCAATCGAAACATGGCGGACGCAGGGACTCTCAAACGTCTCGGGACGGATCGGCGGCGATCTCGCTCGCCTTGGTGTCACCGGCAACCGCACCGAGACTTTCGGCACAATCGATCGAACGCGCCTTGCCGTCGAAGGTGAACTGACGCACCTGCGCCTCGGACGCGACGTGCAGGCCGACTCGATCCTCGCGGCAGAGCGCGGCTTCGGACGCATCACCATCAAGGGCGGCGTCCGCGACTCGATGATCCTCGCGGGCGCGGCCCTCGATGCGGACCTGTCTCTCGACCATGCGACCTTCGCCGTCGCGCCCATCGGCAGCGGTCGCATTGGCGGCGACCTGCTCGACTCCATCCTCGCCTCGGGAGGCGATCCCGGCGAAGACGGCCTCTTTCGCAACCACGAGATTCTCGAAGGCGGCTCCATCGGGCGACTGACCATCGGCGGCTACGTCGCCGGCGTCCACAGCGAGCATCCGAATCCCGGCGTTTACGCGGCGCAGATCGATCGCCTCAGCGTGCGCGGCTGGCGCCTCGACGGCAAGAGCGATGACCTGCGCGCGGGGATTCTCGGCACGGCGGTGATCGATCCCCTGCCCGATGCCGCCGCAGCGCTGACCGAACTTGACGTGCGGCAGATTCTCGAACAGATGATCGCCCGCGCGACGCAACTGGGCGTGAACGCAACGCTCGCCGTGACCGACCGCGAGGGCAACATCCTTGCCGCCGTGCGCATGACCGACGGCTCACTCGCGCCCGACCCCGGCACATCGACGATCACCGGCGGGGGCAGCGGCGGACTTGAAGGCGTGACCGTCGCCTCATCCATCACGGCCGTGACGAAAGCGGGCACCGCCGCGTTTCTCTCGACGACGGGCAATGCGTTCACGACGCGCACGGCCGGTCAGATCATCCAGCCCAACTTCCCGCCGGGCGTGCGCTTCCAGGATTCCGGGCCGCTCTTCGGCGTGCAGTTCTCCTCGCTGCCCACGAGCGACATCAACCGCCTGCCGCTGGGCTTGTCGGCCGATCCCGGCGGCGTGCCGCTCTACCGCAACGGGCAACTCCTCGGCGGCGCGGGCGTTGAACTCGACGGCACGTACACGTTTGACCCCAGCCCGATCGGCGGGCGGGCGACGCTCGAAGAGCGCATCGCCGTGGCGGGGCAGATCGGCTTCAGGCCGCCGCGCGCCATCCGGGCCGATCGCATCTTCCTCGACGGCATCCGCTTGGACTTCGCCAACATTGAGCCGCCGTCGCTCGCGTCGCTTGGCGTGCTGCCGGATCTCGATGTGCTCGAGGGAGGCGGGCTGGCGGACGTGCTCATCACGCCGCGCACCAGTCCGCCGACGATGTTCACGCCCACCACCCTCGGCCCGATCATCGGCGAGACGATCGACGCCTTCTCGACGGGGCGCCTCGAGGCGATCGCGCTGGGCGAGGGCTCGACGGTCTACGCTGTGCGCACCGCGGCTGCGGGAGCGCGCGAACTCATCAGCATCGACGTGCCCTCGGGCGCGGTCACGCTCATCGAGAACATCTCCGACGGCGGGGCGAACGAACTCGCGCCGGGCGAATTCATCACCGCCATGATCTTCGACGACGCTGGCACGCCGGGCGTCGGCGGCGATGACACGCTCATCATTCTCAACGGTGCGACGCGCGATGCGCGGCGCCTCACGATCTCGACCGGCGCCCTCGCCGCGCCGCAGACGCTCGCCGTGTCCGAGGCGCTGCTGCGCGATGCTGTCGTTTGTGAAGATGGCGGCAGCCGTGACATGGTCGGCCTCTCGCGCGTGACGGGCCAGATGTACCGCATCGACGCGAGCGACTTCACCATCGGCGGCAACTACACCGAACTCACGACCGCGCTCGACGGCCGCGTGCAGTCCTTCACCCTCTCCACCGCGCCAGGCGCCGCGGAGGCATACGCGGTGCGGGCGCTCGGCTCGGCGCGTCATCTCGTGCGCCTCGCGCTGGACGGCTCGGGCCTCACCGTCGTCACCGACCTCGCCGCGAGCACCGGCGGCGCCGTGCGCAACGGACACGACCTCTCGGCACTGATGTACGACGACCGCGGCACACCCGATGCAAGCGACGACATCCTCGTCGCCCACAACGCCACGACGGGGCGGCAGATCACACTCGACACCGACGACGGTTCGATCATCGGCGAGACCCAGCGCCTGCGTGACCGCAACGCGGTCCTCGCGCAGGGGCGTCTGCTCACTACGGGCGGATCGGACTACATGATCGGCCTGAGCAACCGCAATGAGCAGGCGTTCGCCCTGCTTTTTGACGATGTGACGGTGCTCACGAACCTCCTGCAACTGACTTTGCCCGACAACTCGATGTTCACCACCGACGGCGTGATGGTCAGCGGCGAGCAACTCACGGCGGGCGACGTCATGACGATCCTCCGGCAGGGCCACGATCTCAATCGCACGCTGCGCGCCGCGATCCGCAAGGACCGGCCGCAGATCTCGCAGGTGTCGGTCAGCGTCGTCGACGTCGACGGCAACCTCCTCGGCACGTTCCGCTCGGCCGATGCGCCGGTCTTCGGCTTTGACGTGTCGGTGCAGAAGGCGCGGACGGCGGCGATGTTCAGCCGCAACGACGCCGCGGCGCTGCTCAGCGCCGCCGAGGGCGGCGCGTTCTCGACGTTTGTTGACAACGCCGCAGCGCTGGGAGTGAGGCTCGACGGCAGCGTGGCCATCTCCGACCGCACGGGCGGGTTCCTTTCGCGCCCCTTCCTGCCCGACGGGATTCCCGGCACGATGCCCGGCCCATTCAGCGCCCAGAGTCCGGACCGCTTCAGCGTCTTCAACACCGGCCTCCAGGTCGAATTGCTCACGACCAATCTCGTCGCGTTCCTCGCCGACTTCGACGCCTTCGGCGACGAAGGTCTCGCGCTGGAGGCGTTCGAGGACGGCGTGATCGGCGGCGGCGGAGTCGTGGATGTCTCACTGCCGGCGACCAACGGCATCCAGATCTTCCCCGGCAGCGTGCCCCTCTACAAGAACGGCGTGCTCGTGGGCGCGGTGGGCGTCTCGGGCGACGGCATCGAGCAGGATGACTTCGTCGCCTTCACCGCGGCGACGGGGTATCAGGAATTCGGCCCTGATGTGGTTCGCGCCGACGAGGTCGTCATTCGCGGCCGCGGCGGGGATTTTCGCCTTCCGTACGTGAAGTTCCCCCGCGCGCCGCGCGGCGGCTTCTGAGCGTTTCCGTCGGCGCTGCGGGCCGTTTCGCCTATGATCCGCAACCATGAAAGCGACCCAATTCTCGCGCGGATCCGTGGCGCTCCTGGCGCTCGCCCTGTCTCTTCTCGCATCGCTGGCGATCGCTCCGGGCGCGTCGGCTCAGGTCAGCGCCGCGCGCGGCCAGCGCTACGACGATCTCATCATCGAGTACCTCGCGCTCGAGCCGCAGGTCGAGGTGCGCGAAATCGGCGACGGTCCACGGCGGCCCGAGGGAGGCGAGGTGAGTCTCACGGCGTTTCTCTTCAACCTGCGGTCGTCCGAGGTCTATGCCGCGATCGACTGGGGGACGGCGGCGGCGCGGCAGGAGATCGGCTACCTCCAGCCCGGCGAATCCAAGGCCGTCACCATCGCCCTCGCGCCGGAGGCGATCCCCTACAACCAGCCCATCCGCGCGCTCGTCTACAACGCCGAAGTCCACAAACTCGAGGAGACCGACCAGGCCACGCTCCACAGCGAAAAAGCCATGCGCGTCGCCCTGCTCGTCGAACGCCGCACCTGGGATGCGGGCAACAAGCGCTTCGGATCATTCACCCGCGCCATGCGCGATTCGCTCGAAGCGCTGCACGAACTCTTCGAGCGCACCGAAGCGCCGGCGGAGGCCGGGCTGCGCCGCGCGCCGATCGTCGATCGCTTCCGCATCGAGCGCGTCGAACTCTTCGACCGGCCGGCGGACTCGGCGGCGGGATTCGAGCGGCCGGCGCTCTTTGACGATCACCCGAAGTACGACGTCGTGATCGCGTGCGACGAGAAGGGGCCTCTCGCGGGCTTCTGGCTCGAGCAGTATTCGATCGGCCACAACTTCCACGCGGCCGAGCAGGGCAAAGACCTCTGGTCCGACTGGGGCGAGCAGGCGCTGTGGCACGAACTGATGCACTTCCGCGGTGTGCCGGACTATTACATCTACGCCGTCTCCGCTGGCGCGCTGCCCGGCCGCACCGATGAAGCGATCGACCTGTCCGAGCCGTTCCGAGGCGACCTGATGAACAGTGCCTGCCAGCCGCCGCGCCTCGGCGCGCTCGCCGCCGCGATCGCCAACAGCAAGGCCGGCGTCTCGCGCGTCGGCGCCTGCGAAGACACGGCCAACCCCTACGGGCACCAGTGGAACTGGCTGCCCGCGACGCTCGTCGTCGAGTTGAAGGACGCCGCGGGACGCCCGCTGGCGGGACGCCGCGTGACGTGGTATCGCTCGCTGCCGATGGGCCTCGAGAACACGCAGTTTCAGGGCGTCGCCGCTGACCGGTCGCCCGACGGCCGGGCCGTGACTGACGCCGCCGGCCGCGTCGCCATCTCGGGCGACTACCTCGGCGCTTCCGCGGAGCAGCCGCAGCGGAGTTACTGGCTGCTCGTCGAGGCGGAGGATGGATCGGGTGGGCGACGGATCGACATCGTGACGGGCCTGTGGCTCAACGCCGCGTGGGCCGCGGGGTCGAAGGACGAAGCGGTGCGGCCGCTGCTCTGGGACGAGATGCGCGAGGTCGGCGCGGGCGCCGCCGACGGCGCCGGTGAGACGCGCTGAGAGACGCCAAGCGGAGGTCGTCGATGCGCCG
>WYBR01000010.1 GCA_011525805.1 Vicinamibacteraceae bacterium
CCGCTGTTGCTCAGGCCGGTCTGCGTGCCGGCGCAGGCGCCGCCGGGGATGACGAAGTTGCCGGTGCTGTTGGCCAGCGCGATGCCCATGGGCCGGCTCGGCGTGGCGTTGGACCACGAGACGGTGATGCGGCCGGGGCAGGCGCCGGAGATGGAGAGGGTCAGGCCGGGCTGGCCGAGCACCACCTCGATGTTGTCCCACGCGGTGTTGCCCTCGATCTGGCTGCCGCCGTTGGCGGTGGAGTCCATGACGATGCGCGAGATGCCGTTGCTGCTCGTGGCGGTGTAGCGGTGCCCGGCGCAGACGTTGGCGGTGCGCACGACGGAGGGCACGTCGAGCACTGCATTGTTGCTCATGTCGTAGATCGTGAGGCGCTGATCGACGTAGGCGGACAGGTCAAAGGCGAAAGACTGGATCTGCGCGCCGAAGGAGGGGTCGAAGATGATCGTGCTCGTCGGTCCGCCGTTGCCGCCGCCGCAGGTCTGGGTGTCGGTGATCCACAGTCCGCAGGGGTTGTTGCCGCGGTTGTTCTCGTCGCAGTTGCCCTGGGCGACGTAGTAGTTGCCGGCGTTGGTGTTCTGGTAAAACCAGCGGGTGGTCCACTGCCCGAACGGATCGTCAAAAGGCTCGGTGAGCGTCTGCGCCGACGCGGCGCTCCCCAGCACGGCCGCGCACAGCGCCGCGGTTGAAACGAACGTGAACTTCTTCATGGTCTTCTCCTTTTCTCTCCTGATGATTCGAGTCGCCGCCGGCCGCGACCGCGTCGCGGCTCCGCCGGTTCTCGCCTGCAGCCCTCGTATGGAAGGCGTCCTCTCCTCAACCGTCGCGGCGCGGCGGGGGAACCTGTCGCGCCGTCAGGCTGGATCATAGTACCAGCCGGCGCCGCTCCGACGTTTCTTGAAATGCCCTCCGCCGCCGGTGGGCGGGGGAGGGCGAAGAGAAGGCCGATGTCCGTCAGTTCGGAACCTGGTCCGGGTTGCTGGTGGCGCAGTTGCTCGCCTGAACGAGTTGGAGGTACCCGCCGCAGGCGCCGGAGTTGGCCTGGCCGTTGACCGAGCCGCTGCCGCTGCCGGAGTTGACGGTCTGCACGAGCCGCACGCTCCCGGCGATGCCGAGGACGGTTCCCTGGCAGACGCCGCCGGGAATGGTCGTGTTGCCCAGGCGCGTGCCGAAGACGATTCCCTGCTGGACATTCGGGTCGGCGTTGCTCCAGGCGACAGTCACCGTGCCGGGGCACGTTCCGGTGACGTCGAGGGTGTAGTTCGACCCGCCGCCGCAGTCGATCGACTGGACGAGCACGGCGTCGAGTGCCGACTCGGTCACCGAGTTGTTCGGGTTGTCCGAGGAGGAGAATCGGAGTTTCATCGTTGCGGTTGGATTTACGAACTGCGACACCGGGAACGATCGGACGGTCCAGCCGTTGCTGCTGGGAACGGACTCGACACGAATCCACGTGTTGCCGTTGTCGTTGGAGATGTCAACGACGAGGAAGTCGTCGCCGTCATCATTCGTGTGCCAGCGGGCGTAGGAGACGGTGGCGTCTCCGCCGCTCATGTCGAAAGTCGGGGAAATGAGGCGAGTCGGTCCGCCGTCCACGTCTTCCTGCGAGCCGTTGCCGGTTACGAAGCAGCGGCCGGAGCCGTCATAGTCCGTGGCGGGATCGCCGCGACCGCCGCCCTGCGCGGGGACCGCGCGAATCCACGCACCGGATGTCAGGTTCTCGTTCTGCACCGTCCAGCCCTTGTCGGTCTCGAAGTTGTCCTCGAAGATGACATCGAGTCCGAACGCGGAGATTGCCGAGAAAGTCGAGTTCGGTGCGTTGCCCGGGTCGGTGACGAGGGTGTTGTCCGTCGTGCGGGCGCTGACGTAGAAGGCGACCTGCTCGCCGCAGTCGATCGCGGGGAAGGTGGCGTCGTAGATGTTCGACTGCACCTCGGTCATGGCGATGTCCACCCAGCCGCTGCCGGCGTTGTAGTGGAGTCGGCCCGTGCCGGGCTGAGGCTGGCCGTTGATGGGTGAAACCTCGATGCGGAAGGTCGTCCCGCCATCGGGATCGATGACCGCGGGCCGGCCGTTGGGGTAGTTGAAGTCGAGCAGGGCGAGCGGCGGGGCGGGCATGTTGTGCCGGCTGAAGCCGTCGTTGATCTCGTTGTAGTGCGGCGTGCCGTTGCCGAGGTTGTTGTCGTCGTCGTCAAGCGTCAGCCAGTCGATGGTGATCGCGGGGCTGATGCCCGAAGGGCGGAGGATGATGCTGTTGATCGAGAGGTCGGCGAGGATGTCGCGGTACTCGCTCGGCTCAGTGATGCGCAGGGCTTCCTGGGTGAAGTAGGCGCAGCCGGAGAGGATCTGCCCGCAGAAGTGGATCTCGCCGGAGCAGGGATATTGCCGCCCGTCGCGGGCGTCGCGGATGTCCGTGCCGTTCTCGAAGAAGTCTTCGCCGGTGATGGGGTGCTCGGTCATGACGATGCCCATGACGTCGCCCATGCCTTCGCCGTAGGCGCCCTGGCTGGTTCCGGCGTCGCCGACGAGTTTGTGGCCGTACTCGTGGTAGACGACGGTGGTGTAGGCGGTGTTCCAGCAGCCGCCGCCGCGACGGTAGAAGTTGATCGACGAACCGTTGTAGAACGCGTTGCAGGTGCTGCTCAGGTTCACGTTGGCGAGGAAGGAGCGGTTCAACTGCGGATAGGCGGGATTGATCTCGCCGACGCGCGAGTGAATGAGCGAGGAGTGCAGCATCGCGTTGACCTGCGCCGTGTTGAACTCGGCCGGGACGTCGTTGTGCATGAAGTTGGCCGGGCCGGGAGGCAGGACGTTGAGGTCGATCTGGATGTTGCCGGTGCCCGCCTGGTTCGACACGCCCTGGAGAAGCGACGGGCCGAACATGCGGCTGCGCACCGTAACCTGCTGGCCGCCGCCGTGGGAGATGACGAAGTCGCCCAGGGCGTTGGTGTTGGCGCTGTTGCCGCCGATGATCTGCACCGTGACGTTCGGCAGGGCCATCTCGACGGGCGGGTTGTTCGTCTTGTCGGGCAGCAGGCCGGGGGTCGCCTTGCCCTTCACGTTGCCCGTCACGTCCACCGCGAAGACGAGGCTCTCCTGGTGGATGATCGCGCCGGTGACGGCGTCGACGATGACGAGGCGCTTGTCGTAGCCGCCTTGGCGCGGCAGGCCGTCGATGCCGACGCTGATGCCCAGTTCCGGCCGGCCCGTCTCGCTGACGTAGGAGTATGCGAGCACGGCGCGCGGCTGCTCGCCGCGCTCGTCGACGAAGATGACCTGCTGCGGCTCTTCGACCGCGGGATAGGGATTGCCGAGGTTGCGCACGTCCGCGGAGGTCAGAATGACCTGCTGCGGCTGGTTGTAGGTGCTGAGGTCCTGGAGGTTGTTGACGGCGAGGACGACGGGATAGCCGGCCGCCCGGTCGTTGCGCACCAGCAGCGTGAGGTTGCTGTCAAAGACGCGCACGTCGTGGCGCACCTGCGTGAAGTAGACGGCGAAGAACTTGAACTCGCCGCTGCCCCGGTCGTACATGACTGGCTGGTACACGAGGCCGTCGGCATTGGGAACCTGCCGCAGGTCGGTCAGGTCGGCGCCGAAGACGGCCGCGTGGCGCTCGAGGAAGTTCCAGGCGCTGTCTTCGGGATCGACGCCGAAGGCCATCGGCGCGCCGTAGAGGCGCGAGAGGCGGCCGTCCCATTCAAACGCCTGGACCCCCGGCCGCGCGGCGAGGAGTTGATCGAGCGGCGTATCGGCCGCGAAGGCGCTGCCGCCGAGCAAACCGGCTGCAAGCAACGCCGCCAACAGACTTCTCTTCTTCATGGTGATCCCCTGAAAAGTGATCGACTCGACTCCCGGAACGGCCGCGGACCTACCAGTTCCGCGGCCGACCCCCCGTGGTACGCCCGGCCCCGAACGGGGATGCAGCGCCCACCTTCGCGATACGCATCTCTAACCCGCGCGGAAAGCGAATTCATCCCAGTTGCCTGACTCGTCTGGAGGATTGGCCGGGCGGGGCGAGGCCGGCGATGGCCGACGGGCCGGCGCGATCCCTCCGGAGCGCCAGACCACGCCCCGGCCAGCCGATCCGTCACTCCGATAACGCGACCTGCCGATTCTCAGCCGCAGATCGGGCACGCCGCTTGCTCCGTCGCGGCTCGGGATTACACTCTTCTCAGGCCGGGCCGCGGCGCGCCGGCCGACCGAAGCGAGCACGGAGGCTCAGACCGACGACACCGTCAGGTGGAGTTGTTTCCGTGCATCTCCCGAGCCACGCGACATCCCGGCCCGTGCTGCGACTCGTCGGAGAGACGCCGCATCGCGCTGCGCCACCGTCGGCGCGAGGCGTTCGTGCCGGCCGGCGTGAGGCGGAAGAGCGTCTGGCGCAGGTGCGGCGCGAGAATCACGCGGCGGCGCTTCGATTCGATCTCGATCCCAACGATCCGCGCCTGATCCTCGCGGCGCGGACGCAGGCGGAACTTCAAGGGGCGGCCCTGCCCGCCGACCGGCGGCGACGGCTGCTGAGCCTGGCGCATCGCCTCGGCCTGCGGCCCTTCGACGCCAACCTCGTCATCGCCATCGTCCAGGACCAGGCCCGCGGCGGTTCGGAGGCCGGACCGCTGGCCGAGAGGCTGCGCATCGTGCCCTCCCCGGGCCGCGTGGCTGATCCAGTCGTCGCGGCTGATCAGTCTCGGGCGGTCGCGGGTCAGACGCCGTCCCTCGCCGCAATGGCGCTCGGCGCGTTGCTTGCCGGGGCGCTGTTGTGGTGTCTGCTGCGCTGGATCGAAGCGGGGTGAGGTGCTGGGGCCTTCTCGCATCCCCACTTTTTGCACTTTTTGCAATCTGCCGGGTCTTTTTCCTTGCGTTGGTTCCCGACGCGCGGTACTCTGCTCTGAGCGTCGCCGCACTGCCCGAAGGCAGCCCGCCCGGCGACGCTTGATGCCCCACCGCACAGGGGCGAACAATCGAGGAAGGATCGACGCCATGATGCTGCGCAGCACAGGAATCGTTGGAATCGCGGCCGTCGCTGTTCTTTCGTTCGCCGCTTTCGCCGAGGCGCGGCAGGCGCCGACGGCTGAGGTCATGCCGCTCGGCCTGCGCGGCGTGTACTTCGTCGAGAATCAGGGGCAATGGAGCGATGCGTCGGTTGAGTACGGCTTCAAGTCGCGCGGCCTCGACATCGCCTTCCGCGAGTCGTCCTTCACGATGCACCTTTCCAGAGAGGTGAGCCGCAACGTCCCCGTCGAAGTCGCCGTCGATCCGACAGACGGAGCATGGGCGTCCCGCCCGTA
>WYBR01000071.1 GCA_011525805.1 Vicinamibacteraceae bacterium
CGCTTCGCCAAGGTCGACAAGGGCCGCTTCACCGCGGCCGGGAAGGAGGCGTGAGCGATGAAGTTCGTCGTCCTCCTCAAGAAGTCCACGCTCCACGCCCTGAGCGAGCATGCCGTCACCGAGATGGGGCCGGTCGTGGAGATCAACCAGACCGAGGCGCTGGTCATGCTCAGCGCCGAGGTCGTTACGAGGCTCATCGCTCTCGCCCGGCCCGAGGATGAGCGCATCGACGATGTCATCACCCGCCTGGCGCTGTGAGAAAGGACCATCCACCCATGATCTGTCAACGCAACGATGATCTGGTCGACCCCGAGGACGCCTGCCCGCGCTGTGCGGAGCGCCACATCGACCGCCTGATCTGGATCGACGACGGCGAGCAGGTGCGCTGCGCGGCCTGCTCGACGATCTACACGCCGCCCAACCGGCGACTGGAAGGAGGTGATCCCCATGCCGCGCCAACTCAATGAGACCTTCATCGTGGACGGCCCGAGCGGCGCGCTGCTCCGCCGCGTCATCCCCAAGCGCGGCACGCCGTACGAGCACGCCTGCACCAAGCAGGTCTATGACGACGTCGCCTACGCCATCGAGCAGATGGGCAATGCGTCCTTCACGATGGAGGACATCAGGTTCAAGGCCGGCGGCGGCGACGAAGCGAACATGCCGCCGTGGTCCCAAGTCGCGGTGGCGATCGCGTTCCTCAAGGAACGGTCGTGCATCGTGCCCGCCCGCAATCGCAAGCACATCGCCGCGAGCGACTTCGTCTATGAGGATGCGCTGATCGAGTACCATGCCCTTCGCGAGAAGGGACCGGGGGAGGCGGCGGCAGAATCGGGCGAGTAGCGACCACATCATCCTGCTGCTCCGACGGCCTCGGCGTTGACCGGGGCCGTCTCTCCGGTGTCAGCCGCCCTCGCTCGCTGGCGGCGCTTCTTCTTGTACTCCACTGCATCGATCGACGCGCAGCGCTTGCAGATGCCCATGGCCCCCTTGCCGCCGGGGTACTCGTAGAACTCTGTGTCGATCCGCCGATACCACCGGCAACGACGACACCGCTTGAACCAGATGTCGCCGCAGCGAATGCACCCACTGTGAATGCGCTTGTGCTCCAGCCGCGTGACGAGCATCAGATTCGCCAGCCGGTTGTCGAGTTTGTCGCCGTTGATGTGATGGATTTCCATGCCCGGCGGCACCGGCCCGTGCTCCGCTTCCCACACCAAAACATGCTCAAAGCGCTGCTTGCGGTCCTTGCAGGTGATCCGCCGATAGCCGTACTTCGTGATTGAGCCATGCGGCGTCGGGAACGCCCTCATCGCATGTTCTCCTCACGCGGCTTCATCGAAATGGGCGACTCGCCGGTGCGTTCGAGCACGGCCGGCCTGCCGGTGAAGCGCTGATACCTGTCGCAGACCAAGTCTGTGTAGGCGGGATCGATCTCCATGAGGAACGCGCGGCGCCCGGTGCGCTCAGCACCGATGAGAGTTGAACCCGATCCCCCGAAGAGATCGAGAACGTTTTCGCCGGGCCGCGAGGAATACTGAATCGCCCGAACAGCCAACTCGACCGGTTTACACGTTAAATGTTCCATCAGATTCGGCGGCACCTTCTTCACCGACCACACATCGGGGATGTTGTTCGGGCCGTAGAAGCGGTGCGCAGCGCCCTCGCGCCAACCGTACATGCACCATTCGTGGTCGCCCATGTAGTCCTTGCGGGTCAGGACGGGATGCATCTTGTGCCAGATGATCGCCTGCGAGAAGTACAAGCCGCTGGCCTTGAGGGCGGGTGGGTAGTTGCCGAGGTTCGCGTACCCACCCCACACATAGAAACCGCCGCCGGGGATGAGGACGCGCGCGATGTTGCCGAACCACGCCGCGAGCAGGCGGTCGAACTCCTCGTCGCTCACGAAGTCGTTGGCGAGCGGCCGGTCCTTCGCCCGCATCTTCCTGGTTGTGCGCTTCTTCTCGCCCTGGCGGGCCACGTCGAAGGACTGGTGATGCGTGCGCTTGGCCTTGCGCTCGCGGTCCTGCTTGCCCCGCTCGGTCGTGGATCGATCGCACTGGAGATCGGCCCGCCGCGCGAACGAGGTCACGCCCGCCGCGATCGCATTGTTGCTGCGCGGCTCGACCTTGACGTTGTATGGCGGGTCGGTGTTGACGAGGTGAATCGGCTGACCATCGAGCAGCCGATCGACATCCGCTGCGCTGGCGCTATCACCACAGAGCAGACGGTGCTCGCCGAGTATCCACAGGTCGCCTCGCTTCGTGATCGGCTCATCGGGCGGCTCAGGGATCGCATCGGGATCGGTGAGGCCGTCGCGCACGCCCGGGTCGAAGATCTTCGCCAGGTCGTCGGCGCTGAAGCCGAGGCTCGACCAGTCGATCCCGGCGCCCTGGAGTTCCGTCATCTCCAGCGGGAGCAGTTCCATGTTCCACTCGGCCAGTTCGGCCGACTTGTTGTCGGCGATGCGATACGCCCGCACCTGCTCGGGCGACAGGTCGGTGGCGACATGCACCGGCACCAATTCGAGGCCGAGGCGCTGCGCCGCCTTCCACCTCGTGTGCCCGCAAATGATGACGCCGTCGCCATCGACGACGATCGGCTGCCGCCAGCCGAAGGCCTGGATGCTGTTTATCACCACCGCGACAGCGTCGTCGTTGAGCCGCGGGTTCTTCTCGTACGGCTTGATCTCGGCCAGCGGCCGCAGTTCGACCTTGAATGCATTCATTGTCATGTCTCCTTCAGGAGCAATTGGCCCGTAGAATCCGCGAATGAATGATGCTGCACCCCCGGTTCTCTGGTTGCGGCTCTGGTCGTGGGCGGCCTTGGCCCTGGCGTTGTTCTCTGCGATCGCCGTTGTCGCCTCCCTGGCGGGTGGCTACTGGTCGATGGCTGGCATCTTCTCGATCTCGCTGCTGATATTCGGCGGCAACTATCTTGGAGTGCGACGCGCAGCGCGCGTACTCGAACGGAAGCGGACGCGCAGGGAACGGTGACCCGAACGGGTCGGCCAGCGGCGGGAGTTCGACGTGCAGAGTGTTCACCGTTGGGCTCTCCTTGTTCTGGTAGCCGGGCGGCCCAGGCGCGATTCCGCTGCCCCGGTGGCCGCCATGTCGCCGCCCACGTTGGCCCGTGTGGCGAGATGTGCCACGCGGTCGCCTCGTTGATCGCCTGCCGTGGGCACATCGCCACGTGGGCCAACGTCGCCGCCCACGATTGGCCCACCGTGGACCGGCAGGGGCAGCAGGCCGATCTCGCGCTCCGATCGCGGTGCGGCGGCAAGGCGGACCTGCATGGCGTGGGCGCCCTCGCGCCATGCCAGCGCACAGTCGGCGTCGGGCTCGGTCGCCGGCGGCGCGTCGGCCGGGGCCTCCGTCAGCGCCGCGCGCCCGGCGGTCGTGAGGCTGTACCACACCCGGCCGTCCAGATCGGCCCCGCTCAGCAGCCAGCCGCGAATCAGCGCGGGAATCGCCCGCTCCTCATGAACAGACAGCAGGCGGCGATTGGCGCGGCCGGTCTCATCACCGCCGCACGCAGCCCAGAACGGCGGCGTCCCCGCCAGCGCCCACTCTGCCGTCCACCGCGTGCCGAGGTGCGTCATCGTGGCGCGATCGTCATCGAGGGCGGTGAGGCGCTGGCAGACATCGCGGCCTGCGAGCCAACACAGCGCGCCGGCCAGTGAGCACGCCCGCTCGATCCCAGCGTCGAGCAGCCTCGTCGCGATCACCTTCGTCTTCTCCACCCGCCGAGTCAACAGCCCGCGCCTCTCCAGCCGCCCCAGTGCCTCGACATTCTCATCGCGCTCATCACGATCGCGCCCCTGATGTCGCCAGCGCAGGCCCGCGCCGGACCGGAACGATCGCCGCGCCAGGTACGCCGCCGCCGCGCCGCCGCCACCCCACGGCCCGCGCCACGGCGCGAACACCGCCCACAACTCGCCCGCCAAGCGGCAAAGCACTGTGTCATCGATACTTGCGCTCATGTCGTCGTCCTCCCAACCGCGCGCCAATCCAAAGAGTCGGACAGGGTCGCGTTATCTTGTGTCAGTGTGGTTTCGTGGCTGTTCCCGCCGGCCTCGTGGCACGCCATTTGCTGGGAAGTACCTAATGCAGCGCGCGCTCGCACTCGCGCCTCGCCTTGGCCGCGCTGGCGTACACGCCGACGACCTCCCAGCCGCGATCGCACTTCGCCAGCGCCAGAAACAGACACCGCGCGCGCCCGCTCGGGTGCGGCATGATCGGGAGCGATTCGATCTGCTCCATTTCGACGACTCGCGCGACTCGATCGGCGCCGCGATACCCGTCGATGTGACGTCCCTGGTCGAAGGCGCGCGTCCAGTACGCGGTCCAGCGCAGGCAGAGCATTCCGACTCCTTTCGATTCCATCCGTCACGCGAATCCGGCCCCGCCTCCCCCTCGCGTTAACGCGCACTCGCGCTCGCGCATGTACGCGGCGCGCGGAGGTGGGTGTGACGGATAGAGAAATAGAGAGAGATATATTCTCTATCTCTTTATTTAACCAAGACTTCCGCCCACCGAAATCCGTCACAACGCCCCTGTGACGGATCGGGGACGGATATGACGCTTCCCCGGAGAATGCGTCACCGGCGCCGCGGGTGTGTGACGGAGTGGGGGGCTGGTATCGGCGTGATGGCGTCATGGCAGTCGATACCCCTGCGCCGGCTTGGTTTTCGTCGGGATCTCCACGCACTCGATATCTCCCTGCATGAGCAGCGTCGCGATCATCTGGTCGAAGTCTGCGAGCTTGGCGTGCATGGCCCGCATGAGCTTGTTGCGCGCCATGGTCCGTCCCGGCGATTCACGCAGTCGCCTCATGAGCTTGAGACAATCCGCATGGAATGGGTTCTCCGCAACGTGATCGGTCACCCTGCAGAGCATGCGCCTCGTCTGGTGCATGACGAGGCGCCGCGCCCACCGCACTGCATCGGCGTTGATAGACGGCTCGCGGGCGTCGACGCTGATGGCATGGAGCAGGGCGAGTTTGCGCACCTGCTCGCTTACGCGGCCCCACACCGTCGTGCCGACCGCGTCCTGAGCCCCTTCGGCCCTGGCGTACTCAGCCTCGGCCTCCTCGCGCATCTCGACGAGCAAGCGCTTGGCGGCGTCGGTGTGCGGCACGACCTTGGGCACCGGGTGCCAGTGCTCGAGGTTGCCTTTGCCGGGCGAGAACTCCGCCCACCACCGCGCGGTCTCGATCACGCGCGTCGGCAGCTCGCGGATGCTCGGCTCCTGCCCGGCGCCGCGCTGACCCGCTTCGAGGATGAGCATGCGCGCGAAGAAGCCGTTGGTGAGCATGCGCTCGCTCAGGGCCTCGTAGTAGTGGTTCGGGATCGCCGTGCCGAAGACGACCAGTCCGGGCTGGTCAATGACGCCGGGCGCTTCCTTGCCCGCCTTGCGGCGCATGGGGAAGACGCTGTTGGACGAGGAGTACATCGTGAGCAGCGTGCTCATGATCGCTTCGTGGCGGGCGTCCCGGGCCTTGTTGATCGACTGGAGCATGCCGTCGATCTCGTCAGTCTGGAAGAGCATGCCCGGCTGCTTGAACAGCGCATCCTGGATGCCCTCGCCCGAGGCGAAGCGCTCGCCGAGGCACTCGGAGAGTCCGATCTCATGGACGATGCGGGTGTTGACCTTGCGCGGCCAGTCCTTGCCGGCCGAGGAGTGGGCGAGGCCGAGCAGATAGATGTTGGTGCGGTTGTCGCCGCCGTCACGCACCTTGCGGCCGGCGAGGAGGGCTTGGAGGGCCAGCGCGCCGCAGAAGGCGAGGACGAGATTGGGATAGGGCGCGGTCGCGAGGCAAAAATCCATGACCTCGCCGACGAAGCCGGGCACGCGGAGCAGCTCGGGCGGCAGCAGGCCCGGATCGGGCGGCGCGACTGTGGCGGGCGATTCAGAAGGCTCGTCCGACGCCGGCGCCGGTTCGACGGCACTGACACGCTCGGGCGATGGGGGTGGATCGCGATTGATCATCCCCGACAGATCAACGGCGTCGTGCGCCTGCCCGCGCGCTGCGTACTCCGGATCGAGCACGCGGCGCAGGTCCGGCCAGGTGAAGTGCTCCCCGCGGTTGTGCTTGTTGCAGTACGCGAGCATGCCGTCGTCGCCGACGAGCACGGCGATGTCCGACGAGCCCGTCGAGACGATCTCGGGATCGATCGGGCAGCGTTCGAGCAGGAGCATGGTCTTCGTGCCGTTGCGGCGAATGCCCTTGACGGGCACGCCACGTTGTTCGAGCCAGGCACGGACACCCTCGGGCGTGGATGGGAATCGCTCGATCTGATCAGGCGGCGAGGGTGGCGGCGGAGGCTTGGCGGACTCGACGAGTGCCTGCAGCGCCTCGCGGGGCACACCGCACGCCTCGTCGGGCACGCTGATCAGTTTCGACCGGCGGTGTGGCCGCGCGGCGATGCCTTCGCTGCCGGCGAGATCGTCGCCCTTGCGCGCCATGGTGCCGATGATCTTCGTGATGCGGGCCGGGTTGTGGACCGAACGGTCGATTCTGACGCGCTCGTCATCGAAGTGATCGGCCACCGCGACGAGCACGCGCCGCACGAGTTCGCCGTCATCGACAGGCAGATCAATGCGGTAGAGCAAGTGATACCCGTTCCCCGACATCGCCACGATCGGTTCCGGCCAGCCGAGGGTGGACAGGAACACGTAGATGGCGCTGGCCCGCTGCCGCGCGAGTTCGAGTTCCTCGTCGGTGCTGCTCACGCCGCTGGGGCGCACGGGATCGACATCGATGAGCAGCCAACGGCGCGAAACGATGTCGCCGTCGGCGGTCGTCTCCGGCGCGCGGCGCTTGAGCCGGTTCGCAGCCCGGGCGAGCAGATCGCATCTGACGGGATTGAGCGTGACGTAGACGCCCGGCGCGAGGCCGCTTTCATCGAGTTCGGCGATCAACGAGGCGGCCGTCTCGATAGATGAGTGCGTGAAATAGCCGCTGACGGTGCTGGTGTAGGTTGCGCCGCGGCGCTCCAGGCATTTGGGCGCACGGGCCTCGAACACCTCACCTGGCTGCGTGAGCAGGTCGAGGAAGCGGGCGACCTCGCTGGCGATGGCGGCTCGCATCAGAATGGGATTTCCTCTTCGGAGATTGGGCCATGCGACGCGGCGTACTCGGCCGCGCCCTCGTCGGTGTCGATACGCGGGGCCTTGGGGCCGAGGACATGCCCGACGACCTCGTCGTACTTCTCGCCGGGCTTGCGCTGCACCGTGATGGCCATCGTCCGCGCCAGATCCCCGCACCGCGCGATGTCAACCGCCTCCTCGACGGTGGCGGGAACGGGCTCATTTGATCGCTCCACCCACCAGGCCTCGGCCTTTCGCCGCGGGTAGCCCGTGTGCTCAAAGCAGACCCACTCGCTGAAGGTCGTGGCGAACCCGCATTGGTAGTAGACGCGCATCGACGGCGGCGCATTGGGATCGCCGCGCTTGCGATGGACTTCGTACCAGACGTCGGTCACGTCGAAAGCGCTGTGCATCGTCTGGTCGGAGAGGATGCCGGCGTCGGTGGCCTGTGCATCGTGCTTGGTGCGCTCCGGCGGCGGAAACTCGTAGCCGCATTCGGGACAGACGGAGTAGGCGGCATGCACGACGGCATGACACTCGGGACACTCCTTGGCTGGCGCCTCGCCATCGCCTTTGCCCGGCTCCTTGATGCGCAGGTCATCGACGGGGCCGTGACGAAGGATGTTGCCACCAAAGTCGAGAACGAGGCAGTCCACTTTGTCAGGGTGGAGCCGAAATCCTCTCCCGACCATTTGGTAGTAGAGGCCCGGGGACAAGGTCGGCCGCAACATAGCCACGCAGTCGATTGACGGCGCATCGAAGCCGGTCGTCAGGACATTCACGTTCGCGAGATACTTCAGTTCGCCGCGCTTGAAGCGGCCCAGGAGTTCGTCTCGCTCGCGCGTGGGCGTGTTGCCCTCGACGAAGCCGCACTCAACGCCGTGACGGCTGCGCAGCGTCTCGACGACGTGCTGGCCGTGATGCACGCCCGAGGCGAAGATGAGCACGCTCTGCCGTTCGGCGGTGTGCTCCATGATCTCGCCGCAGGCAGCCTGAACCAGGTCGTCGGCATCCATCAGGTCTTCGACTTCGCCGGCGATGAACTCGCCGGCTCGAACATGCAGCCCGCTCATGTCGGCCCGCGCGATGCCGGCCTTGGTGCGCAGAGGGCAGAGATAACCTTGCCCGATCAGTTCGCGCACGCCGATCTCGAAACAGACGTGGTTCAGGATGTTCTCCGGGGCACAGATCGTGCCGGAGTTCATTCGGAACGGCGTTGCTGTAAGGCCGATGACGCGAACCTCGGGATTGACGGCCTTGGCCTCGGTAGTGAATTGCCGGTAGCGACCCTCGCCGTCGGGTGGGATCAGATGGGCTTCGTCGACAATGATGAGATCGACTGGCCCAAGATCGCACGCCTTGGTGTAGATGCTCTGAATGCCGGCGATTGTGACGGCGTAATTGAGTTCACGGCGCTTCAGTCCGGCGGAGTACAAGCCAACTGGCAGGTCTGGCGCGATGGAGCGGAGTTTGTCGAGCGCCTGTTGCAGGAGTTCCTTCACATGAGCGAGGATGACCACCCGCCCGTTCCAGAGGCTCACGGCATCGCGGCAGATCGTGGCCATCACCGGGGTTTTGCCCCCTGCGGTCGGGATCACGACGCACGGATGATCATCGCGAGCGCGAAGATGCTGGTACACCGCCTCGACGGCCTCGCGCTGGTATGGCCGAAGTTCCATCAGACGACCGCCTCCTGCGCCGCGCGCACCGAGGCCATCAGCGCCGGCAGATCCTCCGCGGCGAGACAGATCATGCATTTGGACCGCCGACGGCGGAAGACGATCACAGGCAGACGCGGTCCCGCCGCCTTCTGCAACCTCTTCCAGGCGTTCCAGAACTCCGGACACGGCGCCTGGAGTTCCTCCGCATGAACGCCGGGCAGATGTGCGTCGCGATCATCGAGCGCCAGCGACGCCGCCGCATCGCGCGAGGTGTTGATCACCTCGCGCAACACGGCAGCACCGTTCGAACTGGGCGCGGCTCTCGGCATCACTTCCTCGCCCACGGGGCGGTCGAACCGGGACTGCCGGTCGCGGGGCGAGGCGCACTTTCGCGCTTCGCATAACCCTTGATCACGTTGCCGAGTTCGCCGGTGTCGTCGCGCTTCTTCAGGCCGACCGTGATCTCGAGCGGAATGTTGTGCAGCGCCGCGGAGTCGTTCGGCTTCATGACGCCGACAGCACGGCAGATCGCCGAGAGTTCGGCGCGCGCGATCTCGACGGCGGTCTGATTCGGATTCTCAAGGTTGAGTCGTGCCCAGACGAGCCGACCCTTGTGCTCGCCCTCGATGATCTGGAAGGTGAGTTGGAGGTAGCGGCCGTCACCGGCCTTGGTCGCCTTCGACTCGGATTCGGAAATGATCGCGATGTAGGGGCCGGCAGGGATCGGTTGAAGTGCAACGGACGGTTCAACCTGGCTGGCATCGAAGTTGTTGAGATGAACCACGGGCGTACTCCTTGAAATGAGGTGTTGGATGGATCAATTGCTGGCGGAGAGCGCGGCGTGACCGCGCCGGATGTGTGCAGACAGTTCCGCCCAGTCGAGGGCGACTTTGGGTGGCAACCCGTAGCGGTTCTTGGCGATGACGTTGCTTGTGCCCTCGGTCGTCAGCGAGCGCGTGCCATCCGACTCGCGCGAGGCGTAAAGCACAGCGTCGGCCCACTCGATGAATGTCGGTGCGATCCACTGGGGGACGTCCGGCGAGGCGAGACGGACGTCGTAGCCTTCGGGAGTGGTGATCTTCGCGTTCGCGGCGTGCGCGAGTAGCAACACCGCGATGCCGCGATCGGTGATCGCATTGAGCGTCGGCAGCAACTCGCGGTTGACGATGTTCTGAACGATCTCGCGGGCCTTGAAGTAGCCGCCGTGCGAGGAGGAGAGGGTGTTGGTCACGGCGCCACGGGACTTGGCGTCGAGGTCCATAACGACGTACTCGACGACGCGCTGCACCGCCCAATCGATCGTGTCGATCGCGATGGCGCCGAGTCCGTCGGGCGCATTGCGCTCGATCTCGAGGAGCCAGTCGAAGATCTCCGGCCAACTCTTCAAGAACGGCGTGCGAGTGAGGCCGGGCACGGCGCCGGCGCCGTTCTCGCAGTCGAAAAGCAACGCATTTGCCCGCGCGGCGAGGGTGGTCTTGCCGATGCCCGGCGTGCCGTAGACGATGAGCTTTGGCGGGGCGGGGGTAGTGGAGGTGATGAGGGAGTCGAGAAGGGACATTGCTGCTCCTGCTTCTAGTCGTGACGGATCGAGCGTCGAAGGCGGTGAGGCCACGCCCTCTATGTCTGCGGCTGGTCGCGATTCTGTCGCATGGAAGAGTCACGAAAAACCGCGCGGAGCGCCGGATCGTCCCGCAGGCGCTCAATCGCCCGGTAGACGGTGGAGCGGTGGAGGCCGCGCCATCTGGCCGTTTCCTCAGGCGTCAGATCCATGAGGGCTCGGGCGAAGCCGCGAAGCGGCTCCGGCAGCCCGTCGATCGCGGCATCGATATCGAGCCGAAGCCGGATCTGGGCAACGCGATCGCGCGCGCGGGGTCTGAGACTGGCGTCGAAAGCGACATGAAGCCAGCCTTCATCGCGCCTCGCCTTCTGTCTGTTGCGTTCACCGACGATCTGCCGGACAACCTCGCGTTCCGCCCGGTGCAGCGAGCCGCTTGCAAAGGTGTGCCACGAGGCACGGGCCGGGTTGTAGCGCAGAGACGCCTTCACCAGTTCCGCGGCGAGCAGCGAGAATGCGTCCGCGCTCTCTTCGCGATTCAGACGGAGGTGTCGCCTCAAGCGTTCAGTGTGGAAGTTGAGGCGGGAAATGATGTACGGGTCGAACGGCGTAATTGTCTCGTCGAAGGCGGCTCGTTGAGGGCGACCGGATTCGGCGGGCCGTTCATTCGCTGGATTCGGATCGTGCTGCATGGTGGCTTCCCGGTTCGGGTGTGTTCATGGGCAGCGCACATCGCACTGCCTCCCGGGCCGGGGCAGTTGCAGCATCCGTAGGTTCCTGTCCTTCTCTGCGCGCACAAGATGCTGCGCCGCAGCGTGTTGCGCGCATGTCAGCCAAGAGATTGCAGTTGCAGTTCTCGGTTCCAACTGCAACTGCAACCTGCTTCAGCAGACCGTCGTGATATCAGCGGCGGTAGTGGTAGACCTGCTCAGAATCGAGCGATCGCTCCCAAAGCAAACGGAGCTCGGGTTCGCGCCCGTCGTTCAGGCAGCGGCTCACTTGAGACTCCGAGAGCCCGAGCGTCCTGGCAAGCGCCTGCTGTGTAGGTCGATCCGGAAGGGGGCCGCCAGCCCGAACTACCTTGCGGGCGTCGCGCAAGTGTCTGTGCAGCTCCACCTTCAACGCGTCCGCAGCATTGGCTCGTGAGGCGCGGCGACGCCTAGCGCCTCTGTTCGTGAACGACGATGGGAACTTCACGCCCGCCCGCTTGCAGAAACCATCAAGGTACACCGCCCATTCAGGACTCGCACGCCACGGCCATCCGCCGGTGATGACCCCTTCCAGTGGTACGATCGTGGCCTTGAACTTTTCGGCCACTTCTGAAAGCGAGCCGTCCATCGACTCCTGGCACGGAACGAGCACAAGGTGCGGTCGCTTGGATCGCTCCAGCGTTTCATGCAGCAGCAAGTGGCGATCGTCACGCACTCCGTTCCCGAGGAAGACGACCGGAAACCGACTCGCTGGTTGCGGACACCAGGTGCCGACATCGATCAGATCCAGAGATGACGGCAGCGGCCCGCGTGAAACCCTGAGCTGAAGTGCCCCGGCGATCGCACCGCGCAACGATCCCGGTGGGACAACATGAATGGAGATGTCGGCCGCAGTCAGATTCGTTCGGGGCGACATTCCCCGATCGCAAATCGCGACAATTCGGCCATCGTCGTGCTCGACGACGCGAAGCGGCGGATGGCCACTGCGCGCACTTGGATAGATCGACGCCTTCCGGCCATTTGGACGGAGCAAAGGGCGGATGTACTCAAAGCACCCATCGCACTCGCTTTGCCACTCCGCGATGACCGCGCCGGATTCTGATCGCCCGTCGATGAATCGCCAGAATCTGTCAAGCGGATGCACGCAGACCCTCATTTCGCCGACGGATGAACCCGGCGCTGCGCATCCATGCCTCCACCACTGCCGCATCGGACTCCCGGTCGTACACTGCCACATTCGGAGGGCGCAGAGCGACGGTCCGGGGCCGCGTGGCGCCGAAGAACTTCACCTTGAAGACCGCCTTGATCAAAGTGGCTCGCCGGGGAATGCGCCTCTTGATGTCGGCAAGCGCGGCAAGCACATCATCGGACTTGTGAATCTCGACATGGTAACGCGCGCCGTTGTATCGCCAGTGGAGTTCGGCGAGTGACACGCTCTCCATCCCTTCGATGCCGTCAACGACGAGTGACAGCGCCTGGAGGTCGATCAGAGGCTGAAGCGTGAGCTTGCCCTCGAGCAGATCCACATCGAAGAAGGTACTCGATCCGAAGATGTGACGACCGAGCACCTCGCAGTAGACCGTCTTCTCCCCCTTGGTGTCTGCGTGGATGGCGAGTTCGCCGATCTCGGCGTTGTAGATGAGCACATCGAACTTGCCCGGCCGGTAGATCACGCTTGATGACTTTCCGCTTTCGATCGCATCCTCTCGACGCACACGCTGGCCGTGCCGGATGAGAAACCAGATGCCTTCGGGCCGCGGGAACGGGAACACCCGAGTGCCACGCCCCTTCTTGCGCGTATCGAAGAACTCGTCGAGTGCAGACTCCATCGCGATCCTGGTGGTGTCGTCGATGGGTCCGACCTTGGGCAGCTTGTCGGCGGTCGAGAGAAACGAGTCGAACTTCTTCGGGCGGACGAGGAATCGCTCGGCGTGCAGGAACTGCAAGGCATCTCGATCTTTCATCCAGATGAGCGCGGCCAGATCGGGATCGGTGGGGTCGGGCCCGTCGAGATCAATCTCAAGTTCACGAGCCGTTTCGAACAGTTCGTCTCTCGACTCCGGAACCGACATCTCGTCCAGGAAGAAGAGCATGTCCATCAAGCGATCCGGGGCAGTCTCGTCGAGGTTCATGAGTACCTGAGCGAGAAGCAACAAGTCCACCTGCCCGTCCTCTCTCCATTCGACGCCCTGACTCTTGAACCAAGGAAAGTACTCCTCGAACAACCGGAGTTGAATCGAAGGCGACAGGTTCTGAATGAAAGATGGGTTACCGAAGCGACGGAGCCGAAGACTGGGCATGAGGGCCTCCTGCCGCCCACAGTCATGGTGGCGGCTACAGAATGTAGTGGGGCACATCAGTCGCCATCCAACAGGCAGCACACGAGAGCGGCCTTGCGAGCCCCGGTTGCCACATTATTGCCTGCTCGGGTCGCAACGTGTTAGGTATGATCAGATTATCCAGAATTCATCCACAGGTGTCTGATCGCCGACCATGCCTCCCGCTGCCGCTCCCAATCAACCTCCGCCGCGATCGGGCGCAGGTGGCGCTCGACGATCGGGTCGTGACCGTGGGTGGTCGGCGGCAGGTTCAGGACGGCGACTTGAATGTCGGGGGCGAGGTGGAGCAGGTTGAGAATCTGCGTCATGCGGGCTCGAGTGACGTGGCCGACGTGGGCCGCTTCGGCCTGGTCGCGGATCGCGCCCGAGGCGATCAGACCGTCGATCCGGATGGCCAGCGCCATGAGGCGGGCGACGCGCGGCACGCGCTCGCGGTTTTCGACTTTCGGCTCAGGCTTCGGACCCGACCGCATCCGCCGGTGGCTGCCGCCGGCCGTGAAATGCACCGCCTTGGTCACGGTCATGCCGTGCACGCCGGCTCCTCCTCCTCGGGCGCGTCTTCCAGACCGTGGAACGTCACGCTGATCGTCTCGGCCTGACCGTCGTATTCGACGCGCTGGATGAGCAGTTGCACCAGCCGCTCGCGCTCGGCCGTGGTCAACCGCTCCCACATGGGGTCGAAGGCTTCCAGCGCCCCGGCCAGTTCATCCTCATCAAGGAGCCGGGATTGGATCGACTCGATCCGCGTGTTGAGCCGGCGCAGCTCCGCCGACAGCGTGCTGATCTCCTCGCGCAGCGCACCGGCCCGGGCCGCCGATCCATTGCGATCGGCGCCTCGATCGACGAGGTCGCGCAGTTCGGCGCGATGCGCCTCAAGTTGACTGGCGAGGCTATCGCGCTGGACGATCAACTCATCCGCCCGTTCGCGCAGTCGTTCCTGTGCCCGCCGCACCGACTCTGCCAGGATCGCGTCGTCGCCCCCCAGCGAACGAATCTGGTCGATCACGAACCGTTCGAGGTCCGGCGCCGGCAGCGACGGGCTGGGGCACTCGGTCCATCCGCGCTTCTGTGCCTGTGTGCAGACGTAGTACCTGTATCGCCGCTCAGCCCCTGATTTCGTCTTCCGCGCGGTGTGGTGGTGGATCATGGCGCAGCCGCAGGCTTTGCAGCGCACGAGCCCTTTGAGCAGCGCGCCGTACTGATTGCGGTTGCCGCGCCCCTCGACGGTGCGGTTCGATCTGAGCATTGAGCCGACGCGATTGAACGTGTCCTCGTCGATAATCGCCTCGTGCTGGCCGTCGAAGATTTCGCCTTTGTGCGTGACCTTGCCGAGGTAGGCGACACTCGTGAGCAGATGGAACAGCGTGGACTTATCGAACCGGCTGCCGCCCATCGCGCGGCCGGCCTTGGTCGTCCATGCCTTGTTCGTCCAGCCGAGGGTATCGAGCCGCGGGAGCGTCTGCATGATCGAACCGCACTCGAGGTAGAGCTCGAAGATTCGCCGCACTCGATCCGCTTCGGTCTCGTTGACGACGAGGCGGTTGCCGCCCGCGCGGCGCTCGATGTCGTATCCGAGGATGGGTCTGCCGCCGCCCCACATGCCCTTGCGCTTTGCGGCGGCAATCTTGTCGCGGGTGCGCTCGCTGATGATCTCTCGCTCGAACTGGGCAAAGGACAAGAGGATGTTGAGCGTCAGCCGGCCCATCGAGTGGGTGGTGTTGAACTGCTGCGTGACGGAAACGAACGACACGCCGTGCTGCTCGAAGACGCTCATCATCCGGGCGAAGTCGAGCAGCGACCGGCTCAACCGGTCCACCTTGTAGACGACGACGCAGTCGATCAGCCCCGCCTCGATGTCAGCCAGGAGTTGCTGCACCGCCGGACGTTCGAGGTTGCCGCCGGTGAAACCGCCGTCGTCGTACCGCGCCGGCAGGCAGACCCATCCTTCGGCTTTCTGGCTGGCGACGTACGCCTCGGCGCTCTCGCGCTGGGCGTCGAGGGAGTTGAAGTCCTGCTCCAGCCCTTCGTCGGATGACTTGCGCGTGTAGATCGCGCAGCGAATCTGCTTGCATGGCGTCGTGTGTCCATTGCGGCTGCTCATGCGGTTGCCTCCTTGCGGCGATTCTTCGTGAGGCCGAAGAAGAGCATGCCGTTCCAGTGTGAGCCGGTGATGGTGTGGGCGACGGCGCTGAGCGAGCGGTAGACCTCGCCGTCGTACTCGAACCCGTTCGGCAGGATCGCGACCCGATGGACGACGCCTTTGAACTGTCGCGTCAGGATCGTGCCCGGCGGGGGCACGCGCTCGTCGCGCTGGATCGGCATCGGCGCGCTGGCGGCGCCGCCGGTCATGATCGGCGCGACCGGCCCGTTTGGCGGCCGTAGCCGCAGATCGGCATCGCGGGCAAGTTCGCCGGCGCGCTTCCGCGCCTGCTCAATCGCCCGGCTCGCGAGGTCGCCCTCAGCCAGCGCCTGAATCCGCCACGCCACGCGTCGCAGCAGCCATTGCCGGTTACCCGAGCGGGCCGTCTCGCCAAACACCTCCGCGTACCGCTCCCGGAGTTGGCCGACGCTCATCTGCTCGAGGGCCGCGACCTGTCTGCTCAATTCGACGTTCATCTCGCGCTCTCCACTGCGGTTCGGAACCGTTCACCAGTGGGCACAGTGAGGGCTCGATGCGGCGCGAGTTCAAGGCATGTCGGGAGAGAATCTGCGGAATCCGAGGACGCGCAGGAATCAACGGCCCGGGCGATCCCCGCGGCGAAGATGTCGAGGATTTCGCTACGCCGGTGGGCCGGCGGAAGTGGCCCCATGCGACAGCGGTGGCGAGAGTGGCGGCGTGGCGGCGGTTCGTGCATGCGGTGAGTCCGTTTGCGGGAGGTCACCGTCTATGTCTGCACGAAGGCGGGAAAGTGTCGCAGCGAACGGAAACACCTGAATGACGTTGCGTCACTACCTCTTTGGAGGATTCTCCGTCGGCGCGCTGTGAAATCCCTGATTGCGGTAATCTCACCGACATTGCCACGATCGGCCGCAACTGTTTCGGATACATCGGTACACTTTGAATACGGCAAGCGTCTCGCTCCGTCGCACCGTTGAGTGGGGTCGTGCGTAGCGATGCCGACGAGCGCTGTTCCGCCTGCAACCCGGTGGATGGGCCGACATCGTGTCGGTGACGGCCATTCGCCGTCAACCCCAAGGAGGCGTTCATGAAGCGCCCAATTCAACATCCCGGTCGAGGGAATTCCAGTCTCATCCTGCTCGCAGTCAGTACAATCCTGCTGGCGGCAGGAGGAGAGGCGATGCGCCACGCGCACGCAACTGCGTCCGAAGGAAGGTGGGCCGCGCCCGGAGTCCGCCTCGCCGCGGCGGTGACGGCCGCTGACACCGCGCTCGTGTCGAGAGTCGCCCACGCTGCCGGCAGCGCGGAAACCACTGCCGAGACGGCCAGCACTCCGTGGATTTGGACGAGTTTCAGGCCCTTCGTCCTCTTCCGCATCCCCTACGATCGGAGCACCTACACCAACGGTGGCGAAGTCATGGGCGTGAGCAACCACGGCCAGGATCTCAAGGCGATCGCTGTTGGATACGTCGTGGACGATGATGAAGATCCGCAGCCTTTCATGTTCACCGCCGCGACCAACACGGTGGCTATGCTCGACATGGGCAGCGGAGCGTACGAGTCGGGCATTGCGATGTCGATCAGCCCGGACGGCTTAACCATTGCGGGCTGGGCGTTCCACACCTCTTCATCGAAGATGAAGGCCGTCGTGTGGGAAGCCCCGAACTACCAGATCGACGCCACTCTCTCCCCCTCAACGGATTCCTACTGGAACGCCGTGAGCAACAGCGACGTTCCGGCAGGGGCCTACTGGGTCTCCAACCACTACGAGTCTGTCGTGGGCAACGGCGGACCCGGATACCCCTTCTCCGGATCTGAAGGAGAAGCGAAGGGGATCAACGCGAGCGGGCGCGTGTGCGGCTGGTACTGGAATTCGCAGAATGTTCACGCCTACCGGTGGGACTCGCTCAGCGGGGGCAATGACATTCACCCGACGGGGCAGCAGGGCTACGGCGATGACAGCGGCGCCAACTGCATCAACAGTACCCACCACATCGGCGGGTGGGTCATCAACGACAATGAAAAGCACATCGCCGCCCACTGGATTCCCATGAGTCTCCAGGGCGTGCATTACGAGGTCAGCGCCTTTTCGCCCTACGAGACCGCCAGTTTCGAGGTCGTGGCGATCAACTCGCGGACCGAGATGCTCATCAACCGCGTGGACGAAGTGCCCGGCATCGCCTTGTGGATCGACAACAGCGTGGTCAACGACGCCGTCCTGCTCGACACGCCCTTCGGCCTCCAAGGTGAAGCCCACCTGTTCCTGATGCCCAATCCTGACGATCACATGTATGAGGGCCGCTGCCTCAACGACGATCTCTGGATCGGCGGATCGTACCTCGTCCACGGCGAAGGCGATCCGGAGCCGTGTCTCGCCATCCCCTACGATGTCGACAACAACGGCCACCCGGACATTCGCGAGATCATGGAATCCATGAATGAATACGGAACCTATGATCTCGATCTCTACGTGCTGCTCTGGCTCCTCGACAAGGGCGAGAACATTGCCCCCAACGGCGGCGGCATGCGCATCGGACTCAACGCACCTGCCTACGCGGAGGGTGAGGAGACGCACGACATCGAGCACACGCAGGTCGTGCGCCTCCCCCTGGGCATCCACAATCCCAACTTTGCGAGCGCCGGCCCGGACGAGTTCTACGTCAACGGCATCCTGCACTCGGGGCAGGGGTCGCAATGCGCCGCCTTCCAGACCGGCGTCAACAGTTGGGCGCAGATCAGTCAAGGCACGGGCCGCGAGATCGTCCTGACGCTCCGCTCGAATCTCGACGACTCCGATCCCGACCACGACTACCTGCCCACGGCGCCGAACGTCGATCTGGGTGAGGGCGTCACGAAGCAGCATCTCCTTGCGAACCTGCACTGGTTCGGCTACAAGTTCGCCAAGTGTGTCGACTGGATTCAACTCGGCAACGAGGCATTCTCCAGTTCCGACCCCGACAGTTTCTACTACGGCCATGGGGGCTACAGGATCTGGGCCGAAGAGGTCGGAGACTGCTGGACCACGGGTCTCAATCCGCGCGAGTTCGAGGACATCACCTGCCCCTTCCCGGCCATCGAAGCGGTGCAGGCCTGGCACTACGAGCAGATGTGGTCGATCCTCGAAGGCTCCGCCCTCGCGGGCCGTCCGCTTCGCATCGTCGGTCCCGCCATTCCCATGGACACCATCATCGAGTGCTACGAGGAGGACACGACGGTGGGGTGGAAGGTGATCGACCGGACCGCCCGCTGGTGCAACGACTACCAGGTCTGGTTCGACATGCACGCGCGATACCTCGTTCGCGAGGAGGTCGAGGATGCCCGGAACTACCTCGTTTCAAACACCTGGACCCCACCCCACTCCCTTCGGCTGGTCTGTCTCGAACTCGCACCCAAGGTGGACGAGAGCCTCGGCTGGTGGACGGGAGGCGGCAGCCTCCTATTCAACAAGTTGATGGGCATTCCCCAGTGCGATGCGGGCAACGGGACCTGGAGCAACTTTCTCGTCGGGGAAAACGGGTGGCACCAGGCGCAGTTCAGCAACGAAGTCAAGTTCGGCTGGGGGGATGCGGTGAACAACCTCTTCGGCCAGCGCTTCACCATACTCTGCTACGGCAGCACTCTCCAGTGGCCCGTGATCGACCCCCTTTGGGACCTGCCCGCTCTGCGCGCCCAGAACGCCTGCGCTGAGAACTTCCCGAACAATGAGCCTCAGTTCAGCGTCCTGAAGGACTATTACGAGGAGGCAGCTGAAAACTACCAGATCGAGAACTTCGATCCGCACGAGAATGCCTGCGCCTCGTGCCCCGGCAACTGACGCAGTTGATTCATCCGTCCGGCGGCGGGCTAAGGTCCGCCGCTGGGCTTTCACTGGCGTTGCCCAAATCCTAATACGGGGGACATGACATGTTCAGTACTGATCAGCGGGCCTTCGCACAGCAATCGGCTGCCCTTACACTGGCGGCTGTGACTCTTGGAGCGGGTCATGTTCCATCGTCCCTTGCTCAGAACACACGATCGCAGCCACCTTACGCCGTCTTTGAACTCCCAACGCTTGGCGGCCCCCACAGCGCCGGCTGGAAGGTCAGCGAATGGGGAGATGTCATCGGCGGCGCCTTTCTCCCCGGCAACGTCTTCCATCCGACGGTCTGGATTGACGGGCAGGAACCTGTCGACCTTGGCACTCTCGCAGGTGAAGATGGTGAGTGCCGCGGCATCAACAACAACGGCAGGATCGTCGGCCGGGCGCAAGTCGAAGGGCAGACCGGTGGGGACTTCAGCGCCTTTCTCTGGCGCGACGGCGTGATGGAGAACCTCGGCTATCTCGGCACAGGCGACTTCGCAGAAGCCTACGGCATCAACGACCTCAACCAGATCGTCGGCCGGTCCTCGATCGACCCGAACGGTGAGTTGGGTACACGGGCGTTCATCTGGGACGACGGCCGGATGTCGGAGTTGACGCACACGCCGGAGTATCGCAGCACGGAGGCGGTCGCCATCAACAACGCCGGCCTGATCGTCGGGCAGGCTTCGAGTTGGGAATTCAGCGCCTGGCGCCCCGTCATCTGGCAGGACGGCCAGATCATCGACCTCGGCACCTTTCTGCCCGACAACAGCCGCGACGGCGTCTGCATCGACGTCAATGAAGCGGGGGATGTGGTCGGCTACACCTCGCGCGATCGTCTTACCAACCAAGCTTTCATCTACCGGAACGGCGAAAAGGCGCCGCTGCCTGAGAAGTCCTACTGGACCAACTCATTCGCCTGGTCCATCAACGACAACGGCCAGATTGTCGGCGCCGCCCGCACTCACGCATATCGAACCCAGGACATCGGCGTGATCTGGGAGTGGAACAGGCCCGTGCGCTACCTCGCCCACCTCATTCCCCCGCGCTCCGACTGGTTCATCGGCCTGGCGATCGGCATCAACAACGCCGGGCAGATCACGGGCA
>WYBR01000072.1 GCA_011525805.1 Vicinamibacteraceae bacterium
ACCCGGAGATGTTGTACTTGCCACCCGCGTTCTCGTCTTCGTAGTCCGTCTTCAGAGGCGAGAAGCGGTTGCTCTGGTTGGTCGACTCGAAGAAGGCACCGCTGCGAACCTGCACGGCGCGCAGGCCCCCGATGAGATAGGGGCTGAGATCCTGCCAACTGGAACCAGTCTGCCACTGGAGCGCAGCCCAGCAGATACCGGCAAAGCCCCCTTGCGCGTAGGTGTCGAAAACCGTGTCCAGCCGCGCGCCGTTGCCAAGCCACTGGCCCCCTTGATCAGTCAGCCAGCCGGTCACGAAGTCCTCGTAGGATTCAGTAGGATCACCATCATCTGAGAAGAAGTACCGAGCGAACTCCTTCTTCCGAGCGTTGTTGGTGTCGGTCCACCAATCGTGGTCGAAGTCCGCGATCGCACTCACTTCCGTCGAGATGCGCCAGTTGGGCACGTCCCACGGCGGACTCGTGTAGGGCGAAAGCCCAACGAGCTTCTTGATCGCGTCAGTCGCGTCGGCGACGGTCTGGTAGTGGTTGTGCAAAGAGAGGTAGACCTGGTTCTCGTTGGACCACTCGCTGAGCCGCGTAACGAAGTAGCGCCCGGCGTTGTTCTCGCCGTAGCCGTTGCGCACGCTGCTGGAGAAGACCCCGGCACTCGTCATGCGCAGCGGCCTTCCCGCCAGGGCCGAACCCTCCAGCGCCGCCCACATCAAGTCCTTCTGCCAGGCCAGGATGAGTTCGATCGCCTCCTGCTTGCAGGTGTCGCTCAACTGGCTGAACGCCTTGGTCCCGGTCGTAAAGTCGCAGGCCGAGTTGAACTCATCGCCACGGAAGACATACTGCCTGGCGCCGCCGAAGGACTCGTTGCCCCACTGGAGGAAGTCGATGCACCGCGCGAAGCGGTACGCGAAGTTCTTGAGGTCGGCGAGGGCCTCCTCACGATCCTCCGGGGCGGAGGGGTCCGGGAGCGTCTCGTAATCATCGAACGTCTCGCCCGCCATCATCGAATGCACGCGGATGAGAACCTCGGACGTGAGAGAGCTGTTCGCACGACCCTCCCCGGTTCCCCAAGCGGTGACGGCGTTGAACATCGTTTCGCAGTCGCAGCCCGAGGAGGGATCGACGATGTCCTCGATCCACATCTCGTCCTCAATGAGCGAGCTGCGGCTGATGCCGTGAGGACCGACATTCACGCCGAGGCGCACGATCTGTGCCGGATCGATCGAACCCTCGGGACTGCTCGCGGCATTGGGTGAATGCAGCCCAACGCGCATGCCCTCGTAGCCGCTTCCGGTGTACACGGACTCCGCCCAGTCGATCAGCCAGTTCTCGTTCGCGTCATCCTCGACGCCGTCGAGGATCTCCCGGTAATCCGGCTCGCCGTTGTTGTTCACGTCGTAGGGGACGAGTTTGAACGCCGCCCACGGGCCGCTGCTCCCCAACTGGCCGACGCCGACGATCTCGCCCGCGTTGTTGATGTCGGTCAGGCGCATGTTGATGAGGTTCTCCGGCACGCCGAGCGACATCGAGGCCATGTCGAGTTGCGTGCCCGTTCCCGCCGAGACACTCTCAGCCACCCAGAGGTACTGGCCGCCGACGACCTCGGGGTAGTCCTCATCGTTGATCGCCTCGGGAACGAAGAGCGGCGAGACGTCGAGGCTGACGCCCACCCACTCGTCGCCGATCTCGTCGTAGTACCAGTGGATGGTGTCGCTGATCGAACCGCTGGTCAGCACGCCGCCGATGATCACGCCGTAGTCGTTGACGTCGATCGCAAACCCGACATTCGAACCGGTGATCCCGGTCAGATCGACGACCTGCCAGCCGCTGTCGTTGTACCAGACCACCGCCTGGTACTTGGAACTGCTGTCCTTGCTCTGGCCGACGATGAGGCTGCTGCTGAGGTTGGTGTTGGGCGTGACGCCGTTGGCGGCGGTGGCGTCGCCGCCCGGGAGCGCCGGCAGCGGGAATGGCGAACCGACAATGTCCCACCAGCCCACGGGTCCGCCACCCACCGCCGTGCCGACGACGATGCCCAGGTTGTTCAGGTCCTGCGCGTACCCGCTGCCGATCTGGGTGAGCGTGCCCTCGTAGACATCGGTCAGCGCCAGGAAGAAGGCCTTGGCGCCGGAGTTGATCCGAGTGCCGCAGATCTCGAGTTCATCGTTGATCTCGGCGAGGCCGGCGTCGTCGAGGACGATGGGGGTGGAGCCCGCTTCGATCGGACCCTGCCAGCCGTCCGCGTAGAGTTCGTCGCGCCAGATGAAGCCGTAGTTGTCATCGCCGTCGTTCATGGTGGCGACGACGACGCCATCGTCGTTCATGTGAACGCCTGCACCTTCGACCAGCGTGTAGCCGTCTGGCAGAGGCAACTCCACGAAGACGAAGGGCTTGAAGATCGGCGTCGTCATCGACTCGACCTCTTCCCTTGCAGCGACCACCGCACTTTCCGCGGCGGCCGCCGCCTCGACTCCAATCGCCGGTGCGGCCCACCTTCCTTCGGACGCGATGGCGTGCGCGTGCCACATGGTCTCTCCCGCCGCGGCCAGCAGGATTGTACTGGCGGCGAGCAGGGCGATGCCGGAACTTTGTCCGCCGATTCTCGAGTTTTCCCTTGACTTTGACATGGAGGCGAGCGCGCCCACAACGCAAGGAATGCCGCGATCGACATCCACAAGATGCCGGTACCATCCACCGCATCCCGCCCCGGCCCGTGGTGAGCCGAAGCGCATATCACCACCGGAATGGCTCACGTCCATGTAACGAGGCAGCGACCCGGCGTGGCCATCGTGACTCCGGCCGGCCCCCCGAGGTTCCCGTCGTGCCACGGCGAACCCCGGCGCTGCTCGACAACAATGTACCTCCTAACTCTGAAGAGTGCAAGCGATATTCCGGTAATGTGGAGCAGAAAATGAAAGAGCGGAAACAGCGTGGCGGCGCCTGCCCG
>WYBR01000073.1 GCA_011525805.1 Vicinamibacteraceae bacterium
CCCGAAACCGATTCCTACGACCGCTACGTGCCTCGCCTCCAGAAGCAGGCGTCGGCGCTGGTGCAGGAGTGGTGCGATGAAGTCCTCTTCGCGACCTACCGCGTCCTGACCAAGACGACGAGCGAGGGGTTCGATCGCAAGCGCACCCAGGGCATCGGCACCGGCGAACGGATCATCCGCACCGCAGAGCGGCCGGCGCATGTCGCAAAAAACCGTCTGAACCTACCCGAAGAGTTCCCGCTCGATTACCGGCTCTACGCCGCGTTCGTGCGCGGCGAGAACCCGCTCGTTTCCACTGAACCCGCCACTACCTCTGAACAAGGACACTGATCCATCATGGCACATCTCAATGGATTTGACGCCAACGAAGTCGAACCCAACGCCAACTTCGATCCCATTCCCGCGGGCAAGTACCTGGCGATCATCGTCGCCTCGGAGATGAAACCGACCCGCAACGGCAAGGGCGAGTACCTCCAACTCGAACTGGACATCCTCGACGGGCCGCACAAGGGCCGCAAGATCTGGGATCGTCTCGTCATCAAGCATCCCAGCGAGCAGACGGTCAAGATCGCCCGCGGCGCCTTGTCGTCGATCTGTCGCGCCGTGAGCGTGATGGCGCCGCGCGACTCGGCCGAACTGCACAACCTGCCACTCGTTGTGAGTGTCGGTCTCAAGAAGCGCGAGGACACCGGCGAACTCACGAATGTCGTGAAGGGTTACGCGAAGCGCGACTCCGGTGCAGCGCCAGCAGGCGCAACCGCCGCCAATGCGGCCGGCAGCACCCCTCCCTGGGCGAGGAAATGATGCCCACGTCCGCAGCCAGTTCGAACGGCGTGGCCGACGCGGCCGTGTTGCGCGAGGTCCGCGAGTCAGCGCGTGACACGGCCGCGGCGATCGGTTTGGATGATCATGAAGCGCACCTTCCTGGTGTGCATGCAGAGGAACTCCAGACGCCATGCCCGCAGTTCTGGAATGTTTGGAAGAAGTTGCAGAAGGCAGCAGGCCAGCGTGTGCCGGTGATCATCTTCCGTCGCCGTCGATCCAAATGCATGATCTGCCTTGCCGCCGAGGATCTCCCGGCGCTGATGGCCAGCGTGCGCGCAGCCCAGGAGGCGATCGCCTGATGGAACTGCGGCCCTATCAGCGAGCGGCCGTCGACGCGGTTTACGAGTTCCTGCGTCAGCGCGAGGACAATCCGTGCGTGGTGATCCCGACCGCTGGCGGCAAGACGCCCGTGATGGCGACGATCTGTCGCGACGCCGTGAGCCTGTGGAACGGACGAGTGCTGATCTTGGCGCATGTCAAGGAACTCCTTGAGCAGGCGCTCGACAAACTCCGCACCATCGCACCCGATCTGCCCGTCGGCTTGTACTCCGCCTCTCTGAAGCGCCGCGAACTGAATTGCGCCGTCACCATCGCCGGGATTCAGAGCATCTATCACCGGGCCTGCGATCTCGGTCCCGTCAATCTCATCATCGTGGACGAAGCCCACATGATCCCGGCCGAAGGCGACGGGATGTATCGCACTTTCATCGCCGACGCCAGAGTCGTCAATCCCGAGGTGCGGATCATCGGCCTGACCGCCACGCCGTTTCGCCTAAAGACGGGCATGATCTGCGGGCCGGACAACATCCTCAACCACATCTGCTACGAAGTCGGCGTGCGCGAACTGATCGTGCAGGGCTACCTCTGCCCGCTGCGCACCAAGGCCGGCGTCGCGCGGGCCGACATGAGCGGATTGCACACCCGCGCCGGTGAGTTTATCGCCGGCGAGGTCGAGGATGTCATGGACACGGATGACCTCGTGCAGGGTGCGTGCGCCGAGATCATCGAGCAAACCGCTGATCGCCGCTCGGTACTGATTTTCACCTCGGGGGTGCGGCATGGCCGGCACGTCGCGGATGTGCTGCGCAGTCATCACGGAGTCGAGTGCGGGTTCGTCGAGGGCAACACGCCCATCCGTGAGCGCAATGCACTGCTCGAACGATTCAAGGCGGGCGAGTTGAAGTACCTTGCAAACGTGAACGTGCTCACGACGGGTTTCGACGCGCCGGGGATCGACTGCGTCGCGATGCTGCGGCCGACACTCTCGCCCGGGCTCTATTACCAGATGGTGGGCCGCGGCTTCCGCCTTCACCCGGAGAAGTCGGACTGCCTCGTACTCGACTTCGGCGGGAACATCATGCGCCACGGGCCCGTCGATTGCCTCCTCATTGAGGAGCCGATCGAACGCAACGGCAAGGCGCCGATGAAGGAGTGCCCGGGCTGCCACGCGATCATCTCCGCGGGCTACTTGACGTGCCCGGAGTGCCGGTACGAGTTCCCGCCGCCCCAGCGTAGCAAGCACGAGCCGCAAGCCACCAACGCGGGCATCCTCTCCGACCAGGTCTCGCAGACCGAGCACACTGTGGACGGTGTGTCCTACCACGTGCACTACAAGCGCAATGACCCGAGCGCCGCCCCCACCATGCGTGTCGAGTACCGCTGCGGTTTCTCGACGACATTCCGCGAATGGGTGTGTTTCGAGCACACGGGATACGCGCGTCAGAAAGCCGAGCAATGGTGGCGACGCCGTTCCAACGAACCGGTGCCCGGCAGCGTTGATGAGGCCGTCGACCTCGCCGACTGCGGCGCGCTGGCGCCGACGATCTCGATCACTGTCGAGCGCAAAGCTGGCGAGAAATACGACCGGATCGTCGACCACGTCCTCGGCCCCAAACCGCTCAACATCGAGAACGAGCAAGGCGCTGCGGCAGTCGCCTCAGCGTACGGCGGGATTCCCGAAGACGAGATCCCCTTCTGATGCTGGCTCAGGCGCGACGAGGACGAGTCACGAACTTGGTCTCACCACACCGTGAGCACTCCGATCGCTCGCGGTCGAA
>WYBR01000074.1 GCA_011525805.1 Vicinamibacteraceae bacterium
AATGCGGGTCGTCTGGCCCCGGGGCCTTTCACCAGCATTGACTCGCGGACCTCGCCGGGCGTCAGCGCGAAGGCGCCTTCGGGCAGCACACCATCCGCCGTGAACCCCGGCAATCCGGCCAAGTGGCCTCTCCCTCATTCGGGCAGTCTCATCGAGTGCATTTTTGTCTAGCTTTACATTTTTGTCAATAACGGCCCTGCGCGCAAGACGCGCCACTCATTCAGCCCCATCCCCTGGGAGCTGAAGCACACTCACAGGCTTGCCGAAAATCGGCCACTGGCGAACGCGCAGCGCCGGGTGGGAGGAGCACACCCGGAGCCGAAATCCGGAGGCGGCCGTACCAAAGCCGTGCGCAGCGCCGAAGCTCGTCCGCCGAGGACATCGGCGCAGGGTGTGCTCCTCCCGCCCGCCTCCGAACCTCGTCGGCCGATTTTCGGCAACCCTGTCAGCAGCTCGTCGCTTCGAATCCGGTCTCGGTTTCGGATCGAGGCCGAGGCCCTGCCCAAGAGGGCGATCCCGACGAAACGACGCAACCGCTTGTTTTCACTGGTGGGCCGCCTGGGACTCGAACCCAGAACCAACGGGTTAAAAGCCCGCTGCTCTACCATTGAGCTAACGGCCCGGCGGGCGCGTGCGGAGCGACGGTAGCGAACGGGGGCGCGGGCGCGCTCAGCTCTTCCGGGTGCCCGTCTCGAGATCGATCTGCTTGTTGCGGAGCTTCTGGATCAACGCATCCGCCCCCTCGGCGCCGATGATCTCCTGGGCCTGGCTACGGAAGTTCTGGACCAGCGATACGCCTTCGATGATGATGTCGATTCCCCGCCAGCCTTCCGGGGTCTTGCGCAGTCGATAGTCCACCTGGGTGTCACCGGAGTTCTGGTGGACCCGCGTCATCACGGTGACGTCACCGCGGGGCTCGAGACGCGAGGCCTCGATGGTGATCTTCTCGTCACGGAAGCTGTCGAGCGCGTCGCGATACGTCACCGAAAGATGCTTCTTGAACGCATCGACGAAATCGCTGCGCTGCTGCTCGGTCATCGCGTTCCAGTTGCGGGCCAGTACGAAGCGCGAGATCAGCTGGAACTCGAAGCGGTCGTAGGCGAGTTTCTCGACGCGGTTCTTCTTCTGTTCGAGCGCCAGCGTCGAATCGTGCAGAATCTCCATCACGTCGTCGATCGTCTGCTGGACGAAATGGCGCGCCTCCGCCTCGGCGGGATCGACGGAGGACTCGGCGACGGCCTCGACAACGATCAGGACGGCGATCGGCAGGGCGAGGGCTGCGAGCGGGGGGGGCAGGCGGCGCATGGCTCTCACTCCTCCTCGGGCAAGTAGTAAAGATCATCGAAGGGGCTGCCGCCCTTGGCTCGGGAGCGCTGCTCCTGGTTCCGGACGGCGGCCTCACGATTCTGCGTGTAGGCATCGCGCACGAAGACGTAGAAGTCCAGGGCGGTGCGCCGGGCGTTCTGGATCTCTTCGTCCGAGAGCGCCCGGCTGTTGACCACGTTGACGAGGCCGGTGCCGTAGACCGGCGCCGGAATCCACAGGAAGGGACTCAGCGCCAGATCGCCGATCATGCCGACGGTATCGCGGGGATTGGCCGGGCCCAGGAGCGGCAGCATCACGAAAGGCCCCGGCGGGATCCCCCAGCGTCCGAACATCTGGCCGATGTCCTCGTCGTGCCGGGGGAAGCCGAAATGCGTCGCCGGGTCGAAGAAGCCGGCCAGACCGACGGTCGTATTGACGATGAATCGGCCCGTCTCGTCGGCGGCTTTCCCGGCTTGCCCCTGCCCGAGACTGCTGACGAAGCGCGAAGGGAAGGACGCGTTGAAGAAGAAGCGCTGCACGGCGTGGCGCAGGCCCTCGAAGGTGACGAACTGCCAGCCCATCGCGACGGGACGCAGGACGTAGCGATCCGCTCCTTCGTTGAAGCGGAACACCGGCTTGTTGAAGCCTTGCCAGGGATCGTCCGGTGGGCCCGAGGCGCAGCCGGCGGCGAAGCAGACCCACACGAGCAGGATGGCGATCCGCGGCAGCCGACACGTCATTTGCTGGAACCTCCACCGATGTTCTGGATCAGCTTGCCGATCAATCGCTCCAGGATCACGGCGCCCTGCGTGAACGAAATGGCCTCTCCGGACTCCAGCGTCTCGGGGTCGCCGCCGGGTTCGAGCGCGATGTACTGATCTCCCAGGACGCCGGCCGTGAGGATCGACGCCGAGGTATCGGCCGGCAAGGCCAGCTCGCCATCGACCTCGAGCGTCACCTGCGCCCGGAAGTCGTCGGCCAGATCGATGGCCTTCACCTGTCCGACCTTGACGCCGCCGATCACCACCTGGGCGCGGCTCTTCAGCCCACCGATTTCGTCGAAGGAGGCCACCAGCTCGAGCCCCTTGGGTCGAAACAGCTCCAGCCCCCCGACCGACAAGGACAGCCAGGCCAGGCCGGCCATGGCGACGAGGACGAAGCATCCGACCCAGAGTTCGCGGTTCGGCGTCTCGCGCATGTGACTCAGTACCCCCAGAGCGCCGTGATGAAGTAATCGAAGATCAGCGTCGCGACCGACGCGATCACCACCGTCGAAGTCGCCGCCGCGCTGACACCCGCCGTCGTCGCGCGGGCGGTGAAACCCTGATACGTCGCGATGAAGCCGACCAGCACACCGAACACCGCCGCCTTGATCAAGCCACCGAGGACATCTTCGGAGAACTCGGTGGCCTGCTCGAGCG
>WYBR01000075.1 GCA_011525805.1 Vicinamibacteraceae bacterium
GTCTGGCGGTATACTCCACTGAGGCGAGATTCGCCGACGGAGGGTGCCATGCGCCGTGTTCGCATGATATTCGGGGCTGCGGCCCTTTGGGCTGTGCTCGGCGGCCCCACCGCCCTGGCGCAGCCGAGTGGCGTGGCGGGCTACGACGTGATCGAGATCAGGCCGCTGGAGGGACACTCAACGACTGGACCCGTCGCGGTGGATGATCTCAGCCGAATCTTGGCCAGGTCGAACACGACACCGGGCGAGCGCATCGTCTGGGTCAACGGTGAAACCTTCGTCGTTCCGCACGTTCCCGGTTACGGCGTGTTCCAGTGCAACGACATCGGATCCGGTGGCGTTGTCGTGGGTCGAGCCTCCTCCCTCCAAGGTCTATCGCATCGCGCGGTGGCATGGACGGCGTCCGGGGGCATTCACCTGCTGGACCCGATCCCCGGAACGGACTCGAACACCGCCCGTTCGATCGACATGCGTCCCTGGCCAAACTCGGGAATCGCGGGCGACTGCGGCGTGACGATCAACTACGCGACAATCTGGCGCGGCACCGCAGCGACACAAATCGGTGGCGCGCGAAGCGGCGCCAACGCGATCAACAACCTCGGCCACGCCGTCGGCGCAGGGCGCAACCAACTCGGCGTCTCCCGCCCCACACTCTGGCGCGACGGCCAGACCATCGACATCGGCGGCGAACCCTACGACCAGGACGGCACCGCCACCGGCGTCAACGACTGGACCGAGGCGGTCGGCAACCTGCCCGACCTCCGCCGCCCCTTCCGGTGGTTCAACGGCCACACCGTCCTGCTGCCCAAACTCTATCCGTGCAATACGGTCGGCCAGGCATGGGCGGTGAACAACGCCGGTCTCATCGCGGGCCAGGACGCACGCCGCGACTGCGGAGGTTCCGTCGCGATGATCTGGGAGCGCCTGACGCCGCGCGCCCAGGTTCCGCCAGACTACGCGGTCTTCGATCTCAACAATCACATTCCGCGCCACCCGGATGTCGAACTCCTCGACGCCAAGGACATCAACGAAGCGGGCCAGATGGCCGTCTTCGGCGAGTACACGGACGGCCGAGAGCGTGGCCTGCTCGTTACACCGTACCTCTTCGAGATGTCCGATCCCGTGCCGGGGCGCGCGGGGACTGTTAATACGATCACCGTGACGGGGCTGCAACCGAATCAGCGCGTGCATCTCGTCTGGGGCACACAGGAAGGCGCGCAGAAGGTTCGAGCCGCCTGCCCCGGCGGGACGCTGCTGATCCGCGATCCACAGGCGCTGCCTGCCGTGCGCGCCGACGCGAACGGTGTGGCGACGATCAATGTCAACGTGCCCCTCATCGCACGCGGCCGCACCGTACGCATGCAGGCCGTCGCGCCGATCGAGTGCCAGATCAGTCACACAGTGACATGGACGTTCGAGTGATTCGCGGTGCCGGTTTGCATCATGTCGCGTCGGTGCTTACCCGTGTAACGACTTCGCCCCGCCCCTCCCCATTTTGTGGCCCTTGTGCCTCTTTGCGGCGGTTGATTTCGCACGGGCGGGACGCCCATGCTCCGTTGGTTCGTACCGGCGGAAAGCCTGCATCACCATTCATTCTCCTGTTCGCACGGGCGGGACGCCCATGCTCCGTTGGTTCGTACAGGCTGAAAGCCTGTACCACCATTCACTCTCCTGTTCGCACGGGCGGGACGCCCATGCTCCGTTGGTTCGTACAGGCTGAGAGCCTGCATCACCATTCATTCTCCTGTTCGTACGGGCGGGACGGCCGTGCTCCGGGGCGTCGCGGGCGGGGAGGGTGATTTCGGCGGCGGCCTAGACTTGCCTGCCTTGAAACTCCTGCACCGATTCGCAGTGCTGCTCGCGCTCATCGGGCTCAGCGTCCTGCTCAGCCTCGGCTTCGCCGCATGGAGCGTGCAGACCATCAGCCAGGAGGTGAGCAGCGCCTACAGCGACCTGACCTTCGTGCTCGAGCAACTCGACCGCATCAAGCAGACGTTCGAGCACGACCTCGCCGCGATCCACGCCGCCAACGCCGCGCCGGAGGACGCCTTTGAGCGGCTGCCGATCGAGCGGCAGATCGATCCGGTGATGAGCGAACTGGCCACCCGCCCGGGCTTCCGCCGCCGCGCGGGCGAGAGCACGTCCGCGATGCTCACGGACCTCGTCGGCAAGTGCAAGGAGGAGATGGAGGCGTACCAGGCCGCCACCATCGCGGCGCGCGGCCTGCCCATCGACCACCCCACGCGCGAGCAGGCGCAGCAGCGATTCGAGTCCGTCCACGCGCTCATCGAGCGCATCCAGGCGCAGTTGCTCCGCGACGTGGAGTTGTCGTTGGACTATGGGCGCGACCTTCGCGTCATTCTGCTGCGCGTCGTGGCGGCGTGCCTGCTCATCACGCTGATGACGGGGGTGCTCGCGCTGATCCTGGTGCGGCGGTGGGTGCTGCTTCCCATCGCTCAACTCCGCCGCGCCACGGAGGAGATCGCCGCGGGCAACTTCGGCTATCGCCTGGAGATCCGCAGCGGGGACGAGTTCGGCCAACTTTCCGGGGAAGTGAATCACATGGCCGAGATGGTCGTCGCCGCCCAGCAGCGCCTTGTCGAGCGCGAGCGGCTCGCGGCCGTGGGCGAACTCGTCCGCCGTCTCGCGCACAACCTCCGCAACCCGCTGGCGGGCATCCGCAGCCTCGCCGAGATCACCCGCGGCGAACTGTCGGCCGACTCCGACCTGCGCGAGAACCAGGATCGCATCGTCAGCGCCGTCGATCGCTTCGAGCGGTGGCTCTCCGACCTGCTGCACTCGACAAGTCCGCTGAGCCTCAAGCCGCAGTCCGTGCGGACGGATGAACTGATCCGCAGCCTTGAGGCCAGCCACGCCCCGATGGCTCGCGGCAAGAAGATCCGCCTCGAGATCGAAACGAGCGGCCTGCCCGAACGGCTCGAAGTCGATCCGGTTCAGATGGAGCACGCGCTGGTGGCGCTGCTGAGCAATGCCATCGAGGCCGCGCCCGAAGGAGGCGTCGTCCGGTTCCGCGCCTCGCGTCTGGAAGCGCGGCTCGGAGGCGCGGAGATCGAGTTTCGCGTGGAGGACTCGGGCCCCGGGGTCGATCCCTCCGTTGCGGACAAGGTCTTCCTGCCGCACTTCACGACCAAGCGGCACGGAACTGGCATCGGGCTTGCAGTAGCGCACAATGTAGTGACGGCACACGGGGGCCGGATACGCATCGAGCGGTCCGCCGACCTCGGCGGGGCCGCTTTTATCGTGACGTTGCACCTCCGCGGCGGCTGATCCGCCCATTGAACGGTGCGCAGGAGCCCAAAGTGGCCAAAATTCTCGTCATCGAAGACGAAGAGAATCTCCGCTACTCCATCAAGCGGACGCTCACGCGCGAAGGCCACGCGGTCGAGGATGCCGAGCGCCTCGCGCCCGCCTGGGATCTGGTCGTACAGCACGATCCGGATGTCGTCATTACCGACCTCAACCTCGCCGGCGGCGACCAGGGTCTGGATCTCGTCCGTCGGCTGCGGTCGGAGGGGATTGGCGCGGCGGTGATCGTGATCACGGCCTACGGGACGGTCGAGACGGCCGTCGAGGCCATCAAGCACGGCGCCGACGAGTTTCTGCAAAAGCCGCTCTCGATGGAGGAACTCAAGGTCGTCGTCGGCCGCGCCATCGAGAACCGCAAAGTCCGCTCGCGGCTGAGCCTCTACGAGCGGATCGAGAAGACCAGCCGCGGGCGCGAGACGATGCTCGGCCGCAGCGCTGCATGGCGCCGGACGGTCGAACTGGCGCAGCGCCTGGCCGAACTTCCCGTCAAGTCCGGCGCCGAGCCGACGACGATCCTGCTGCTGGGGGAGACGGGGGTGGGCAAGGGAATGCTCGCGCGGTTCATTCACGACTCCTCGAAGGAGCGCGACGAGCCGTTCGTCCACGTGAACTGCTCCGCCCTTCCCGCGAACCTGATCGAAGGCGAACTCTTCGGACACGAGAAGGGCGCCTTCACCGACGCGCGCGAGGCGCGGCAGGGGCTGTTCGAACTCGCCGACGGCGGGACGATCTTCCTCGACGAGATCGCCGACATGCCCATCGAACTTCAGAGCAAACTGCTCATCGTGGTCGAGCAGGGGACGCTGCGGCGCCTGGGCGGGGCGAAGGAGCGGCGCGTGAACGTGCGCATCATCGCCGCCACGAACCACGACCTGCTCGAGAGCGTGGAGAAGGAGGCCTTCCGGCGCGACCTCTACTACCGGCTCAACGGCCTGACGATCGCCATCCCGCCGCTGCGCGAGCGCGAGGGGGACGCCGTGCTCATCGCCGAGTCGCTGCTGGCGGCGGCGGGGCGGAAGTTTCATCGCGCCGGCCTGCGCTTCAGCGCCGCGGCGAAGGGGGCGATCGCCGCGCACGCCTGGCCGGGCAACGTGCGTGAACTGGCCAACGTCATCCAGCGGGCGGCGCTGCTCGCGGAGTCGGAGTGCATCGATGCGGCGGACCTCGCGCTGGCCGCCCCGGCCTCGGCGCCCTCGCGGGCGACGCCGCAATCCGCCCGCGACAGCCGCCGCGCGCCGGCCGCGGGCGCGGATGACCTCACCTTTGACTTTGCGCACGGGACGTTCACCGCCGAGGCCGTGGAGGAGCGCCTCATCCGCGAGGCGCTGCGCCACGAGCGCGGCAACGTGTCGCGGGCCGCGAAACTGCTGGGGATGAACCGCAGTTCGCTCCGCTATCGCATTGAGCGATACAAACTGGACCAGTTCATTCAGGATCTCGCCGCCACATGAAGCCTCTCTCCCTCTTCGACTTCGCTTCGCTTCCGCGGCGTGCGTCGCGGCCTGCCCTCCTCGGTGCGTGCGCCGCGGCGACGTGGTGCCACGTATCGCTCGCCTCCGATGAGCCGCGCGTCTACACCGATCCCGCCGGCGACGCCGTGCTCCGCCGCACCGACCCCGGCGCGGACGGGCTCGTGCATCCCGACGCCGGATGGCCCGACTACGTCCGCATCGCCTACGGCGGGTGGCAGACGAACACGCCCGCCAGCAATCCCTACAACGGCTCATGGCGCGACGCGCGCGACACGAACCTGCTGCGCATCGACCTTGTTTTTCACGGCCTGGTCAACCCGCCCGGCCCGCTCAACCTCCGCGGCGAGGGATACGACCCCTACCTCTACGGAATGAACCCGCTCTACGGCTACGTCGAGTTCGACCTCGACTCCGACCGCGACACCGGCGGAGAGATCGACGACGTGCGCAACCGCCCGCTGGGCAACCTCTCTCGCTTCGGCGGCCGGCTGGACGACTCCCTCGGGCAGCGCGCGGCCGTCTCCGCCTTTGACTTCGACGGCAACCTCCTCACCGAACCGCTCGTCGAGCGCAGCGGCGAGGAGATGCACCTGGCCTTCTGCGCCTGCTCGCCGATGACGATCGACCCGCTCAACGACCCGACGCCGGCGACGTTTGACGCGGGCGACACGTGGATCGTGAGCAGCCGCTTCCTGCGCCGCACGCACGCCTTCAGCCGCTACAGCGCCGCGTTCGGCGGCTCGGCGCCGGGCGAGTATGACCCCGTCGTTCGCCTGCGCTTTCAGCACAACACTCAGACGGACCAGACCACCGTCACGCTCATTTACGGCCTGGACAACTCGGGCGCGGCGGCGCTGCGCGGCGAGGCAGTGCAGCCCATCGACCTCAACGCCGGCAACCAGACGAGCATCCTTGAGATGCTCAACGACATCCGCTTCGCCGCGGTGCGCACCTCAGACCCCGGTATCGGCACTCCATTCGACCTCCTTCGCGAGTGGCGCGACAACGAACATGCCGAACTTGAGGAGTTCCTCCGCGCCGATTCATGGACGATGCTGGCGCTCTTCGGGACCGCCTACGCCATCGAGGAGCCCGAGGCGCTCTTCGTCTGGACCGACGTCGGACCGGGATTCAACTTCGGCGACTGCACCGGCGACGGATTCGTCACGACGGCCGACGTGCAGAGCATCCAGGCCGCGATCGGACAGACCGACGGAACCGCCTTCGACGCCGACGGGCAGCCCAACGGGCAGACGCGGCTCGTCGACTTCGGCGCCAATTTCGCGCTCTTCGACCTCAACTACGACGGCGTGATCAATTCGCTCGATGTCTCGATGATCGGCCTGCACCGCCTCGGCGACGTCAACAACGACGGCTGGGTCGAGCAGCGCGACCTGACGCTCCTGCGCGCCCTGCGCGGCCTCAACTCGGGTCACCCGCTCTTCAACCCCGCCGCCGATCTGAACGGCGACCGGCGCATCGATTCCGCCGACGAGACCATCCTCATCCGCCGGATGATGCTCTCGATCCGGTGACGCCGAGTTGGTGGGTTGGTGAGTTGGTGAGGACGGTGCCATGCTTCGCCCAAAGCCGCGAAGCACCGCAGCGCCGCACTCCTCTTCGCAGGTGAAACACACCCCACGATTCGCTCGAAGACTCGCTCATCGTGGGCGTGCGATATCAGTCAATCACGGCCGATCCTCGATCGTCACGCGCATCTCGCGACTGTTGGCGCGGATTTCCGGCACGTACATGGCGTGGCCGAGCAGGGGCAGGGCGTGGAACTCGCCGGGCGCCTCGGCCCGCGCCTCGTAGCGCACCTGCCACAGCCCCTCGGGCATCTGGTCGATGAAGAACGCCACGTGCCGGTCGCGCAGTTCCTGGTGGATCCAGCGCGAGCGGCCGGTGAGATCGCTCTGGTCGCCGCGGATCGAGCCGGGAAGCATGCCGCGCCGCCCGTCGCCGCGAAGCACCTCGCCCTCTTCGTACTTCTCTTCGGCCGCGGACCGGCGCAACTCGTACGCGTACATCGGCTCGCCGCTGCGCACCTGCACCGCCTCAAAGCCTGCGGGCTTGAGGTCTTCGAAGACGAGGTACTCGTAGTCGTTCTTGCCCTCGATGGTGAGGACAACCTCGATGCGTTCGCCGCTGACGACTTTCTCGCCGTCGCGCAGGGGCACGCGTTCGTAGACGACGCCGCCGAGGAGCGTCTTGCGCGGCACGAGGCGGTAGTAATCCCGCCGCACGAACATCTCGCTGCCGGCCTCGGCGATGGGCTCTTCGAGAGTGAAGCACTCGGCCTGCACGGCGAAGTAGAGGGACACATCCCCCTTCTTGCGCAGGATGCGGATGTCGTTGACTCCCCCGCGAATCGACGCTTCGGGCACGGTGAATTCCGCCGGCGCCGAGAGGATGTTCTCCTTGGTGACGGCCCCGCTGCCGATGAGACGGCCGTTGACCATCACCTCAAACTCGCCCGCTGCTTCGAGTTCGCCGCTCGCCTTGAGGTAGTCGCACAGGGTGAGCACGGCGAGCGCGGTGTCGCGCGTGTTCGTCCACTGCGCGCCTCGCCGGTTGCGGATCAGCCAGTTCGTCGCCGGCTCGACGAGCGCATGGTCAGGCTCGATCGCCAGCAGCGCCCGCAGAGCGAGCGTCGTCGCTTCGATGCCGCCGTCGTACCAGTAGCGGTAGCGCCCCGCCGAGCCCCAGTGGGCGAGGGCGAGCAATTCGGCCGGCTTGCCATCGCGATTTCGCACGAGGATCGACTGATCGGGCCGGTCGTCGCGGATCACGCCGTTCTCGAGGTTGCGCACGAGGATCTTCGCCTCGTCCGCCTTGCCGAGGTGGTGCGCGCTCAGGGCGAGCAGCGCCCGGCCCGCGTCGCTGAGGCGGTCGCGCTTCTCCCAGAGATTGGCGAACGCGATGCGCACGGCCTCGATGCGATCGATCGGCTGCGTCGTCGCCTTGCTCGCGGTGATGGCGTGAAGCATCCACGCCTGGAGGTCGGGGGAATCGCGCGCAGTGACGAGGGCGTTGACAAGCCAGTCGGCGCCGGGGGTGATGAGATCGCCTGCGACGTCGATCTCGGCCTCGCGCGCCAGGCCGAGGCCCCACACGACGTAGGCGGTCATGTAGCGGTCGCTCTGGTTGCCCTTCCACCATCCCCATCCGCCGTCCTCGCCCTGCATGTCGTCGAGGCGCTTGAGTCCGGCCGCGATCATCTCGTCGAGTCGCTTGAGATCGTGAGCCTTGGCGTCCCCGCCGCGCGGCCGCGCGGGCTGACCATTCACCATCTCGATGCCGCCGAAGGTCCGCCCCGCCACGTCGCCCGCGTCGAGGCCCAGTTGCGAGAGCGTGCGATTGACGATCGCGGCCGGGAGGAAGCGGCTCATGGTCTGCTCAACGCAGCCGTAGGGATAGTCGAGGAGGTAGGGCAGGGCGTCGAGCATGGTGACGGCCATGCTCGGCGTGACGCGCACGACCATGCTCGTCGATCCTTCGCGGCGCTGCTCGGGGATTTCGAGGGAGATGACGGCCTGGTCGCCGCGCGCCTTGCCGGAGACGGCGAGGAACTTCTCGATGCCGTGCTCGTGGACGGGATACGTCATGCGCACCGCGTCAGTGAAAGTCTGGCGCTCGACGCGGACTTCGACGGTGATCTCGGCCGTGCCCGCCTGCTCGGCGCGGTAGAGCAGGTCGTAGCGCGTTTCGCCGCGCGGCTCGATGCGCCTCTGGTTGCCGGGAGAGAGGCGCTCGTGAAACTGGCCGTCTTCGGCGCGGATGCCGGCGTAGCGCAGCCCCTTGGCCGACGCGAAGGGCATCACGTCCATCGGCTCGTCGGTGTTGTTGTTGACGATGTAGGAGACGACGACTCGATCGCCGACGACGAAGAAGCGCGGCGCCTGGAGGCGCACGGTAACGGGCTTGCTCGTGCGGGCGCTGGCGTCGCCCATGCCGAACTTGGCGCCGCTCGTGTTGGCGCGGGCGGCGGCCTTCCAGCGCGTGAGCGACTGCGGGAACTTCACCTTGACGCTGGCGATTCCGTCGGCGTCGGTGAGGACACTGGCGAGCCAGAGGGCGGTGGCGCGGAAGTCGGTGCGGACCTCGATGGGTTGATCGGGCGAGCCGGGTTCGCCGGGCGCACCGGCCTGCCAGGGGAATTGCATTGAAACGGCATCTCCGCCTCCCTCGGCGGCGTCGAAAAACGCAGGCTGCGACGCCGGCGCCATGCCGCGCATCCGTTCCATGCCGCCTGCGGACTTCGCGAAGTCAGCGCGTCCCGCGAAGCCGAGTTGCGCATCGCGCCCCTCCGCCTCGGCCAACACATCCATCTCCTTGTCCTCCTCGATCCGTGCATATCGCGCATCCTCGTACGCGCCGGATTTCGTCTTCACGAGGCGCACCAGATCGAGATCGTTCAGGCTCCCCGAGGTGGCGACGCGGTTCTGCTGCCGCCGGTCGTAGAAGAACTGCCGCGGATCGCCGGCGTACTCGCCCTGAATGTACAGGACCGATTCATCGAAGGCCGACACGGCAATTTCCGCCGACACCGGCTTGCCTTCGTGATCGACGGCGCGAATCGTCAGGGTCCCTTCCTCGCCGGGCAGGTAGGACTCCTTCTCGGCGCTGACCGTCACATCAAGGAACTGTTTGCTCGGCGGGACGATGATTTCCTGTGAATGCGTGTGCAACTCCGCGCCGCTCACCATCGAGACTGCGAGGCTGACATTGGGCACGTGGTTCTCGCGCACGTCGAGGTTCAGCAGTTTGACCGTGCCGGGCACGTGGATGAGGCGCCATTCGTACAACTCCTCGCCTTCGACGGTGAAGAGGACGTAGCGGTTGCTCGAAGAGGTCGAGATCATCACCGGCGCGGCCGATCCCACCTCGAACGCGTCTTTGTCGACGATGATCTCGACGCCCTCGGTGCGGTAACCGAGGTCGGCGCTCTCGCTCGTCGTCACCCACGCGACGGCCTGGGCGGTAACGGGCGCGAGGGGCGGGTCGGGGCTGACCCAGTCGATGACGTAGTAGCCCTCGGTCTGAGGCGTGAAGGTGAATGTCGCGTTGCCTTCCTCATCGGTGCTCACCTTCTCGCTCAGGATCTTCTCGGAGCGGTAGCCGCGGAAGATCGGCCGCCAGGGATGCCGCTCGCCCTCGCGCGGCGGAGGGGGGAAGATGCCCAGTTGCTCGCGCGTGCGGCGGACGTCGGCGAGCGGCACTTCGCGCCCCGCCGGATCGACCCACACCTCATCCCACCACTGCCGCGTGACGGTGATGGTGCCTTCGACGGCAACGGGGATGGAGTTGGCGTCGAGCGTCTTGATGGTCGTCTCGACCTTCCCGCCGGGTCGATGAATCTTGTGTGCCACCTGCGGGTAGACGTAGTGCCCCTGGCGCGTGACGCGCACGGTTCCGCTGCCGGTGATCTCGCGGCGCGAGGCGTCGATGACGCGGGCTTCGATGGTGTACTCAAAGTCGCTGTCGGAGGAGAAGGGAGTTTCGAAGGTGATCGTGGCCTTGCCTTCCGCGTCGGTCTTGATCGTTTCGCGCTTGACAACCTCTCCGCCCCACCAGCGGTAGGGATTCCAGTTGTCCCGGTCGCCGTAGTACCACTCGCAGCGAACCGGCGGGCGGTACCAGTGCATGAACGGCTTCTGATGGATGACGACCTCGACGTCGGCCGCGGCGACGGCGCCGCCGAAGTAATACTCGGCGGTGATGTGGGCTTCGACGACGTCGCCGATGCGATAGAGCACGGGCCGGCCCTTCTCATCCTTCGCCGGCTCAACCGTCACGGTGAACTCGGGGAGTTTGTACTCTTCGAGGCGGAAGAGCGTGGCCTGGTAGACGTCCACACGGCCATTGGGCATGTCGCGCCAGAAGCGGATGGTGTACTCGCCCAGGGGCCACTCGGCCTTGAGGTCGAGCGAGCCGAAGGCGCTGCCGAACTCGCTGAGGGCGGCGGCGCCTTCGAGCACCTTCGTGTCGCGCGGATCAACGATGTCGTACTTGAGTTCGACGCCGGCGGGCGTGTCCCAGCCCTCTCTGCCCCAGCGCCGCGCGACGAAGCGGAAGTTGGCCGCCTCGCCCGGCCGGTACGCCGGGCGGTCGGTGTGCGCGTAGATGCGCCACGTGCCGACCTCTTCACGCGAGCCGTACCAGTAGCCGGGATGCGAGGTCAGGAAGGTCTGGCGCTTTCCGTCGTCGGCGAAGATGATGAGCGATTGCGTCTCAGCGCCGCCCTCTCCCGCGCCGACGTCGAGATGGGCGATTCCCTGCTCATCGCCGGCGGCGTCAGACTTGCGGCCTGACCAGCGGCTCTGCGTGTTGCGATTGTCGCTCTCGGTCGCAGTGCTCCACGCGCGGTACTTCACGTTCGGCGACGGCGCGCCCGTCAGCGCATCGCAGGCGTAGAGCAGCACGTCCTTGCCGCGGCGCTTGGCGATGACGGCGAGGTCCGTCACCAGGATCAGTTCCTGCGCGACGCGGTCCTTCGCCTTGGCCACGAGGACGTAAGCGCCCGGATCGAGGCGCTCTTCGAGGCGGACCTGCTCCTGCTTCGGCTCGTGTTTGCCGGTGTCGCCCGTTTCGTAGGTCCACTGCCGCGCAACTTCGGCGCCGTTGAGATCCACGTGGCGGATCCACGCTTCGGCTGCGCCGCCGTACCAGCCTCGCGAGCGCTCATCCTCGTCGTCGCCGGGGCGTCTCACGTCGCCTTCGAGCGCGGTGCGCTCGCGGAGGTTGACGCGAAGCAACGTGAAGTCAATGCGATCGACGTTGCGCCACGAGGCGTTGAACGCAACCTCGGACCCCGGCAGGAACGCCTGTTCCGCCGACACGCCCAGCGCGGGCAGCACGATGTTGTAATAGCGGCGCTGGGCCTCCGGGTGATTCGCCTGGTCGGGGCGAAACTCGTCGAGCACGCGCCGGTAGAGTTGCGCCGCCTTGACGTAATCGGGCTGGTACTGCCAGCGCCCGTCTTCGAGCACTTCGACGCGGCCGTAGGACTCGACCCAGTCCGCGTAGGCGATGAGCGCATCGACGTAGCGCGAGGAGCGGTCGGTGCTTTGCAGCGCGGCCTCAAAGTGGCGCGTCGTCTGCTCGATGGCGCGGGGGTTGTCGCCCCCGTAGTAGCGCCGCTTCATGGCGATCTCGAAGTGCGCACGGGTGCGGTCCTGCTCGCTCTGCGCGATCTCGAGGACGTTGCGCACGACGTCGAGAGGCACGACGCCCGAGCGGCCGCGCCAGTGCCAGTTGCCTCCCTCGGCGTCGATGGCCCGCCACACGATGGAGATGTAATGGTCTCGCGCTGCGTCAAGGTCGCTGCTTTGCGCCCACCATTCGAGGGCGGCGGCGTAGTAGGGCCAGCCGGCGGCGACGTTGGCGTGCCGCGCGCCGTAAAGGTAGGAATCGCCCTGCGACTCGTTCACTTCGGCGTAGATGAGATCGCGGTCTTCCGGGCGCTCAATCTCGCGGACCAGCGCTTCAAGGTCGCGCCGCGCCGTTCGCAGGTCGGCGTCGTCCGGCGCTGCCCCGGGCGCCTTGCGCCACAGCGTGTCGGCGAGGCGGAATCGCACCCAGCGGGTCTCTTCCGCGGGCGGGCCGGCCTGCTGCGCCTCGACGTAGAGATCATGCGCGCGGGCGTAGGACTTCTCGCCGTAATGACGCTCCGCCTCGGCCTTCAGTTCGGCGTAGGTCGGCGCCGCCGGCGGAGGCTGCCCGATCGCCCACGCGACCAGACTGACCAGCACGAAAACGCCCAGCACTCCCTGCCGCAGCGACAACGACCCGATCCCGCCCAGGCGGCCCATCCACGTCGGCATGATGACTCCTCCCGGCGAATCCGGCGCCGGCTCTTCAATTCAGACGCCCGTTGCGGGAGAATCTTACCCGAAATCGACCGGCCGCCGATCAGATCGGGGTCGAGACCGGACGCCGCGCAGCGCCATGCATCGATCCGCTCTGGGGTCGATGCATGCCGGCGGGCAGGGGCGGTCGTGGGGTGCCACTGCACGCTCGCGGCTCTGAGCGAGAGTGCAGTGCGAAGGGCAAGGACGATCGTCTGGCGCCATGCATCGACCCGCGTTGAGGTCGATGCA
>WYBR01000076.1 GCA_011525805.1 Vicinamibacteraceae bacterium
CGATGGACTGCGCGGCGATGATGCCGACGGCGAGGCCGGCCTCGACGCGATCGCCCGTCGAGAGATCCATGCCATAGCACTTGCTGCACACGCCGATGGCCGTGTCGCAGGTGAGGGGGCTGCGGACTTCAACGGTGTCGATGCCGAGGGCTTCGATGTTGGCGGCGCGGTGGGCGTCGATGATCTGCCCCGCCTCGACGATGACCGCGTCGGTCATGGGGTTGATGATGGTCTGGCAGCTCGTGCGGCCGAGGATGACTTCGCGCAGGGGCACGTCCACTTCCTCGCCCTTGTAGACGGCGCGCTTGGCGATGCCTTTCTTCGTGTCGCAGTCGATCTGCGTCACGATGACGGACTGGGCGACGTCGCAGAGTTTGCGGGTGAGGTAGCCGGAGTCGGCCGTCTTGAGCGCGGTGTCGGCGAGTCCTTTGCGGGCGCCGTGCGTCGAGGAGAAGTACTCGAGCACGCTCAGTCCTTCGCGGAAGTTGGCCTTGATGGGGGTTTCGATGATCTCGCCGCTGGGCTTGCTCATCAGGCCGCGCATCCCCGCCAACTGCTGCATCTGGCTGATGTTGCCCCGGGCGCCGGAGTCGCTCATGAGGTAGACCGGGTTGAGGTAGAGCCGACCTTCCTTGGAGTCGAGGGGCACGGGGTTGCCGTTCTCGTCGCGCCGGTCGTTCTTGAGGGTCTCGACGAGGTGCTTGGTGACTTCCTCGCGGCAGTGGGCCCAGAGGTCGAGCAACTGGTTGTAGCGTTCGCGCTCGGTGATGGCGCCGGCCTCGTAGGCGCGTTCAACCTGGTCGACGCGCTTCTGCGTCGCGTCGATCAGTTCGTACTTGGCCTTGGGAATGCGCAGGTCGGTGATGCCGAAGGACAGTCCGGCGAGGGTGGACTGCTTGAAGCCGAGTTCCTTGAGGCCGTCGAGAAGGTCAAGCGTCGCCGGACGGCCAAGGCGGGCGAAGGTGTCGTCGATGACGCGGCTGCCGCCCTTCTTGGCGAGCGTGCAGTTGTAGTAAGGCACGCCGTGCGGCAGGATGTCGTTGAAGACGCAGCGGCCTGCGGTCGTGCGCAGCCGCGTCCCCGGCTTGACCCGCTCCACCGGCCCGGTCTGCGACTGCACGACTTCCGTCACGGCGGGGAAGCGGACGAAGATCGGCTCGTGCAACTGGATCTGCCCGTGATCGAAGGCGAGCATCGCGTCCATCGGGTCCTTGAAGACGCGCAGTTCGGTGTCGGGCTTTTCGGTGGGCTGGATCGCGGTGATGTAGTACACGCCCAGAACGATGTCCTGGCTCGGGGGCATGACGAGGCGGCCGCTTGCCGGCGAGAAGATGTTGTTCGTCGCGAGCATCAGGACGTGCGCCTCGGCCTGGGCCTCGATCGAGAGGGGCAGGTGAACGGCCATCTGGTCGCCGTCGAAGTCGGCGTTGAAGCCGTGGCACACCAGCGGATGGATTCGGATCGCGTTGCCCTCGACGAGCACCGGCTCGAAGGCCTGGATGCCCATGCGGTGCAGCGTCGGCGCGCGGTTGAGCAGCACCGGATGCTGGTAGATCACCTCTTCGAGGATGTCCCAGACCTCGGGGTCGCGGCGCTCGAGCATGCGCTTGGCGCTCTTGATCGTGTCCGCGAACCCGTGCTCCTTGAGTTTGCGGATGATGAACGGCTGGTAGAGTTCGAGGGCGATCTTCTTGGGCAGGCCGCACTGGTGCAGTTTGAGTTCAGGCCCGACGACGATGACCGAGCGGGCGGAGTAGTCCACGCGCTTGCCGAGCAGGTTCTCGCGGAAGCGGCCCTGCTTGCCCTTGATCATGTCGGTGAGGCTCTTGAGCGGGCGGCCGCTCGATCCGAGCACCGGCCGGCGGCAGCGCCCGTTGTCGAAGAGCGCATCGACCGCCTGCTGAAGCATGCGCTTCTCGTTGCGGATGATGACCTCGGGGGCGTTGAGGTCCATCAGTTTCTTGAGGCGGTTGTTGCGGTTGATGATGCGGCGGTAGAGGTCGTTGAGGTCGCTGGTGGCGAAGTTGCCCGATTCGAGCAGCACGAGGGGGCGCAGTTCGGGGGGAATGACCGGGATGACGTCCATGACCATCCACGTGGCGTCGTTTTCGCTGTGGCGGATCTGCTCGATAAGTTTGAGGCGCTTGGAGAAGTCCTTGATCTTCTGCTTGCTGCGGGTCTTGGAGAGTTGCTCGCGGATCGCCGCAGCCTCGGTATGGAGGTTGAGGCGCTCAATGAGTTCGCGGATCGCCTCGGCGCCCATCTTGGCCTTGAAGGCCGAGCCGTACTGCTCCGTGGAGGTGCGGTACTCGTCCTCGGTGAGCATCTGGCGGTACTCGAGGGGCGTGTCGCCGGGATCGAGGACGACGTAGTCCTGGAAGTAGATGATCTTCTCGAGGTCGCTGGTCTTCATGCCCAGGAGGTTGCCCAGGCGGCTGGGCAGGGCCTTGAAGAACCAGATGTGAACGATGGGCGAGGCGAGGTTGATGTGCCCCATGCGCTTGCGGCGGACGCGGCTGTGCGTCACCTTCACGCCGCAGCGGTCGCAGATGATGCCTTTGTACTTCGTGCCCTTGTACTTGCCGCAGGCGCACTCGTAGTCGCGCTCGGGGCCGAAGATGCGCTCGCAGAAAAGGCCGTCCTTCTCCGGGCGGTAGGTGCGGTAGTTGATCGTTTCGGGCTTCTTCACCTCGCCGAAGGACCACGAGCGGATGTCGGTCGGGCTGGCGAGCATGACCTTGACGCTGGCGTAATCGTTCACTCGGTCGTAGAAAGTCTCGGACATGGCGGTTCCTGTCGCGGGGCGTTGTCGTTGACGCGGCTCGTCGGCCGCAGGGGTGCTTCTCAGTTCGCCGGCGCGCCTCAGGCCGCCGGCCGATTCTCAAATCCGGGCCAGAGGCTCAGGTCGATCGCCTCCGGGAACATCGCGGCGAGGCGCGGCGCATCGTCCGCGAAGATCTCTCGCAGCAGGTTTCTCGCTTCGTCGCTGATCGATTCCGTCACTTGCCTCTGCACGTTCACCGGCCGCTCGATCTCGCCGGGGACGAACGACTCGTCCAGACCGAGGAAGCGATAGGTCCGGGCGATCATGTCCCGGGGCCGCGCTTTGCACTGCTCGTACTGGAGCACGAGCAGCCTCTCGCGGGGGACGATCCGCAGCAGCGTGTCGCACTGGGCCGCGTACATGCCGTTCCAGATCGACTCCTTCCGCAGGGCGTAGCCTCTGATGACCTTGCTTCGAACGCCCGGGGAGATCATGCCGCCGAACCGCTGTTTGTACTCGTGATTGAATCCGGACTCGTAGCGGGCCACGGGATCGCGGAACATGACGAGCACCTTCGCGTCGGGGGCGGCCTGGTCGAGCCGGCGAATCGTGTACGGACTGGCGAGGTAGTTCGGGGTCCACTCGCCGCAGAGCCGGCCCTCGGGTCGAGCGAAGGCGGCGTGGTACGTTTCGATGTCGCGGGCCGTCAGCGGCCGGTCGAAGAAGTGCGTGAGGTAGTGCATCTCCTTTCGCTTGAACAGGTTCGGGGCCACGCCGGGATGGGCTTCGATGAGCGCCGCCCACCACGATGTGCCGCTCTTCTGGGTTCCGACTCCGACGAAGTCCGGCGGGGCGACGGTCAGCCCCTTGCGCGGCGGCAGGTCATCAAGCGTCCACGGCCGAGCGAGCCTTCGAATCGGGAACGGGGCGAGGCGATCGCCCAATCCCGCGTACTCGAATGCGTATCGAACCGCGTTGACCAACGGATGATCCGCCACCGCCGTACGCCGCACTTCCTTTCACGATTCCCTCATTCCGGAGCATTGCACGATCAGCCGCGCCGAAGCGGCCCGCCGAGGCGCGTTTCAGAGCAGCGCGGTGCTCTCGATCGGCTTCTTTTCGAGCGTGACGTTCATGCCCAGGCCGCGGATTTCATTGCACAGGACGTCGAAGGCGACGGGCATCCCCGCCTCGAGCGTGTTGGTTCCCTTGACCATGGACTCGTAGATCTTGGTGCGTCCCTCGACGTCGTCGCTCTTGACGGTGAGGAGTTCCTGGAGGACATAGGCGGCGCCGTAGGCTTCGAGGCCCCAGACTTCCATCTCGCCGAAGCGCTGCCCGCCCGTTCGCGCCTTGCCGCCGAGGGGCTGCTGCGTAATGAGGCTGTAAGGACCGGTGGCGCGGGCGTGAATCTTGTCATCGACGAGGTGATGAAGTTTGAGCAGGTACATGTAGCCGACGGTGGTCTTCTGCCGGAAGGGCTCGCCGGTGCGGCCGTCGAACAATTGCACCTTGCCGCCGCGAGGCATGGGCGCGAGCAATTCGCGCTCGCCGGGCGGCGTGTGCGTCTCCTCGCATTCCTTGAGACGCCGGGCGACGTGGGCGTTGGCCTCGTCGATGGCCTTGTGGACTTCTTCCTCGTTGGCGCCGTCGAAGACGGGCGTGATCGCCTGGAAACCGAGCACCTTCGCCGCCCAGCCGAGGTGCGTCTCGAGAATCTGGCCGACGTTCATGCGGCTGGGCACGCCGAGCGGGTTGAGGAGGATGTCCACCGGGGTTCCGTCCTCGAGGAAGGGCATCTCTTCCTCCGGGACGATGCGGGCGATGACGCCCTTGTTGCCGTGGCGGCCGGCCATCTTGTCGCCGACCGAGAGTTGACGTTTGGTGGCGAGGTAGACCTTGACCATTTCGAGCACGCCTGAGGGGAGTTCGTCGCCGCGCTTCATGTGGGCGAGTTTGCGCTGCTTCTCCTGTTCGATGGCGTTGATGCGCTGACGGAACTGGTTGTGGATGACGGCGCACTCCTCGCGGAGTTCCTTGTTGCCCTTGATCCACTTGATGTCGAAGTCGCGGATCTGCTCGAGGATGACGGCGGCGATGTTCGACGCGCCGACGGTCTGCCGCGTGTTCGGGTCCACGATCGGCGAGCCGATGATCTCGTTCATCTGCGCGATCATCTGCCGGAAGAGGTCGATGGCCTTCTCGTCCATCGCCTCGGCGTAGGCGTTCATGTCGCGCTGCAACTGCTTCTTCTGCTCGTCGGTCATGTGCATGCGGCGGCTGAAGCGGCGGGCGCCGATGACGATGCCCTCCGTGCCCGCGGGCACCTCGAGCGAGTCGTTCTTCACGTCCTCGCCCGCGCGGCCGAAGATCGCGTGCAGAAGTTTCTCCTCCGGGCTCAGCTCGCTCTTGCTCTTGGGCGAGACCTTGCCCACGAGAATGTCGCCCGGCCGGACGCGGGCGCCGATGCGGATCACCCCGTTCTCGTCGAGGTTGCGCAGCATCTTCTCGCTCACGTTGGGAATGTCGCGGGTGAACTCCTCGCGCCCCAGTTTCGTCTCGCGGATCTCGACGTCGAAGGCGTCGATGTGGATCGAAGTGAAGACGTCGTCCTTGAGGAGTCGCTCGTTGATAACGATCGCGTCCTCGAAGTTGTACCCGTCGAAGGTCATGAAGCCGACGAGGGCGTTCTTGCCCAGCGCCAGTTCGCCCATCTTCGTCGAGGCGCCGTCGGCGATGATCTGCCCCTTCTTGACCTTCTGGTCGAGCATGACGACCGGCCGCTGGTTCTGGCAGGTGCGCTCGTTGAGGCCGACGAACTTGCGCAGGACGTACTCGTCGGTGTTGTCGATGACGATCATCTGGGAATCGACGTAGGTCACGGCGCCGGCGTTGCGGGCGCGGACGACCATGCCGCTGTACAGGCCGACTTCCTTCTCCATGCCGGTGGCGATGACGGGGGGATCGACCTTGATGAGCGGGACGGCCTGGCGCTGCATGTTCGAGCCCATCAGCGCGCGGTTCGCGTCGTCGTGCTCGAGGAAGGGAATGAGCGCCGCCGAGACGCCGACGATCTGCTTAGGCGTGATGTCGATGAAGTTGAGGTCCGCCGAATCCACCTGCGCCAGGTCGCCGTTGACGCGGGCGAGCACGAGGCCCTTCCTGACGCGGCCGTCAAGTTCGAGGACGTCGGCCGGGGCGAGGATGGCGCGCATCTCCTCGTCGGCGCGGAGGTACTTGATCTCGCCCGTCGCCTTGCCCTTGCTCACGGTGCGATAGGGCGTGAGCACGAAGCCGTACTCGTCGATGAGGGCGTAGATGCCCAACGAGGCGATGAGCCCGATGTTCGTGCCTTCCGGCGTCTCGATGGGGCAGATGCGGCCGTAGTGGCTGATGTGCACGTCGCGGACCTCGAAGCCCGCGCGCTTCCGGTTCAGGCCGCCCGGCCCGAGCGCCGAGAGGCGCCGCTCGTGCGCCAGCATGCTCAGCGGGTTGGTCTGGTCCACGACCTGCGAGAGTTCGCTGCGGCCGAAGAAAAACTCAATGCTGCTGGAGATGCTCTTGGTGTTGACGAGGTCGGCGATCTTGGCCAGTTCGTCCGGATCCTTGACGCTCATGCGCTCCTGCACCGTGCGCCGCAGTTTCAGGAACCCCTTGCGGATCTCCTCGACCGCGAGTTCATCCAGCGTGCGCAGCCGGCGGTTGCCGAGGTGGTCGATGTCGTCGACGTAGGCGTTGTTCCGCGCGCTGCGCAGGTCGAGGATGTACTGGATGACCAGGCGGAAGTCCTCGCCGCGCAGCCGCACGATGTCCTCGGAGACGTCGAGGTCGAACTTGCGGTTGATGCGGAAGCGCCCGACGCGGCCGAGGCGATAACGGTTCTCGTCGAAGAACTTCTCCTCGAAGAGCGTCTTGGCTTTGTTCACCTGCGGCGGGTTGCCCGGGCGCAGGCGGGTGTAGATCTTGAGCAGGGCCTGCTCGTATTCATTGCTCGTGAGTTCGCTGAAGATGTCGAGGCGCTCTTCGGCGATGGTGTTGAGGATGAGGGGATCGACGCTGCCGGTGATGACGCGGACCTTCTTGAGGCTCGAGGCCTGGATGGCGGAGAGGGCCTCGCCGACCTGCCGCCCCACGCCGACGAGTTCCTCGCCGCTCTGCGTGTCGACGATCGTCTCGGCGGCGTAATGCTCTTCGCGGAGGTTCGCGACGGTCACCTCGTCCACTTCGTAGAACAGGTCGATGAGTTTGTCGGTGGTGGCGAATTCGGGATCGAGGGCGCGAAGGAAGGTGGTGGCGGCGATCTTCGTGCTCTGGTCGATGCGCATCGCCAGAACGTCCTTCTTCGTCACCTCGAGTTCGATCCACGAGCCGCGCTCGGGAATGATCCGCGCGCTGTGCAGGGGGCGGTCGGCCTCGGCGCTGACGACGCCGAAGTCCACCCCCGGGCTGCGGTGCAACTGGCTGACGATGACGCGCTCGGCGCCGTTGACGATGAACTCGCCCCCGCCCATCATGATGGGCAGTTCGCCGAGGTAAATCTCCTCCTGCGCCACGTCGGGATGATTCTCGCGCACCAGGCGGACCGCGACGCGGAACGGGCGCGCGTAGGTCAGGCGCAGTTCGCGGCACTCGTCGGGCGTGTAGCGCGGATTGTCGAGCGTGTAGTAGAGGTATTCAAGCCGCATCGTCCCGTCGTACGATTCGATGGGGAAGACCTCGCGCAGCATCGCCTCAAGACCCAGCGCGGGTTCGCGATGGTCCGGCTCTTTGTCCAGTTGGAGGAAACGCTCGTAGGCCGACTCCTGCACGGCGACGAGATTGGGCACGGGAATCGCGTCGCCACGCTTGGAATAATTGCGCACGTTCATCGCGGGCATGGACTACCCCTGGATCAATGAAACTGGGCCGGACCGGGATCGGTCGGCCTTGGACGTGATGGACTCTGAAGATTGAAACTCACCTCGGCTCGCGCACAGCCAAGAAGGATAGCCCCCTGCGGATCATCAAACAACCCGGTGTCAAGTGGAAAACCAACTTTTTCTGAGAATTCTTAAGTCATTGTCCTGAAATAAGTTATCGCACGCCACGGATCCGCCCTTCCCGGCAACCCACGCGACGTCGCCGTTCAGGCCGTCACCCGGTCCAACATTTGCTTTTCTCCCCGCCATGCCACCTGAAGACGAACAGCGCGGCTGCACGATCAGGCTCAAGGTTGTGCCCGGCTCAAGCCGCAGCGCCATCGCCGGCTGGCTCGGCGAGCGACTCAAGGTCCGAGTGGCCGCTCCCCCGGAAGCCGGCAAGGCCAACGAGGCCGTCCGGCGCCTTCTCGCTGAGGCGCTCGGCGTCCCTCCGCGGCAGGTGGCGATCATCGCCGGCGAAAGCACGCCGGAGAAGACCGTGCTGATCTCCGGAGTCAGCGCGGAGCAGGCCGCCCGGCGCCTGCCGCGATGAACGCACGGACGCGTCCGCGCGCGGATGCCCGCCGGAGGGCAGATCGAGCGGCAACCGGGGCCACTTGACGTTTCCCCGGCACCGACCTTTGATTGCGTTCGACTTCCGAAGGGTGGGTCGCCTGGCCCGACCGGGCTGAGTGCCCGGGCGGCGCAGGCGCGGCCGGCTTGATTCCAGTTTCCAAGGATCCGTTTTCATGGCTCGATACATCGGCCCGAAGGTGAAACTCTCACGCAAGGTGGGCATGCCCATCGCGGACATTCCCAAGCACACCGCCAAGCGGCAGTTGAACCCGCCGGGGATGCACGGCTTCCGCGGCCGGCGCCTGCGCGACTACGGCGTGCGCCTCAACGAGAAGCAGAAACTCCGCTACCACTACAGCGTGCTCGAACGGCAGTTCCGCCGCGTCCTCGCCGAGTGCACGCGCCAGAAGGGCAACACCGGCGAGATTCTCCTCTCCGCCCTCGAGCGCCGCCTGGACAACGTCGTCCGCCGCGCCGGATTGACGCGCACCATCTGGGCCGCGCGGCAGATGGTCGTTCACGGCCACGTGCTCGTGAACGGCCGCAAGGTCGATCGCCCGAGTTTCCAGGTCAACGTCGGCGACGTCGTCACGGTGAGGGAGCGCATCCACAAACTCGTGCGCGAGAACATGGAGTCGCTCGCCGGCCATGTCGTTCCGGGGTGGATCGACCTCAACCCCGCGGAATTGACGACGAAGGTGGTGGCGATGCCCACGCCCGACCAGGTCCCCTTCCCGGTTGACACGAACCTCATCGTCGAGTTGTACAAGTAACCCGCAGCCGCCGGGCGAACGGCCGCCCGCCGCCGGCCCGGACAGGGCACTGAACGCGAAACGGTCGGCCGAGCGATTCGGCCGACCGTTGCCGTTTCCGGGGGCGGCTCGATGAGCGGCCTCCGCGCGAACGCCGCAGCGCCCCTACGATCTGCTCCCGATCTGAACCGTTCACGCTCGAGGAAGGTCCACCGGTCATGCTCAAGTTCCTGCGGAAATACCAGGCCTGGATTCTGGCGATCGGCGGCTCGCTGCTCATGGTCGCGTTTCTCCTCCCCGAGGCGATCCAGCGCCTCGGCACGCCTTCGATGAACCGCAAGATCATCCGCCTGACGATCAACGGCCAGACGGCCGCGGTGCGGGCGAGGGACTGGCAGACGGCTGGCGCGGAAATGGCCCTGCTCGAGACGATGTTCGGTCGAACGCGCGACCTCGGGCCGCTGCTCAATCTGCCGGCCTTGGACCCCGAAGACCCCACGTCGCCCGGCTTGCACGGGACCGACCACTGGCTCCTCCTCAAGCGAGAGGCGCAACTCGCCGGCCTCATCGGCGGGGTCAGCGACGGCGACGATCAACTTCGGCAGCAGGCCGAGTTCATCGCCCAGCCGCCCCAGTTCACGGCCGAACAGGCGTATGACCGGCTTCTCGAAGGGCTCGCGACCGAGGCAAACCGCGTCGGCCTCACCCTTGATCAGGCCAAGGAAGCGTTCGCCACGCTCGCCGGCATCCGACGCCTCATTGACGGCTACTCGGGCTCCGCGCCCGCCTCCGACTCGCGGCAGCGCCAGATCCTCTCGCTCTTCGAGGACCGGACCTCCGTGGGCTTTGTCTTCATCGACGCCGCGACGCAGATCGACGACGTGCCTGAGCCCGACTCGGCGCTGCTCGAAGCGCATTTCGAGAAGTACCGCGACGTCGAGCCGGGCGCGGGCGAGCAGGGATTCGGCTACCGGCTCGAAGACCGGGTGCGCCTTGAGTACCTCACCATCCGGTATCAGAGCGTTTACGACCGGATCGCCGGCTCCGGACTCGAGGCTCGCAAGTGGTACCAGAAGAACGCTTCGTCGGTGTCGCAGAATCCCTCGGCGCCTCCGCCGCCCTTCGACGAGGTCGCCAACGACGCGATCGCCGCCTACCGCCGCGCGAAGGCGGAGGAGACGATGGCGGAGATCGCCCGCTTCATCAAGTCGGAACTGCTCAGGCAGACCCAGCCGCTGGAGCGCGACGGCCTGTACCGCGTCCTGCCGGAGGACTGGGCGCAGCGGCGCGTGTCCTTCGAGGCGCTGCGCGAGCAGGTGCAGGAGAAGTTCGGCGCGACGGTCGAGTACCGGGCGGACACACAGGCCTGGGCGCCGCTCTCGGAACTGACGACGCTTGAAGGCATCGGCGGCGCCTCGCGCCAGGCCGGAGCGCTGAACCTGGGTCTGCGCCAACTCATCGCCGCGCATCGCGAGTTCGGCGGGGAAGGTCCATCGGGCCTGCAGGCGGGCATCGCCGATCCCGACCTCCTGAGGCGCAACGAATTCAGCCGCGGCCGCGTCGGCGCGGCTTCCTACCCCGGCGACGCCTACCTCTACCGCGTGCTCGAGGTCGATGCCGCCCGTCCCCCCGCCTCACTCGACGAAGTCCGCGAGGCCGTCGTCAAGGACGTCAAGCGCCTGCAGGCGTACGAAGGGCTCGCGGCCGACCTCGCGTCCTGGCGCCAGCGGGGGATCGACGCGGGACTGGACGAACTCGCCAAGGAGATGGACACCTTCGTCCGCCGCGGCACCGTCTCGCGCTATGGCACGACGAGCAGCAAAGCGGGAAACTTCCAGCCTACGGCCGTCGGCGGCCTGACCAGTCCCGCGCTCGTCCGCGCCGTCTTTGACCGAGTCGCGCCGATCGACCCGCTCACGCGCCTGGCCGACCTGCCCGTCGAGGAGCGCCTCTTTGCCGTGGCCGTGCCCGAGCGGCTGGGCGTCGCCGTCGTGAACCTCGAGCGGCGCTTCCCCGTGTCGCAGGAGCGTTGGAGGCTGGCGATCGACTCCGGACTGCGCCTCAGCGCGATCTCGACGCAGTCGTCGCTCTCGCTCTCCCAGGTGCTGATGTACCGCGACTTCACCGACACGGCCATGACGCCCTTCTCCTTCGAGGCGATGAAGGCGCGGTTCAACTTCGTCGACCTCCGCGAGACGGAGCCGCAGCCGGGCGAGCCGGAGATGGGCTCGGGCCAAGAGGGCGAGGGAGAAGGCGAAGTCAACGGCGGCGGCGAAGCCGGCTGAGCAACGCCGCTCCAAGCGCATCGCTGCGCAGCGGCATCGCATCCCGCCACCAGGCCGACGCGCCAGCGAGGACAATCGTCCTCGCCGTGCGGCACACATCGCCCGAAGCGGGTCGATGTGTGGCACCCGCGCCCCGGAAACGGGTGCCACACAGCATCGCGCCAGCGTGCTGTGTGCGAACGGGCAAGAGCAAACGTCCGCCCTTGCCCACCGCACTGCACTCTCGCTCAGGGCAGCGAGCGTGCAGTGGCACCTCGCGCGCGAGCGGGGGTGGCATCGATCGCCGCCGCTTTGGGCGGAGATCGATGGCGAACGTGAAAGTGAGAACGAGCGCCTTCGTTCGCTCGGCACACATCGCCCGAAGCGGGTCGATGTGTGGCACCCGACGATCGCCCTTGCCCGCGCGGCATGCATTGACCCCAGAGCGGGTCAATGCATGGCACCATCAATCGAGCGCCGTTGCCCTTCGCACTGCACTCTCGCTCAGGGCAGCGAGCGTGCAGTGGCACCCCGCGCGCGAGCGGGGGTGGCATCGATCGCCGCCGCTTTGGGCGGAGATCGATGGCGAGCGTGCAAGTGAGAACGAGCGCCTTGGCGCGCTCGGCACA
>WYBR01000077.1 GCA_011525805.1 Vicinamibacteraceae bacterium
AACAGGGCATCCTGTTCGCCCGCAACACCGGCAACTTCACGATCCAGAACGGCACGTGCGCCGGCACGCAACTGGGTCTGGGCACCAACCAACTGCAACTCTACAACACCATCGGCACCGGCAGCGGTGCCGGCAGCGTCAACGCCCAGGCCGGACCGGGCGCCTGCGACGGTTTCGTCCAGTTGATCCAGGTTCCGGGCTGCATCACCAGCAACGTGGCCCAGGTTCCGTGATGTGATTGACGCGCCGTGTGGAGTGAAACGGGAGCGCGGCGAGGCCGCGCTCCCGTTCACTTTCTCGCCCCCTGCCGAAGACGTCGATCACGCCCGATGGGAGGGCCGAGCGATCGAACGCGACTACTTGGCTTCGACTTCGTCCGGCGCCACCTTGACGTCCTCTTCGCGCACGAGGCGCAGCCGCAGGCGGCGCAGCCTCGTCCGCTCGACCTGAAGCACCGTCACTTCGACGTTTCCGATGCGGAAGGTCTCGCCCGACGCGGGAATCCGGCCGAGGTTGGCGAATACCCATCCCGCAACGGTGTCGAAGTCCTCCTCCTCGGGGAGGTCGAGGCCGAGGTCGTCGTTGAGGTCGGTGACGCGGGAGCGGCCATCGACGTCGGCGCTGCCGTCTTCGTTCCGGGTGACTTCCTGCTCGGGAGGCTCCTCGACGTCGTGTTCATCGCGTATCTCGCCGACGATTTCCTCGACGATGTCCTCAATGGTGACCAGCCCGGCCGTGCCGCCGTACTCGTCGAGCACGATGGCCATGTGAACCTGCTCGTTGCGGAACTCGACAAGCAGATCGCTGATGCGGCGCGACTCGGGAACGAGAATCGCCTGGCGCAGGAGCGGCCGCAGACGGAACTCGCCCGACTCCTGGCCGACGAACGGGAGCAGGTCCTTGGCGTAGAGAATGCCGACGATGTGATCGAGGCTGTCGATGTAGACGGGGAAGCGCGAATGCCCGTCGTCGATGACCTTCTGCTTGACGGCCTGGAGGTCGTCCGTGAGTTCGAGGCCGTCGATGTCGATCCTGGGCGTCATGATCTCGCCGACGGTGCAGGTGCGGAAGTCGACGATCGCCTCGATCATCTCCTTCTCGGCGCCGGTGAGGTGCCCCTCGCGCTCGCTCTCCTCGACGACCTGTCGCAACTCAACTTCGAGGTCGTCGCGGTTCTCGGCCCCGACGAGCCGGCGGACGACTTCGTTGAGCCAGTTGAGCGGCGCGATGAGCGGGAGCGTCGCGTAGTACATGAGCGGCAGGACGCGAAGCGACCCCGCCACCACGGGCGCCGCGACATAGTCCGACGCCGCCCAGGCCAACCCGATATGCGCGATCCACATCCAGAGGAACACGAGAAACGATGAGATGACGATCGGCCAGAGCGGCTCGGCGGCGGGAAGCGCGACGCCCGCGAGCACGCTGGCGAGCAGGACCACCGCCGACGCTCGGCGCCAGATGGCGACGGCGATGATAACGTCATCCACGTGGTCCATGAGCCAGTCGACGCGCGCCCGCCACCGGCCAGGTTCGAGACGGCTCTCCAGATCGCCTCGCGTGAAGTCCTCGAGCGAAAGTTGGAGGACGGAAAGGTACGCCCCGCCGAGGGCGGAGAGAATCGTCAGCCATATCCACGGATCGGACACCGAAGTGTGGTCCTCAATCACGATTCACGGTTGCGAGGCCCCCGGTCCGCGTGATCGGAGGGGGCGCGGCCGGCCTCAGGCTTGGCCCGCTGGCCGCTGGACGCGTCGCCGGCGCTGCATCATAGTCTTCACCGGGGACGCGCGCCGCCGCGCCCGGTACGCTGCCCCGAGTCCCATGGCCGAGAGCACCCGATCCTCCCGCCGGTGCATTCGCCGGGCCGCTGCGGCGTCGTGATCGTCTTCCCCGAGGCAGTGCAGCAGTCCATGTACGGCGTAGAGCAGAACCTCGGTTTCCACCTCGAGACCGCGGTCCAAAGCCTCCCGGCGCGCCACTTCCGCGCCAATCACGATCTCGACATCCACGCCGCAGCCCCCCGGCTTCTTTGGGCGCACGTTGCCGGACAAGTCAAAGGTGAGTACATCCGTCGGGCCTTCGATCCCCTTGTACCGGCGGTGCAGATCGGCCATCTCCTCGTCGTCCGCCAGGCGAATGGATACCTCGCCGCCCTCGACTCCAAGGCGCCGGGCCGCCTCGGCCACGAGCGTCGCGATGCGGCGCCGGCGGAGTCCCGGAAATCGACGCGAAGCGGCAACCTCGACGCCAAGCCGCAGCGGCGGATTCGGGGCACCCTCGCCCCCGGCCGGGCGGCGAGGCGCGGCGGAGGGCGGCGGGCGCCTCGATCGCAGGTGTTTCTCTGAATTCTCGTTGGAATCGGGTTGCAAAGGCCGGCCCCGGGCGGGTATCCTCATGGAGCCGCAACGCGTGCGGTTTCGGGCGGTAGGAGTTCGGGAGTCTGGGCGCCGGTACATTGAAGGACGGGCATGGACCGAGTCAACGAGCAGCGCTTGATCGCCAGCGCCAAGGTCGGCGACGCCGACGCCGTCGCCGCCCTCATCAGGGCGCACCAGGAGTCGCTCTACGCCTTCATGCTGCGGATGTCGGGCCGCCCGGAGATGGCCGAGGACGTCGTGCAGGAGGCGTTCGTGCGCGTCCTCAAGAATCTGGATCGGTTCGACCCGCGCTATCGGTTCTCCACCTGGCTGTTCACGATTGCCAAACGCCTGTACGTCAACTGGATGCAGAAGTTTCAGCCGCTGGCGGAAAGCGACATCGTCAACGGCTGGTCGCACTCGGGCGCCTCGCCCGAGCACGACGCCGTGGTGCTGGAGACGAAGGCGACCGCTCGGCGGGCGGTAGCGGCGGGGTTGTCGAGCCTGGGAGAGACGCAGCGCGAGATCGTGCTCCTCTTCCACCAGCAGGACTGGTCCATCTCCGAGATCTCGCTGTACCTGAGCATGCCGGAAGGAACGATCAAGAGCCACCTCCACCGCGCGAGACGGAAGATGCGCGAAGTCATCGAAGAGGCGAGGTTGTATCGGGACGAGGCCGCCGAGAAGGAGACGGTGGCCGAGTCCCCCTCGCCGGCATTGAGCGAAGCGCCATGAAGCGGCGTTCACGATCTCATCCTGACTCCCGCCTCAGCGGCGACGAGCCGCGGCGCGATCCTCCCATCGAGGCCTATCTCGACGCCAGGGGACGGGGCCGCAGCGCGCGGCGCATGCTCGACGAAGTCGCACGCGATTGCTCGACGCTCGACGAACTGGCGCGCGACCGCGAATGGATCGACGCCGTCCGCGCCGCCCCCGCCGCTCCGGATCAGACGCGGCGGATTCTCGATCGGCTGGGCTTCGAAACGGACGATTCAAGCCGTGCGCGGTGGCGGCGCGTCCTGCTGACGCGGCGGCTGGTGACGGCGGCGTCCCTCTCCCTCGCCTTCGTCGTGGGCATGTGGGCGAGGTCAGCCTCGACTCCCCAGCCCGCCGCTCGCACCGCGGAAGCAGCGCACCGGTTCGAGCAGGTCATCGAGTCACTGCCCATGGCGATCGATCCGCTGGAGCGAGTTCGCGGCATGGTGTCGGAGGTCGGCGCCACGCTGACGGGCACGAATCCTCAGAACGCTCCGCCCGCCGTAGAGCCGGAGTCGTCTCGGCCTCACCGATCCCACCGGCACTTCGATCGCGGGGCAAGACAGGCGCCGCCCTTCAACGCCGAGTCACTTTTCAACTCCGACGCCACGCAGGATGATCTGCTGCTGATCCTTCGGCATATGGGAGTGGTCTGAGCGGTGAAACGCCGGCCGTCAGAATGCTGGATCGCGGCCTCGGCAGCGCTGCTGGCGACGGTGATCGGCTCTTCGCTGGGCGCGACGGGCGAGGCGCTGCCAGATCCCTTTGAGGATGCCCGCTTTGTGCCCGCCTCGGTGACGCAGTATTACTGCTTCGTCGAGGCCGGCGAGGAACTGGCCGACCTGCGCGACTCCTCGCTCGCCCCGGGGCTGGCCGCGTTCTATGAGAGGGCCAGGAGCGGGCAATCGTGGCGCGAGTTTGCGCGGTCGACGGGCATCGATCCGAAGACGCTCTTTGACACGCTCGTGAGCCAGCGCGTCACCTTGGTCACCGACCAGGCGGTTGAGCCGCGCGGCCGCGACGGGCGAGACGACTTCAGCGGCTGGGTGCTCATGGCCCGGGTGGAGAAGGCGGCCGCCCTCGATCTCCTGCGCCTGCTCAATGGCCGCGTGCGAGAGTTCGCCGAGGAGACGGCGATCTACGCCGCCGAGGGGGGATCGCTTCGCTTCGCGTACCGCGAGGGTCGCTTCTACGTGGCCGCATCCGGCGCCCAGGCGCTGCTGGCCTCGATGCTGGCGCCCGTGATTGAGCCCTGTCTGGCGGACGACGAGGAGTTCCGCGACGCACGGCGCGTCGGCCCGGGCGACTTTGGCATGTTCAAGCGCGGCCGGGGCGACGTCCATTGGGAGGCGGGAGCGGCCAAGGTGCGCCGCACCGGCATGCAGATCAGCCTCGTCAAGCATCACGAGTCTCGATCCGGCGAAGGAGAGCAGGCCGACGCGATCAACCTCGGCCTTCTGGGGCTGCTCGCCGAGAACGCCATCTACGTCAACATCGAGCGCACGCCCGACGCCTCCCGCCCCCCCTGCGAGCGGACCGCGAGCACAGGGATCCTGCCCCTCGTGCCCGTCGCGCGGGCCAAACCGGAAATGCTCGAGCACCTCGGGCCGACGATGGTCACCGTCCTCGAACCCGCCCTCGACTCCGCCGCCGGCGTGCCGGTCATGACCGTCGCAATTGAGATGCGCGACCCGCAACTGGCGGTCGGTGAACTGGACGAGTTCATGGCCCAGGCGACGGCGCGGCTCTCGCACCGCCGGCCCCGAAGCGAAGAGCGGGCGCCCGAGCCAACCGTCCAGAACTCGGGTGCTGCGCCGGAGGTGCTGCGCGTGGCGGAGTGCCGCGGGTCGGAGATGCCCCTTCGCCTCGTGGGCCTCGAAGGCGCCTGGCCCCGCCAGGTCGTGTGGTCAAGCCTCGTCACGGCGGATCGCGCGTGGTGGGTCGCCTCCACGGACAAGGACAGCCAGAGCCGCGTGATTCAGCGCATGGAGTCGTTCACCGAAACCTGCCGCCGGCCGTCGAGCACGTCGGCGCGCGGCGTGCTCATCGGCGATCGAATGGCAGCGCTCATGCAGCAGTGGCCCGCGGTCCACGCCGACACCCGCCACCCGTTCCTCGTCGAACTCTTCGCCTGGCGCGAACTGCTCGCCGGCGTGCGCGACGTCAAGTGGCGCGTCGCCCGGCCGAGCGACGATCGCACCGAGACCTACATCTCAGTCTCGTGGCGACGCTCGAGCGAGTGACCTCCCGCCCCTCGCCTCGCGTTGAACCGTCGCGCTGGTGAAGACGAACGCCCGCCACCGGCATCAATCGGTGCGGCATGCAGCGGAGGCGGCATCGCGCGGTCTGCGGCGAGCGAACACGTTGTAGCACCGGCGCCCGAAGTGGCTCAATCCCGGCACGTACAGGAGCCAGCCGACCGCCCAGCCCACGGGCGTGCGCAGCAGCGCGTGCCGGACCGCGTCAAAGCCGATCAGAATGCGGCCGTCGCGCGTGCGCAGCGGCATTCCGGAATTGAACACCTCTTCCGGAACGGGGCGCTGCCCGGGCGCCAGCGTCGTGTAATCGATCGCGTCGATCGAACCGAACCAGTCGAGCCGCTTGAGGCGCTGCGCTCCCGCGCGGCACCAGCCGCAGCGTCCGTCGTAGAACACCTGAATGCGCCGGCTCTGCCGCGCCATGGTCGTGCGTCCTTCGTCCGGGCGCCCGTTCAGCCGCCGCTGACGGGTGGGATGATCGCCACGACGTCGCCGCCGCGCACCGGCGTGCTGCGCCTGGCGTACTGCTCGTTGACGGCCACGGCGGAGCGGCGGAGGACCTCGGCGTCGCCCCGGCACCGGCGCGCGACGGCAGCGATGACGTCCGCGGCGCTGCTGCCCGCCTCGATTTCGAGATCGAGGCTCTCAGCGCCCGCCGCCTCCGCCGCGGCGGCAAAGAGCAGCACCCTGACCTGCGCCATGTCGATTCCTTTCACGCGGCCGCCGCGCGGCCTGGGAGCAACCATAGCCGCACACTTGCCGCGTTGATTGTGCCGCCGCACGCGCGACAATCAGACGTGAACGAATCCGCCGCGAATCCCGGGCCGAGCCGCGCCGATGCAGTGGAACACCTCAGGCGCCACGCCGCCGGCGTGCTTGGCGCCGACGGCCGGTTCAGCGAGGCGCGCTACGTTCTCGACGCCGAAGGCCGGCCCGTCGCCTTCGGCCCGCGCGGCTGGCTCGACGCCGAATCGCTCGTGCTCTTCGTCCCCGCCGACCAGCCAGACGCCCTCGAACTTCTGGTCGAGACCGAGCCGATCGACGGGCAGAGCGCCGAGGCGGACCGCTGGCGCATCTACCACCGCCGCAGCGATGAGCCGCTGTGCATTCGAATGCGCCTCATCGCCGGGAAGTTCCGCGGGCAGGTTTTTGACGGCGATGACCTCGCGGCGCCCAATCCCTGCGCCGCGTTCGAGGCGGCCGTCTGCCGCTGGATGAATCAGCAGCATCGATCCGACCTGGCCGCGATCTGCCGACGGTTCAACCGCATCGAAATCGACGAGGCGCTGATGGTCGGCCTCGACCCGGCCGGCTTTGACATTCGCGCCCGGGCGGGGATCATCCGCGTCAAGGCGCCGCGCCGCATCGCGCATGAGCCGGACGCGCGCGCAATTCTCGAGGAGATGTGCCGGCAGGCGCAGGGAGTGCTGGAGTGAAAGTCGTCGTTACGCGGACGCTGGCGGGCGGACTGGGGCTGCTCGAGTCCGAGCCGTCCATTACCGACCTCTGGATCGCGCCGGCGGGTATCGGTCCGGGCCGCGCGGAACTGCTCGCGCGCCTCGCCGGCGCACACGGCGTGCTGGCGCAGTTCAACGAAGCCGTGAACGCGGAATTCTTTGACGCCGCCGGACCGAATCTCCGCATCGTCGCCAACTACGCCGTCGGCCACGACAACATGGACGTGGCCGAGGCGACGCGGCGCGGCATCTGGCTGAGCAACACCCCAGACGCCGTCACCGCCCCCACCGCCGACATGGCCTGGGCCCTTATGCTCGCCGTCTCGCGCCGACTCTACGAAGGCGAACGCGAGGTGCGCAGCGGCGAGTTCAGCACCCGCACCGGCTACGACCCCACGCACCTGCTCGGCGGCGACTTCGAAGGGCGAATGCTGCTCATCGTCGGCGCCGGCCGCATCGGCTACGCCACCGCGATGCGCTCGTTGGGCTGGGCCATGAAAGTCCTCTATGTCGCGCGGTCGGCGCACCGGGACTTCGAGTCGGCGCCCTTCCGCGCCCGACGCGTGGAACTCGACGAGGGTCTGCGGGCGGCCGACTACGTCTCGCTCCACACGCCGCTGACTCCGCAGACGCGCCATCTCATCGGCAAGCGCGAACTGGCGCTCATGAAGCCGACGGCGTACCTCATCAACACGGCGCGCGGCCCGGTCGTCGACGAAGCCGCGCTGGTCGAGGCCCTGCGCGCCGGAACCATCGCCGGCGCGGGGCTGGACGTGTACGAGAACGAGCCTCGCCTCGCGCCGGGGCTGGCAGATCTGCCCAACGTCTGCCTCATGCCCCACGTCGGCAGCGCCTCGCGCAGCGCCCGGCCCGAGATGGCCCGCATGGCGCAGCGCAACATCCTCGCCGCGCTCAGAGGTCAGCGGCCGCCCAATGCGATCAACGAGATTCGCACGGCGCAGTAATCCGATCCCCGACCGTAAGGGAGGGTCTTCGCCGAGCACCAGCCTTCGCCGTGCGCATCGGCAACGATTTGGTTGCGCCGACACACCAGCGATCATCGCCCGCCTTTGCCGGCGCACACATCCAGCACCCGTGCTCACGCGTGGGGCTCGGTTCATCGCTCTGCGTTGATCCGAGCCCCGACCGTAAGGGAGGGTCTTCGCCGAGCACCAGCCTTCGCCGTGCGCATCGGCAACGACCCAGTTGTGCCGACACACCAGCGATCATCGCCCGCCTTTGCCGGCGCACACATCCAACACCCGTGCTCACGCGTGGGGCTCGGTTCCCGTTCCCGCGACGCCACGCCTCCCCTACACTTCCCCCGTGAAACGGGCCATCTTCCTCGATCGCGACAACACGATCATCCACAACGACGACGACCTCGGCAAACCCGAAGAAGTGCGCCTCATCCGCGGCGCTGCGCACGCCATCGGCTCGCTGCGGCAACTCGGCTACCGGATCATCGTCGTAAGCAACCAGGGCGGCGTGGCGCGCGGCCTGTACACCGAGCGCGACGTCGACGCCGTTCACGAGCGCATCGCGCAGATGGTCTACGACTCGGCGGGGGCGATCATCGACCGCTTCTACTACTGCCCCTTCCATCCCGAGGGGACGGTGAAGGAGTACGCGCGCGAGCATCCCTGGCGCAAGCCCCAGCCGGGGATGCTCCTCGAAGCGGCCCGCAGCCTCGAACTCGACCTGCGCGAGTGCTGGATGGTCGGCGACCAGGAGCGCGACATCGAGGCCGGCCGCGCCGCCGGCTGCCAGACGATCCTCATCACCCGCAAGACGAGCGTGACGACGCGGGCGGACTTTCAGGCCGCCACCCTCGCCGAGGCCGCCGCCATCATCGCGCAGAACCGGGTCCGCACGCGGCAGGCGCCGCCGGCGGCGCCGGTCGTGGTCACTTCGCGCCGCCCCGGCGAGGTTGCCGCCGTCGCCGCGCCCGTCGTCGCCTCTCCCGCCGCCGCACGCGGGGAAGCCTCCGTCGAAGCGGTGCACCGCGCCGAGGCGCCCGCCCCGCCCGCCCCCTCGCCGCGCGTCGAGCCCAAGGTGGAGATGGAGCGGCTCGATAACCCTCGCGAAGTCGAGGCGATGCAAGTCGAAGTCGACGAAGCGGTGGCGACCGAGGAACTCGAGGGGCAACAGGAAGTGCAGGAGCCCGCCGAGGCCTCCGACGAGCCGCCTCGTCGCGATCCCATGCGCCACATCCCCGTCCGCCTCCACGGCATCGAGCGGCCGCGGCCCGCGCGCGATCAAGGCGATCTCCCCCCTTCCGATCGACTGCTCAGCGACCTGCTCGGGGAGATGCGCTCGTGGCGCCAGTCGCAGCGCGAGTTCACGCCGGTGATGATGTTCGGCTCGCTTGCGGTCCTCGCGCTGCTCATCGTCGGCGTGCTGCTGGGCGTCTACCTCGACGCCGCGACCGCCACGCCCTGGATCGGCCTCACCATCCTCGCGCAACTGAGCGTCGTCGCGCTTCTGCTGCTCAATCTGAGACCGTGAACGCCAGTCCTCGAGCCGGCCAGGCGCGGCGCTGCTGCGCCTGGCGCTGCACGGCGTCGACGGCGGGAGCACGTGCAGCCCCATCGACCCACACGCGCACAAGGAGCGGCTCACCCGCCAGCGGATCGCTCACGAGCGGGATGGCAGCGTCGGCGCTGATGCGCCCCTCGGCGTCCAACCTGCGATACACCTGCCTCGGCGTGTCGACGTAGCGAGCGAGAACGGGCGCCAGCGCGCCAGCCAGCGCGGGCAGCGATCGCTCCAGCGCCTCGGCCGCGTTGCGACGACGGCGCCGCCACGCGCGCGGCGTGCGGCCCATCAGAAAGCCCAGCGCCTCGCCCGGCGCCAGCAGCGTCCCCGGCAGCGCCAGGTGAATCTCGCCGTCAAAGGCCGAAGGAGCGATCGACCGCACCGCCTCGCCGTACGCCGGCACCGCGCGGCACGAATCGGCGCTGAAGGGGCCGGACTGATCCGCGGCGAGTACGGCGAGTTCCACTGCCGCGCCGATCGTCGCCGACCGCAGCGCGAGCCGCGCATCGCTCATGAGTTCGAGAAGCAGGTCGGGCATCGGCTCGCCGCGCCAGGCGCGGTTGAGATTCGTCGATTCCTGCCGAATGAGAATCTCCGCGCGATCCAGCCCCAGCCCCCGCTCATCCTCGGGCAGGTCGTCGAGTTGGCGCAGGGCGAAGGTGACGGCCTGGAGGGAGATGATGGGCGCGACCGATTGCCGCCAGCGCTGTCCCGCTGCATCCTTCGGGAGGGCGACCGAAGCACGGGCAAAGTCCAGCCAGCGACCGAGCAGGGCCGCCCAGGTCATCGCCTCGACGTGCAGAGGTTCGTTGACGGGTTGCACGGCATAGTCTAACGGCTCCGGCCGACAAGGCCGATCACCTTCCACTGTCCGAGTGGATGTAGGCACCTGCCCTGATTAGGGGATAAGCCCGATTTCTTTTCCGATTGTCAATTGACATCTCCTTGTCGGTACCTACGGTGTCTTGGTCGTCTTCCCTCTGCCTCTTTTCATGGGGAGGGGTACATCAGCACGGTCCGAACAAAGAAAGGAAATACTCGATGACCACTCGCATATGCATATGGCGTTTCACAGCGTGCGTTCTGGCCGTGTGCTTGAGCTCTCACGCCGTGCGCGCGCAACCCGATGATGGCGTCCAAGTCGGTCTGGGGATCATGACCCGATGCGCATTTGGGTACTACTTCACTGACACGAAGGGCGTGGACTTGATCCAGCAATTCTGCCTCGCAGCAGATTGGTCCTACGCGGAGGGGATGAATACGCCCTGTATGGGGAACCCGACCGTCATCGATGAGAACTACAGCGACTACCAAACTTGTTCAACACCGGGATGCGCGGCATCTGCGTCGGTTACGGATCCTTTCTTCGGCCACTTCGCCTTGAGTACTTGGGGATGCGAAATCCTGGAAGATCTCTCTTGGGCAGTGACCTCAGACGGCTCTGATTTGCCCGTGGAATCCAATCCATCGTACCTTCAGGCATATGCAGGCATCGGGTTGGAATACCAGTACGACCTCTGCAACGCACAATGGACGCAAACGCGGAACGAGTTTCGCGCAGGAACCAGTGTCGCCTCCTTGTTCCAGAATTTCGAAATCGACGACCAAGTTGCCGATTTCAGCCTCGGGTGGGTTCTTTGCTATGAGTTCTTGGCGACCGAATGGGGAGATGAGGATTTCCGTCCTTGGAGGCCCGGGCCCATTGTTGCTGCTCCGGAGATCGGTGACTATGTGAGCTTCCCGAGAATGCTCGTCGGGATTGAGCTCGCCGGCATGGACCCCTCTGAGGGCATCGCAGGAGTATTCCGAAACTGGGAGAGTGAGTCGGTCATCCCAGACGGTGAGGTTCCCCTCGGCGCCCCGGACGGCGCAGGTGTATTCGAAGACGTACAGTTCTCCTATTCTGTGGTCGGGGGAAGTGGCAAGGATGACTATCTGCGCACATGGTCTTGGTCGTTTTCGGATTCGGTGAGCAGTGCTAACTACGTCGGCCCAACACTTTCTATCGCCTTCCGCTCTGATCCCGTCCCTGCAACGTTCGGCGACGTGAACCAAGACGGAAAGGTCTCCTCTGCAGATGTCACTGCGCTCTCCACCTACTTGATGCTGGTGGCAAATCCTCCTTGGTCAGCGCACAGAGATATCGATCGTGATGGAGACGTGGACAGCGACGATCTTGCGGCCCTGACTGCCTACATGGCGTTGCCCGGGTTCGCGTCCATATTGCTAGGCGATGTGAACGATGACGGAGTGATTGACGAGGACGACCTCACTGCGATCAAGGGACAGATTGACAAATCTTGGGGCGACGCGAACTTTTCGCCGCAGGCCGACATTGATCAAGATGGGACAGTAACGACCGCTGATGAGTCGCTGTTAGAGGCATATTTGAAAAAGTAGCACGATCGATCGGCCATCATGGACCTATCAATACTCTGCCCTCCGACAGTTTTACCGTCGGAGAGTCTTCTCTACCATCGTTCAGCGATGATAGTCGAAGACGTTCATACACATGTACGGCAGTTTACCGATCCACCTGCCCCATCACGATGTCGATGGAGCCGATGATCGCCGGCACATCCGCGAGCAGGACGTTCCGGCACAGTTCCGGCAGGACGCTCAGGTTGCAGAACGTCCCCGCTCTGGCCTTCACGCGATAGGGCTGCGTCTGCCCCTGGCTCTCGATGAAGAAGCCGAGCACGCCGCGCGGGTTGTCCATCTCGACGTAGACCTCGCCGGCGTCGGGCTTGAAGTTCTTGGGCACTTTCACGCGGTGCCGCCCGCCCGTGGCGCTGTCATCGCTCGGGTCGGGGATCATCTTCAGGCACTGGCGGATGATCTTCACCGACTCCTTCATTTCGAGCATGCGCACCCAGTAGCGGTCCCAGCAGTCCCCCACCGTGCCGTAGATGCCCGTGCCGACGCAGACGTTGAAATCCAGTTCGGGATAGACGGAAAACGGCTTGTCGCGGCGGAGGTCGTAGGGAATGCCGCTGCCGCGGATGACCGGGCCGGTGCAGCCCCAGGCGATCGCCTGCTCTTTGCTCAGCACGCCGACGTTGCCCGTGCGGATGGTGAAGATGCGGTTGTAAGAGAGGAGGTCGTTGTACTCGTCGATCTTGGGCTCGAAGTAGTTGAGAAACTCGCCGACCTTGTCGAGCCAGCCGTCGGGCACGTCCTGCGTCAGCCCGCCGATCGTGTAGTACGAGTAGGTCAGCCGCGCGCCGCAGACCATCTCGAAGAGGTCGAGGATGTACTCGCGCTCGCGGAAGGCGTAGAGGAAGGGTGTGAAGGCGCCCATGTCCAAGCCGTAGGTGCCAAAGGACACCAGGTGGCTGGCGATGCGCTGGAGTTCGCCGACGATGACGCGGATGAACTCGGCCCGGCGCGGGACTTCGATCTCGGCGAGGCGCTCGACGGCGAGGCAGAAGGCCCAGTTCTCGTTCATCCCCGCGACGTAGTCCATGCGGTCGGTGTAGGGGATGTACTTGTAGTAGGGAATGCTCTCACCGATCTTCTCGGCGCAGCGGTGCAGGTAGCCCAGGTGCGGGACGGCCTCGAGGACGAGTTCGCCGTCCGTTCGCAGGACGACTCGGAGCACGCCGTGCGTCGCCGGGTGCTGCGGCCCCATGTTGACGAGCATCTCCTCGGTCTGGACGTCTTCAAGTTCGATGCCCGAGGGGGCGACCTGCGATGTGACGGTGAAGCCCTCGCCCCGCGGGCCTTCGCTCAGCCCGTCGAAGTCGGTGGCGGCGGGGACTTTGAAGTCAATCTCGCGCTGGGTCGTGCTCATGGTGCGTCCGGGCCCTCGATTCGTGTGGCCGATGCTAGGGCGACGGAGCCGAAACGGCCAGACGGCCCGGCCGCGGCGCGGGCCGAATGCGGGCAACCCCGCAACAAGAACGCGCCTCGGGACTGGCCCGAGGCGCGCTGAAAGTTGGACGGTGAGAAGCTGTCTCGCCGACGCGAATCAGGCGGTGCGGCGACGGCGGCTGCTCATCGCCACCGCCCCGAGGCCCAGAAGAGCGACGGAGCCGGGAACCGGCACGGGAACCTTGTCCGAGCCTCCGTCGGCGAACCCGCGGAAGCGCACGACGAAGTTGAAGTCGTTCGGGCCGCTGATGAAACTCTCCGCGGAGAGCACGTTGGCATAGGGGGAGGCGACGAGGAACTCGAACATACCCGACTGCCCAACGCCGATTCCCTGCGTCGGATTGCCGCCGCCCTCGAACTGGCCGCCGATGCCCGCGCCGGCGTCGAAGAGGCCGAAAGGCGAGCCGCCGATGCCCGGACCGGGGATGTTCTCGAAGGCCGGGAAGGACGCGAACTGGAGGGTTGCGGTGTCGGTGCCGCTGCGCTGCGGCGCACCGATGTTGAAGATGAGAGCCGTGATGTACCCGCCGTTCTCGACGGGGCTGGTGTTGGTCAGGTTGATGAGCAACTGGCCGCTGGAGCCGCTGAGGTAGTTGTACTCAATGCTGCCGGTGAAGTGGCCGAGGCCCTCGGTGCTCTGGCTCGAGAGGCCCTGAATGTTGATGATGTCGGCGCTGGCAACGGCTCCGAAGGACATCACCGCTGCCGCGGCAGCGGTGCAGACAGACAGACGCATGGTGGTTCTCCTCTCTTGCAAGTCGGCGGGGACGCCGGCTTCTCCCTGAACTTCTGCGAGGCCGGCACGCGCTCGCGCGCACGCCGCCTCACGGCACGCCAAGTATGCAATATGTTCGCGGCGAAGCGAGCGGAGGATGCACCCTTTCGTGCGGCATAGAGTGTCTCCCGCCACCTGAAACGGCAGGAAGACCGGCACTCGCGTCCAATAACATGGGTCGCAAGGGCGTCATGTCACCGGATCGCGCCGACAGGAGCGGCCAACCCGCCCACCCCGGGCTGGAACAGATCGCTCCAAACTCCTATCATTCAGTTCCGCCGCCCGGAGAAGGCTTGTCGAGGGCGGCGCATGCGCTGGAGAGGCTTATCCGACCATGATCGAAGCACTCAAGGATGACGAACTGGTTCGCCGCGTCGGGGGCAAGTTCCGGCTCGCCTCGATGATCCAGCGCCGCTGGGGGCAGTTGATGGACGGGGCCCGGCCGCTGGTAGACCGCGCCGGCCGCACCGACCTCGAGATCGTCATCGAGGAAGTGCGCCAGGGGCTGCTGACCTTCGACAGCGAACCGGACGCCCGCTCGGCCGCTCCGGCCGAGACGCTTTGACCCGGCCGAGTCCCGCCGCGCCGCCACGCCGTGCGGCCCCGCCGGTGACGCATGACCGATGCCGCTGACGTCCAAGTTCCCAACGACTCCCTCGCCGCCGTGCGCGGCCGAAGCGTCGTCGTCGGCCTCACGGGCGGCATCGCCTGCTACAAGACCGCCTTCATCGTCAGCCGCCTCGCCCAGGCCGGCGCTCAGGTGACGGTCCTGATGACGGAGGCGGCCACGCGCTTCGTCGCCCCGCTGACCTTCCAGGCGCTTTCCGGCCGGCCGGTGTACACCAGCCAGTGGGAGCACGTCGAGTCGCAGGATCCGCAGCACATCAGTCTGGCGCGCTCGGCCTCGCTCATGCTCATTGCGCCGTGCACGATGGACATGATGGCCAAACTCGCCACGGGGCGAACCGACGACGTCGTCTCCCTCGTGTCGTCGGCGATCGATCGCACGAAGCAGCCGTGCCTGCTCGCGCCTTCGATGAACGCGGTGATGTGGGGCCAGCCGGCGACGCAGCGGGCGCTCAAGCAACTCCGCGAAGACGGCTTCACCATCATCGGCCCCGACAGCGGCTGGCAGGCCTGCCGCACGCAAGGCCCCGGTCGCATGAGTGAGCCGGAGGAGATCCTTGCCGCCGTAGCGCAGGCGATTCAAGCCTGCTGCTGATCGCACAGCCCCATCAGCCTTCGAACCCGGCCCGTCTCTCCTCCAGATACAGCGACCTCGCGTCGAGACAGCAGCGGAGTCCGTAGGCCATCACGCGCAGGCCGATGAAGCAACGGCTGATCCAGGTGTTCACCGGCTTGGAGCGCGTGTAGCGCTTGCGAACGACTTCCCCGTAGAGCGCCATGCCGCGCTCGAGATAGGAGTCGGCGCCGAAGTCGAACGCCCCCGGCGTGCGCATCGGCTCCCAGATCCAGTTCGTGTACTTGACGAGCAGATCAAAGCGGTCCCGCTCGGTTTCAACCCGCTCCACGGGCAGGTCGGTCGATTCGGCCAGGACGAGGCGCAGGGCCTCATCATCCTTGTCGAAGACGTCTTCCACGCGCCTGAGGTACTCCCACTCGTCGTTCGTGAAGCGGCGGCAGCAGCCGAAGTCGAGCAGGCCCAGTCGCCCGTCGGGCAGGAAGAGGTAGTTGCCCGGATGGGGATCGGCGTAGGTCATCCGCCCCGCGTACCAGGTGCGCAGCGAACTCTTGAAGATGCTCGCGCCATGCCGGTTGCGGGCCGCCTGCGCAGGGTTGGTGCGCAGATAGGCCCTGAGGTGCAGGCCGTCGAGGTAATCCATCGTCAGGACGCGCCGCGTTGAGAGGTCTTCATACACGCGGGGCACGACGACGCTGTCGTCGGGCGTGAAGAGCGAGCGCGCGTGCTCCTGGTTCGCCGCCTCTTGAAGGTAGTCGGACTCGTCGTCGAGCATCTCGGCCACGTCGGTCATCTGCACCTTGAGGTTCTCCCAGTCGCTCGAGAGGCGCATGGGAAACATGAGGGCGATGAGGTTGCGGACGTCTTCCTGAATGGTGCGCGCGATGTTGGGATACTGAATCTTGACGGCGACGGGATGGCCCGAGCCTTTGAGGCGAGCCCGATGCACCTGGCCGAGCGAAGCGGCTGCGAAGGCCCGCGGCTCAAAGTCGTCGAAGATCTCCGCAGGGTCGGCCCCGAGTTCGTTGCGCACGTGCTCGCGCAGCATCGAGTAGTGCATGGGCGGGGCGTCGAAGTAGAGGTGTCCGGCCACGTCGAGGAACTGCTCCGGAAGGAGGTTGGGAATCTGCGACAGCGCCTGGCCGATCTTCATCACCACGCCGCGCATGTAACCCATCGTGGCGAGCATTCGCAGCGCCGCCCGCAGATGCTGCTCGTTGAGCGCGGCCTCGCTCGCGTCGGCGGAGATGAACCCCTTGCGCAGCCACCATGCGAGATACCCCAGCGCGAGCCGCGCCTGCAGCGATCCCAGCGCCCAGAATCGATTGAACCGCCCGACGGGAATGGGCCGATGAGTCAGTTCTTCGAGGATCCGCGCCAGCGATTGCTGCGTCTCGCTGCGGATTTCTTCGTCCAGGCCGGCGGGCAGCGCGGCGATGGCGTCGGCGGGCGTCGGGCAGGTCGTCGGTGCATCAATCACGAGACACCTCCTCACGGTGCAAAGACGAATCAGGCGAACAGCACGGAAGCGAACCGAGAAACAGGCGGAGCGACTGGTCGAGCACGACCAGCGTGTCGGTGTGGTCGGGCGATTCATCGCGCGACCAGAACGCGACGACGCCGAGGTAGACCGTCCAGTAGAGATGCAACCGCACGAGCAGATCGCGATCGTCCGACGTCGCCTCGACGGCGCGGTGAGCGCGGAGGATTTCGAGCACGCGCTCAAGGTGAGTGCGGCGCATCTCCTCCGCCTCGGGGCAGGCGCCGGCTCGCGCGAAGGGACTCATCACCGTCGTAAAGACCTCGCCGACGAAATGGCGGTAGGGTTCGAGACGATGGAGCCCGGCCATGATGTACGCGTACAGGTCTTCCTCCGGTGACGCCGGGGCGCTCCGCGAGGCGTGATCGGCCTCGGCTGCGGCCAGGGCCTCGGCGAAGAGGGAGAGGGCGAGTGATTCTTTGGTGGGGAAGTAGTTAAAGAGCGTGCCGTTGGCGATCCCGGCGGCGTCGGCGATCTCGCGCGTCGTCGTCTCGGCGAAGCCGCGCTTGCGGAAGAGCCGGGCGCCGGTCCGGAGGAGGCGTTGCCGGGTCTGCTGCTTGGCGCGGGCGGTGATCCGCATGGGCGGGCCCTAAAGTGACTACGCTCATATTATGGTGGCTGGTTCGGCCCTGTCAAGCGATTTTTGTGAGCATAGTCACTTTTCCTCTCAATCGCCCCGTCGCCCGCCCGATTTCAAGCCCTTTGCCACCCCCACCGCCCTCTGGCGCGGTACGATGCCCCGCCCGGCCCCCAGCCGGACAAACACCTCAGAAACGCGAAAGGGGCACCCATGCGTTTTGTCGCCATCCAACTGCTCGGATTGTCGCTGCTCACGGCCGCGTGTTCTCACGGGCCCGGCATTCAGTCCCCCGCCGCGACGGGCTCTGCTGCCGCCGGCGATCGGGTCGACGCCCCGTCGCGGCCGGTCTCGACCTACTCGATCGTCGCCCGCGATGAGGCGACGGGGCAGATGGGAGTCGCGGTCCAGTCGCACTGGTTTTCCGTCGGACCGATCGTGCCGTGGGCTCAGGCGGGCGTAGGAGCGGTGGCCACGCAGTCGCTCGTCGATCCCGCCTATGGCCCCCTCGGCCTGGAGATGATGCGTCTGGGCAAGAGCGCGCCTGATGCGCTGGCGGGGCTGCTCGCGGCCGATGAGGGGCGCGAGGTGCGGCAGGTGGCAATGGTCGATGCGCGCGGCGGAATCGCCGCGCACACGGGGGCGAGGTGCATCCGCGAAGCGGGGTGCATCGTCGACACCGATCACGTCTTCTCCTGCCAGGCCAATCTCATGGAGAAGGACACGGTGTGGGAGGCGATGGCCCGCGCCTACCTGGCCAGCGAGGGCGATCTCGCCGAACGCATGCTCGCGGCGCTCGAGGCCGCGGAGCGCGAGGGCGGGGATATCCGCGGGCGGCAGTCTGCCGCGATCGTCATCGTCTCGGGCGAGTCCACCGGCATGCCGTGGCGCGACCGGCTCTTTGACCTGCGCGTCGAGGATCATCCAGAGCCGGTGAAGGAACTGCGGCGACTCGTGGGGATCCAGCGGGCCTACAACCACATGAACGCCGGCGACCTCGCCATCGAGCACGGCGACTTCGAGGCGGCCAACCGCGAGTACACACGCGCGGAGCAGTACGCGCCGCAGATCATCGAGATCCCCTTCTGGCGTGCGGTGACGCTCGTCGGCGCCGGCCGCATGGAAGAGGCGCTGCCGATCTTCAAGCGCGTTTTCGCGGCGGAGGAGCGTTGGGTCGAAGTCATCCCGCGCCTCGTCGAAGCGGGCCTGTTGACGGACGACGCGGCGGTGGTGGAGAGGATTCTGGCGCAGCGATGACGTGGTGCCTCGGTCGCGAGCATGCTACAACGGCACCGCCGCCGTCGCGGCACGTTCGATGCTGCAGGCGCCCAGCCGCGGAGGCAGGCGAGGGGGCGTCGCTCGAACTGCGGTGATTTCCCTGATTCACGAGAGGCTGGATTCGCGTGAACCGCCACGGCACCCCTACGGCCTATCATGGCGAGAATCGCCAGGAAGCCACGGTTGAAAGGGGAACCCACCATGCTCGGACGTGCGAAGATATCGATCATCGGCGGCGGCAACGTCGGCGCCTCGTGCGCCCTCTGGGCGGCTTCCAAGGAACTCGGCGACATCGTCGTCCTTGACATTCCCCAGGTGGAAAACCTCGTCAAGGGCAAGATGCTCGACCTCGCCCAGTGCTCGCCGATCGAGCGCTTCGACTGCCGCATCTTCGGCACGGCTGACTACAAGGACATCGCCGGCTCAGACGTCGTCGTCGTCACCGCCGGCATTCCGCGCAAGCCCGGCATGAGCCGCGACGACCTCATCCAGACCAACGTTAAGATCGTCAAGAGCGTGAGCGAGAACATCCGCGAGTACGCCCCCGACTCGATCGTGATCGTCGTCTCCAACCCGCTCGACGCGATGGTGTACACGGCGTGGAAGACGACGGGCTTTCCGACGAACCGGATCGTCGGGCAGGCTGGCTGCCTCGACATCGCGCGTTTCCGCACCTTCCTCGCCATGGAAACGGGCTTCAGCGTCGAGGACATCAACGCCCTGCTCCTCGGCGGGCACGGCGACGACATGGTTCCCCTGCCGCGCTACACCAACATCGCCGGCATCCCGATCACCCAGTTCATGAGCGAAGCGAAACTCAACGAGATCGTCGAGCGGGCGAAGGTCGGCGGCGGCGAGATCGTCAAACTCATGGGCACCAGCGCCTACTACGCCCCCGCCAGCGGCGTCGTGCAGATGATCGAAGCGATGGTCAAAGACAAGAAGCGCATCCTCCCCTGCGCCGGATACTGCGAGAAGCAGTACGGCGTGGGCGGCTACTTCGTCGGCGTGCCGTGCGTCCTCGGCGCCGGCGGCGTCGAGCGCATCATCGAGATCGACCTCAGCGATGGCGAGAGGAAACTCATGAACGAGTCCATCAGCCACGTCAAGGACCTCGTCAAGGTCGTGCGCGGGATGTTTCCGGAACTGGCGTAGGCCGACGAACGGCTCCAATGCGGGGGCGGCCGGCTACTGCTCGGCGTCCACCTCGACGACGCGATAGTGCGACATGATGCGCTTTTGCGGATCGATGTCGATCTGCCCGGCATGTCCGTCGTAGTAGGCCATCGAGTGGCGGTCGATCGTGCCGTGGTGCGGAATGGAGTTGGTGCGGTGAAACCACAGCGCCCACTCCGCCGAGTCGTCGAGGATCGCAACATAGCGGCTGGCGTCGGTAAGGATCAGCGATCGGGCGCGGCGGCGGGCCTGGTCGCCGTAGGTCTCGAGCGTCCAGAAGACGTTGTAGGAATAACTCGTGCCCGCGGCGTCGTAGTTGCTCAAGCCGAAGCGCGCCTCGTTCGCGTAGAACGCCTCCTGGTAGTTGAACTGCCGATCCGACGGGCAAGCGAAGGCGGGCAGGTCGATCGCCTCCACGACCGGGTCGGGATCGTTGCGCGATCCGAGCGCGACGCCGGAATGCACGTAGCGGTTGAGGGGGCGTTCGTACGGCTTGGGCGCGGCGAAGAGGCCGTTGCGCAGCAGGCTCTCGGCATCGACCCACTTGCCGCCGAAGGTGAAGCCGCGGTACATCTGCCCGAAGGGCTTGCCGGCCGGCAGGTCGTCGTCGTAGTCGGAGAGGTACATGCCAACGGCGGCGCCGATCTGGCGGAGGTTGTTCAAGCAGCCGGTGATGCGCGCCGCCTCGCGGGCGCGCGACAGCGCCGGCAGCAGAAGGCCGATGAGAAACGTGATGATCGAAATGACGACCAGCAGTTCAATGAGCGTAAACGCCGGCCGCCGGCGCGGCTGAGCACTCATGCGCTTCTCTCCGCAGCCGGTGCTTCCAGTCGCACCGACCCGCAGGCCCCCGGGGATACGACCACGCAGGGATGATAGGCCAGGGCGGTCGCCATCAGCCTCGACTTTCGCCTCACCCGCCGCAACCCTATCATCGACGGCCTCTCCCGCCCCAGCGCAACCGAGCATCCGACAGGCGCATTGATGAACCGCCCGCCAGCGCAACACGCCGACTCAACCCGCCCCCTGGCGATTGCCGTACTCATCAGCGGCTCGGGGCGGTCACTTGAGAACCTCGCCGAACGCATTCGCGCCGGCCGGCTGAACTGCGAGATCGTGCTCGTCGTCTCCTCCACCCCCAGGGCGGGAGGGATCAACCGGGCGCGGCGGTTCAACCTGCCCGTCGTCGTGCTCGACCGGTCCTCATTCGCCGACGACGCTTCGTTCGGCCGGGCGGTGTTCGAAGTCGTGCGGCGGGCGGGGGCGGAGATCGTGGTCATGGCGGGGTTCCTCAAGTTTCTCCCGATCCCGGGTGAATTCGCCGGCCGGGTCATCAACATCCATCCGGCGCTGCTGCCGGCGTTCGGCGGCCGGGGCATGTACGGCGAGCGCGTCCACCGAGCGGTGCTCGAAAGCGGGGCGAGTGAATCCGGCTGCACGGTTCACGTCGCGGACAACGAGTTCGACCACGGGCCGATCCTCCTTCAGAAGTCCTGCCCGGTCGAGCCGGGCGATACGGTTGAGTCGCTCGCGGCCAGAGTTTTTGCGCTGGAACTCGAAGCGTTGCCCGAGGCCCTGGCGCTGGTGGCGCGCCGCGGCGTGGCCGCCCATGCTCCGGAGGTGCGACGATGAGGCGCCAAAGACGGGCCGTGCTCTCGCGATGGGCGTGGTGCTGTGCGGCGGCCGCACTCGTCGGTGCGGGCGGCCCGCCGGCGCCGCCTGGTGAACGCGCGGCGCCGCCGCCGTCGGTCCAGCGCCTCGACGACGACGCCATTGCACGCTTGCACGAGGAAGCCGTCGAGCACTACGGCGCGGGACGAACGGAGGAAGCGCTTGCGAACTGGGTGGAGATTCTCCGCAGCCAACCGCGCGACACCACGGCGCTGTACAACAGCGCGTGTGCGGTCACGAAACTCGGATACCGCGACGAGGCGTTCAAACTGCTTGACCTCGCCGTGCAGTGCGGTTTCGTGAACTTCGAGCACCTCAAGCGGGATCCCGATCTCGAGCCGCTGCGAAGCGACCCGCGTTTCGCCGAACTGCTCGCCTCGATTGAAAAGCGCTACGCCGACGCGGCTGCGCACATGGAGCAGTGGTCGCGCGAGACGCTCGGCCCCGGGGCGATCATCGAGCGCGACGACGACCTGCGGCTCGTCCTCGCCACGAACCTGGAGCGGGAGACCTTCGACCGCATGGCGAAGTCGATCCGGGAGCAAATGCGCCTCCAGGTCCGCATGCTCTTCGACGGCCCGCCGAACTCCTACGTCCTCGTGCTCGTGCCGACGCCGGAGAAGGCGGATGAACTCATCGGCTCGATGTACGTCGGGGGCTACTACGACCACGACACGCGGCGCCTGGTGCTGCGCGATCTCGGACCCTCGCTGCGCCATGAGATCACCCACGCCCTCCACCACGGACAGATGGACCGCCTGGGGCAGTCTCATCCGATGTGGATTCAGGAGGGGCTGGCGTCGATGTTCGAGATGTACGGCGTGGACGAGTCGGGCGCCTACCGCGTGCTCGACAACACGCGGCTCAACATCGTGCTCAACCTCCGCCGGGCGGCGGCGCTGACGAAGTGGCGAGACTTCTTCGCGCAGCAGGACGACTCCTTCAACCGCGTCCGGGCTCGGGGCAAGTACGCCGAGGCCCGGGCGATCTTCCAGTACGTCGCGGAACAAGGACGGCTGGAGGCCTGGTACCGCCTCTACCTCGAGACCTCTTCCGAAGACCGCACGGGAGCACTGGCCTTCGAGCGGCTGTTCGACAAGTCGCTGGAGGAGGTGGAGCGCGACTTCCGCGCCTGGCTGAGCACCAAGGAGAAGGTCGCCGAAAGCGTGCCGTGGAGTCGCCCGTCGATCGGCGTCTGGCTCGCCGACCACGCGGCCAACGACGGCGTGCAGATCGTCGACGTGAACCCCGGCGGCGCGGCCCGCCGCGCGAGCGTGCGGGCCGGCGAGGTGATCGTCGAGATCAACGGCCGACCCACGTATGCCGTCGAGGAGATCGTGGCCGACGTCCTCAAGCGAGCCGAAGGGGAGGAGATCACCCTCCGCCTGCGCCGCGGCCGCGTCTATCGCGAGGTCAAGATCATCCTGCAACCGATCCGCGAAGGGCGCGAGACGCGCGACCCGGTCGAACCGGGCTTTGCGGCGTAGAACCGCCGCCGCACGGCGCGACGCCGCGTGCGACCGGCCGTCGCCCCGACGCCGTCATGCGTCAGTTCGGATAGCGGCCGAAGACAAGCGTGACGTTGTGCCCGCCGAAGCCGAAACTGTTGTTGAGCGCGTAGCGGATGTTCGCCCGGCGCGGTTTGTTGGGGACGAAGTCGAGGTCGAAATCGGGATGGTCGAGATTGGCGGTGGGCGGGATGACCTGCTCGGCAATGGCGCGGACGACGGCCATGCTCTCGATCCCGCCGGAGGCGCCGAGCGTGTGCCCGGTGACGCCCTTGGTGGAACTGACGGCGACCTTCTTCGCATGCTCGCCGAAGATCTGCTTGATGGCCATGACTTCGGCAGCGTCGCCCAGCGGCGTGGAAGTGCCGTGGGCATTGATGTAGTCGATGTCCTCAGGCTTGAGGCCGGCGTCCTTGAGCGCCAGGGCCATGCACCGCGCGGCGCCGCGCCCCTCCGGATCGGGCGCGGTGATGTGCCCGGCATCGCCCGACGAGCCAAAGCCGAGCAGTTCGGCGTAGATCTTGGCGCCGCGGTTTTTCGCGTGCTCGAGTTCTTCAAGGACGAGAATGCCCGCTCCCTCGGCGAGGACGAAACCGTCGCGATCGCGGTCGAAAGGGCGGGAGGCGCGGTTCGGATCGTCGTTGCGCGTCGAGAGGGCCTTCATGACCATGAAGCCGGCCATGCACAGCGGCGTCATGGCGGCCTCGGCCCCGCCAGTGACCATGACGTCCGCGTCGCCGTCCTGAATGAGTTGAAACGCGTCGCCGATCGCGTTGGCGGCGGAGGCACACGCCGTCGCCGGCGCGCTGTTGGGCCCCTTGAGCCCGAAGCGGATCGAGACGTTGCCCGAGCAGGCGTTCACCATGAGGCGAGGCACGAGGAAGGGGGTAACGCGGTCCGGCCCCTTGATGTGCATCTTTTCGATGTATTCTTCGATCGTGTTCACGCCACCGACGCCCGAGCCGACGACCACGCCGCAGCGGAATGGATCCTCCTTCGAGACGTCCAGTCCGCTGTCCTTTACGGCCTCGATGGACGCGTAGAGGCCGAGCATGGTGAAGCGGTCGAGGCGCTTCATCTCACCGCGCTCGAGCCGGTCGGCGGGATCCCAGTTGATGACCTCCCCGCCGAACTTCACCGTCCACCGCTCTCCCTGGAACCGCTCGATGGGGCTCATGCGCGGAATGCCGTCGCGCATGGCGTGCCAGACGTCGTCGGCGTTGTGCCCGACGTTGCAGATCGCCCCGAGACCGGTGACGACGATTCGGCGTGGAGATTGAGTGGTCATGCGAAATCAGGAACAGGCCAGCGGCGCGGAGGCGAAGGTCCGGGGCCGACGGACGGGCGCGCGGTGCGCCGTCGCGGCGGCCGGCCGGCTCAATCGCCGCCGGAGGTGGCCTTCATGATGAACTCGACCGCCTGGCCGACGGTCTGGATCTTTTCTGCCTCTTCATCCGGGATCGACGTTTCGAACTCGTCCTCCAGTTCCATGACCAGCTCGACGGTGTCGAGGCTGTCGGCGTTCAGGTCGTTCACGAAACTGGTGTTTCGCGTGATCTGCGACTTGTCCACGCCCATCTGCTCGGCGACGATGCTGATCACCTTGGCTTCGATTTCGGATTCTTGCACGATCGAGTCTCCTGGGGTTTGGGACGGTTCCTGATTCGCCCGCGACGGGACGTCGCCTCTGCCGCGAGGGGCAGAAATATAGCCTTGCGAACGACACGCTACAAGCCCGGAGCAGCGGCGATTGCTCGCCGCCGGTTCGCGCCGGACCGGCGCCGCGACGGGCGCTACATGCCCATACCGCCCGCCACCGCCAGCACTTCTCCGGTCACAAAGCCGGCGTCCTCCGACGCGAAATAGGCGACCGCCGCCGCGATCTCGCGAACCTGGCCGAAGCGGCGCATCGGCGTGATGTTCCTCGCTTCCTCCTTGATCGCCTCGGGCAGGTCCGCCGTCATGTCCGTCTCGATGAAGCCCGGCGCCACCACGTTTGCGGTGATTCCCTTGGTCGCGAACTCCTTGGCGATGGCCTTGGTCATCCCAATCAGCCCCGACTTGGCGGCGCAGTAGTTGACCTGCGCCGCCCGACCGATGCGGCCGGAGATCGAACTGATGTTCACGATCCGCCCCCATCGGTTGCTCATCATCGGCCTCGCCGCGGCGCGGCAGGCAATGAAGGCGGACCGGAGGTTGACGCGGATGACCTCGTCGAAGTCCTCGTCGGACATGCGGAGCATCAGCCCGTCGCGCGTAATGCCCGCGTTGTTGACCAGGATGTCCAGGCGGCCGAGCGTCCGCGCCGTCTCCGCGATCGCGTCGGTGAGGGCGGCGGAGTCGCCGACGTCGCAGCAGACCGTCGAGGCGCTGCCCCCCGCCGCTTCGATCGAGGCTCGCAGGTCGTTGAGTGGCCCGGCCGTGCGGCTTACCAGCACTACATGCCGCCCCTCGCGCGCCAGGCGCTCGGCCACGGCGCGTCCGATGCCTCGGCTGGCGCCGGTCACGAAGGCCACTCGCTTCACTTCACTCATGCCCATCCCATTCCCGGTGAGTCATCACGATGGCGTCGCTACGGCTGAGTCGGCTGCTTGCCCGGCGGCGCGGTCGGATCCGTCGGCTGGGGCACCCGCCTCCGCGGATCGCGGTTGCGGTCGCGATCATCCTCCGGCGCCGGCTCGCCGCCGGGCGCGCCCGACGCGGCCTCTTGAGCCGCCTTGGCCGCGTCCTCCGCCTGCTTGCTTTCCGGCGGCACCGCGAACGCCGAGAAGGTGAACATGTCGCCTCGCATCGTCACCAGCCAGTCCTGCTGGACCCGTCCGGCGCGAGGCATGATGACGTTGAAACTCACAACCCCGCCGCCGCTGGGCATCGATTTGCGATCGAGCAGATCGACCTCGATGATCTTGGCCGTCTCCTCTTGCCACTGACCGGTCGAGATCAGTTTGTCGAGCGACTTGCGGGCCGTGCCGTCCATCCGCGAGCGCAGCGCCTCGGCGTCGCCGGCCGCGAAGGCGCTCATGAACTCGAGAATCGCCCGGACCTCTTCCTCACTGCACTCCATCGGCTGGGCGTTGCGCAGCGAGACCTTGGGATCGAGCGTGAGGTATTCCGCCACGGAGTTGGGATCGACAGTGACCGGACCGGGCGGCGGAGGCGGCGGCGGTGGTGGTGGCGGCTCCTCTTCCTTGCATCCCGTCAGGCTCAGACAAGCCGCCAGCGCCAGGACGCACCCCGAGCCGAACGGAAGCAGTTTACGAGTCAGGCTGGTCATGGTTCACCACCTTTATCTCGCGGTTGATTCGTCTCATCAGTCCCATGAGCACCTTGCCCGGGGCCAGTTCATGATAGCGACCTGATGCATTCGCCCCAAGCCATTCGCAGGATTGGCTCCAGCGGACCGGGGAGGTGATCTGGGCCACGAGCAGGTCCCGGATCGACGCCGCCGCCGCTTCGTGCGGCCGGGCCGTCACGTTGGAAACCACGGGGAACCGCGGCGACGCCATCTCCACCTCGGCCAACGCCTCGCGCATGCGATCGGCCGCGGACCGCATCAGGTCGGAGTGGAACGCCCCCGCGACGGTCAGAGGCGTGGCCCGGAGACCGAGGTGGGCCGCCGCAGCAATGGCGTCGCCGCAGGCGTCCGCATCGCCCGAAAGGACAATCTGCCCCGGGGCATTGAAGTTGGCCGCAACGAGCACCCGGCCGCCCGCCGCCCGCTCGCACACCGCCAGCGCCTGGGATTCGTCAGCGCCGATGAGGGCGACCATTGACCCGCGGCTCGCCTCGGCGGCGTCCTGCATGAACCGGCCGCGCTTCGCCACGAGCCGCAGCGCATCGGCGAAGGAAAAGACGCCGGCAAGGTGAAGCGCAGTGTATTCGCCCAGGCTCAGCCCCGCCCCCGCCGCAATCGCGGCCCCCACTTCCCCTTCAATGGCTCGCAAGCACGCGATCGAAGTCACGAAGATCGCCGGCTGGCTCACGTCCGTCTGGTTGAGGCGCTCGACCGGCCCCTCGAAACACAGGCGCGAAAGCGGAGCGCCAAGCGCATCGGCGAGAATCTCATCCGCCTCGGCGAAGACCTTGCGCGCGGCGACGGACCGCTCGGACCAGGCGCGGCCCATGCCGACGATTTGCGCGCCCTGGCCCGGACAGAGGATGACGGCGGCTTCGGACATCTCGAATGCTCTCATTTGGGGAAACGGCGGAATGCGGCGCGACGATCAAAGGCGCCAGACGCTGGTGCCCCACGTCATGCCGCCGCCCATCGCCACGAAAACGACGACGTCTCCCTCCTTGATGCGCCCCGCCTGCCGGAGTTCGTGGAGGCAGATCGGCACGCTCGCCGCGCTCGTGTTGCCGTAGCGGTCGATGTTGACGTAGAACCGGTCCTCGGGCAGGTTGAGTCGCTTGCGCGTCGCCTCGATGATCCGCGCGTTGGACTGGTGGGCGATGATCATCGACACCTCGTCCATCTTCACGGCCGCCTTGTGCAGCGCTTCTTCAAGGGCGTCGGGAATGGTCGTGACGGCGAACTTGAAGACCTCCCGGCCCTTCATCTGAAGGTAGTTCAGTTTCGTTTCGTTCCAGTCCACATCCGCCGGGGCGTCGCCGTCACGCGTCGGAATGTAGAGATAATCCCACAGCCGGCCGTCGGAGTACATCGACTGGAACAGGCACCCCTTCGATGGATCATCGACGCGGCGCACGATCGCGACGCCCGCCCCGTCTCCCGAGAGCACGCTCACCTTGCGGTTCGTGTAGTCCGCGACGCGGGTGAGCGAATCGGCGCCGATCATGGCGATGTTGCGGTAGCCGCCCTGGCGGATGAGCGAGTCGGCGATGTTCAGCCCGTAGACGAATCCGCTGCACGCGGCGAGGATGTCGAAGGAGCCTCCGGGCACGGCGCCGATGCGGCCCGCGACGCGGCTGGCGGTGCTCGGGCACGTCATGTCCGGCGTGCAGGTGGCGAGCATGAGAAGGTCGAGTTCGCAGGCCGCGAGATTCGCCTCCTTGAGCGCCGCGTTCACTGCCTCGACGGAGAGCGCCGCCACGTCTTCGCCCAGGTCGGGATTGCTCCGGTAGCGCGTGCGAACGCCCGTGCGCTGGATGATCCACTCGTCGCTCGTATCCATCATCTGTTCGAGGTCGGCGTTGGTAAGCACCGTCCGCGGCACGGCCATGCCGGTGCTGACGATCTGGCATCCGTAAGGCGAGAAACTCACCCGACACCTGCCCCGCTGCCGACCTGCGCGAGTCGATTCACGATCGCCTGGTTGACCCTGTTGTCGACCATGTGGCGGCTCTTGAGAATGGCGTTGGTGATCGTGCGCGCTTCCGATGAGCCGTGGCAGATGATGCAGACGCCGTTGACGCCCAGCAGCGGCGCGCCGCCGTGCTCATGGTAGTCGTGCAGCGCGTAGATGCGTTTCTGCACTGGTTTGAAGCGCTCGGCCAGCGCCGGGTCGATTGCTGCGATCTCGCGCGCGATGGTGCGGAAGAGGCCCGACGCCAGCCCTTCCGCGAGTTTGATCACGACGTTTCCGACGAACCCGTCGGTGACCACGACATCGGCGACGTGGTCGAAGAGCGACCTCCCCTCGACGAACCCGGCATAGCAAAGATCGGGCGTGGCCTTGAGGATGTCGCGCGTGGCCTTGATGAGGCCCGTGCCCTTGCCCTCCTCGCCCCCGATGTTCATCAGCGCCACTCGCGGCTCGGCGATGCCGAGCATCTCGCGGGCGTACACCTCGCCCATGATGCCGTACTGCGCGAGGTGCGGCGGCCGCGGGTCGGGATTGGCGCCGACGTCGCAGAGGACGACCGGCCCTCCGAAGGTGGGCAAGACGACGGCGATGCCCGGCCGATGCACTCCCGGCAGGCGGCGCAGCGCCATCTGGGCCGCGCAGACGCAGGCGCCCGTGTTGCCGGCGGAGATGATCACGTCCGCCCCGTGCTCGGCGCGGCGGTGGGCGAGTTCGGACATGACGACGATGGAACTGTGCGGCTTGGAGCGGACCGCCTCGACGGGCTGCTCATCCATGCCGATCTCGTCGGGCGCATCGACGATGCGGATGCGCGGATCGTGCGCGCCGCTCGCTTCGACGGCGCACTGAATCACCTCGCCTCGACCCACCAGCATGAGTTCATCATCGGCGCCGAGCGACTTGAGAGCGCCGAACGCGCCGTCAAGTATCGCCCCCGGCGCGTGATCGCCGCCCATCACGTCGATGGCGATCCGCATGGGTTAGTCTTCCTCGGAAGTCTCAGTCTTCAACTGGAGACCCGGCCGGACGTAGCCGCAGTTGGCGCAGGCGCAGTGCGGCAGTTTGTTCTCGCCGCAGTTCGGGCACAGGGTGGTGTGGGCGCCGCGGAGGGCGTGGTGCGACCGGCGCCGACGCTTGCGTCCGGGAGAGGTCCGATGAGTGGGATGCATGACCTGTGGCCTCGCTATGGCTCGTCTGAGGTGACTGGAGTTCGGCCCTCGGGCGGGCCCCGTGCGGGCCTGGCCGATCGCCCGCCCGCCGCGCTGGAACGCGAAAAACGCGCTCCCAAAGGTAGTGCCTCCGCCGGTTTCAGTCAAGCCGCCCGCCCCGACCGCGCTTGACACACGCCCGAGAATCGTTACGCTTCCACTCTACAGGCCGCAAGTGGCGACCCCTGCCTCCCTAGCTCAGTTGGTAGAGCAGCTGACTCTTAATCAGCGGGTCGAAGGTTCGAGTCCTTCGGGGGGCATTCGGCTGCGCCAGAAACTGGTCAGCCGCGAGCACCCGAAGCGGCGGCGCGCCGCGCGAAATGCGCGATCCCCTGCAATGGCCGCCCCCGACGCGGACATGCGCCGATCGGACCGGCGCCGCCCGCGCCGGAGGGGAGCAGGCCGCGGCCTATCGTTGCATGATCGTTCCTCACGACAGACTCGCCCGCACGAGAGAGGGGTTCGCGCCCTTGCCCGACGCTTCGCCCGCGCCGACGACCAATCGCCTGACGGATCGCCCCGACGGCGCCGACGCGGTCTTTTCGGTGGGATGGAGGCTTCGGCTTCGCTTCACGCGCCGGTCGCTGGATCCCGCCAACCACACGCTGCGGGACGTCATCGAGGCCGAGCCTGGCCTCGGCGCTGCGCGCGTGCTGACCGTCATCGACGATGGACTGGTTCGCGCTGGCGGCGGTCCGGCGGACGCGATTGAGCACTACGCCGGGCAGCACCGCGATCGGATTCAACTCGCCTCCGCTCCCCTTGTCGTGCCCGGAGGCGAGTCCGCCAAGAACGACCGGGCCGTCTTCGACCACGTCGCCCAGGCCATTCACGACGCTGGGCTATGCCGGCGGTCGTACGTGCTGGCCATCGGCGGCGGCGCCGTGCTGGACGTCGCGGGCTTCGCGGCCGCGACCGCCCACCGCGGCGTGCGTCTCATCCGCATGCCCACCACGACGCTCGCGCAGGACGACTCGGGCGTCGGCGTGAAGAACGGCATCAACGCCTTCGGCAAAAAGAACTTCCTCGGCGCCTTTGCGCCTCCGTGGGCCGTCATCGTCGATCCCGACTTCCTGCTCACCCTCTCGGACCGCGACTGGGCGAGCGGATGGAGCGAGTGCGTGAAGGTCGCGCTGGTGAAGGACGCGTCATTCTTCGAGGCCATCGAGTCGGCGGCCGAAGCGTTGCGCCGCCGGGACCTCGACACGGCGGCGACGATCATCCGCCGCTCCGCCCGCCTGCACCTCGCCCACATCGCGGCCGGCGGCGACCCATTCGAACTGACTCGCGCCCGTCCGCTGGACTTCGGCCACTGGGCCGCGCACAAACTCGAGCAGATCACCGGTTTTCGGCTGCGCCACGGCGAGGCGGTCAGCATCGGCGTCGCGCTCGACGCGACGTACTCCACGCTCTCGGGCTGGCTCAGCGAGGCGGATCGCGAGCGAATCCTCGCCTGCCTCCGCGCGCTCGGACTGCCGACCTTCGACGAGGCGCTGGGGCGCGACGCGCTGCTCGAGGGGCTTGAGGAGTTCCGCGAGCACCTCGGCGGGCGGCTCACGGTCCCGATGCTGCGCGGCCTGGGCATCGCGTTTGACGTCCACGCCGTTGATCATGCGCTGATGCGCGAAGCCGTCGCGCGTCTCGGCGACGAGGCGGCCGGACGCGGCTCGCCATAGCGCCGTAAAGTTGGGCGGCAGGCGACGCCGCCTGCGAGGAGCAGCGCATGGTACACGACCCGCCAACGTGCCCGGCCCCGCGGTCGCGCGTGATCGACCTTTACTTCATGGAGCATCGCGCCAAGGTGCTCGACATCGCCGCCTTCCTCGACCGCCTCGACCGCGCTCAGGACGACATCGGCCGCGAGGACTTTCGCGTACGCGGCCTGCGCGAGGCGATCGCCATCCTGCTCGATGGAGAGGGTGAGCGGGCGCGGCGGGTGCTCGATCTCTTCAGCGATCCGACGGAGGGGCCGCTCGACTCGGCGGCGGGCATGAAGGGCGCCTACGGCGTCTATCCGGGGAGTGAACCTTGAGAAACGCATCCCACGATTCGGTCGAAGCCTCGCTCATCGCGGGCGTTGGAGCGTGCAGAGCATGACTTACATCGACCCGCACATCCACATGGTCTCGCGCACGACCGACGACTACCAGCGCATGGCGCAGGCCGGCTGCCTGGCGATCACCGAGCCGGCTTTCTGGGCGGGGTTTGACCGTTCCAGTCCCAAAGGCTTCTTCGACTACTTCCGCCAACTCACCGAGAGCGAGCCGAGGCGCGCGGCGCAATTCGGCATCCGGCACTTCACCTGGCTGTGTATCAATCCCAAGGAGGCCGAAGACCCCGGCTTTGCCCGCGAGGTCATGTCGATCATTCCCGAGTTTCTCGATCGACCGAACGTGCTGGGCATCGGCGAGATCGGCCTCAACAAGAACAGCCGCAACGAACTGGAGATCTTCGAGGCGCACGTCGAGTTCGCGGCGCAGCGAGGCCAACTGATTCTGGTTCACACGCCACACCTGGAGGACAAGAAAAAGGGCACGCGGCTCATCATGGATGCGATTCGGCGCCACGGGCGCATCGACCCCGGCCGCGTGCTCATCGACCACGTCGAGGAGCACACGGTGAAGATGGTGCTCGACGCCGGTTTCTGGGCGGGGATGACGCTCTACCCCGACACGAAATGCACGCCGCAACGGGCGGCCGACATCTTCGAGGTGTACGGCACCGAGCGGATCTGGATCAACTCCGCGGGAGACTGGGGCATCAGCGATCCCCTGGCCGTGCCCAAGTGCCAGGTCGAGTTGCGCCGCCGCGGTCACACGGAGGACCTCGTCCGCCGAGTCTCGCTGGAGAATCCGCGGACGTTCCTGAGACAGTCGGCGAAGTTCGACGTCCGGTGAGCAGCGGGCGCGAGGGGAATACACTCGGCATGGCCCACAAACGTCAAACCGCCGACCGCAAACCCCGGGCCCCAGACCCCAAGCCGCAAGCACCGGCCATCCTCGGCTACTGCACCAACGTTCACGCCGGAACGAGCCTCGAGGAGATCAAGCGCAATCTCGAAGAGCACACGCTTGAGGTGAAGCGTCAGGTCAGCCCGGATGAGCCGATGGGCGTCGGGCTGTGGCTGCCGGCGGAGGCGGTCGTCAAGTTCGCGTCGCCCGACCACGACGATGAACTGCTCGTCGATGGAATGCTCGCCTTCCGCGAGTGGCTCGAATCGCGCGGTCTGTTCGCGTACACGCTCAACGCCTTTCCAATGAGGGACTTTCACGAGCCGGTCGTCAAGCACGCCGTGTACACGCCGGACTGGTCGCAGGCGGTGCGGCTGGATTACACGATGGCGCTGGCGCACATCCTTCATCATCTCCTGCCGCCGGGCGCGGAAGGCTCCATCTCGACGCTGCCCATCGGCTGGGCGGACTCGGTCAACCCCGGCTGGGCGGACCATCTCTGCGAGGCCGTCGAGTCGCTCGCCGATCTCTACGAAGCGACGGGGCGCATCATTCATCTCGATCTCGAACCGGAACCCGGCTGCGAGATCGCCGATACGCAAACCATGCTGATGTTCCTCATGGTGCTGGAGATGTCCGGCGGCCTGAATCCTGACGTCCTGCGTCGCCATCTGCGGGTGTGTCTGGACGTCTGCCATGCCGCAGTGATGTTCGAGAAACCGACGATGATGCTTGAGTGGCTGCGCGAGAGTGGCTGGCGGATCGGCAAGGTGCAGATTTCTTCAGGCCTGCGCGCCCCGTTCCGCGGCCTCAAGGCGGCGGAGAAAAAAGCGATGCGCGACCGACTCGAACAGTTCGCCGAAGACCGCTACCTCCATCAGACCACCATCGGATCAAAGGACGGCCACAAGATTACGCAGTTCCACGACGACCTGCCCAAAGCGCTCGCCGCGAACAAGATCGGCGGCGGCGAGTGGCGCATCCACTACCACGTCCCGATCCACCTCGACCGGATCGAACCGCTCGAAACCACCCAGCCGCACATCGTCGAACTTCTCGCCGCCATCCGGCCCGAAGACGGCATCCGACACTACGAAGTCGAGACCTACGCCTGGAACGTCCTGCCCGAAGACCTTCGCCCCAAGCGCCTCGCCGATGGCATCGCCGCGGAGATGCGCTGGGCGAAGGAGCAGATGAGCCGGATGCGCACATGAAGAGCCGAGTGCACGCATGAAGAGCGGGATGCACGCATGACGCTGCGGCCGTGGCTCGAACTCGCCCGCCTCTCCAACGCGCCGACGATCGTGAGCAACGTCCTCGTCGGCTGGGCGATCGGAATGCGCGGCGCCGACGAAGCCTCGTGGGGCGGAGCGATGCCGATGACCGTCGGCGTGCTGCTGCTCTACGTCGGCGGCATGGCGCTCAACGACATCATGGACCAACAGACGGATCGGAAGGAGCGCCCGCAACGGCCGATCCCATCCGGACGCATCTCTCCTACCGAGGCTGAGGTCTTCGCAGCCGCATGCTTTCTGGCCGGGCTTGCACTGATTGCCTCACAGGGGTGGATCGCCGCGCGATCGGGAGTGGCTCTTGTGGCTGCGATCATCCTCTACAATGCCACTCACCTGCGCACGGCGCTTTCCGTGGCCATCATGGGCCTTTGCCGCGCGCTCGTCTATATCACGTCGGCATGCGCCTTCGGCGTTCCGGAAGACTGGACGCCGCTCGCAAGTCTCGCTGCGGCGCTCGCGGCCTATGTGAGCGTCTTCTCTCTCATGGCCCGAACGGAGGCGGCGCGACCGACTGCCGGCAGCGATCCTTACCACTGGCCATTCCGCGTTCTTCCCTGTTTGCCCGTTGCGGCGCTGGGTGGACTGCGCGCGGCCGGACTGTGGGAGCCGTCACTGTTGACCTTCCTCGCCGCGGCGGCGTTCGTTTTGTGGATGCTCTGTACGGGGCTGATCTGGCAGTCGCGCGAATTCCGTCCGGCTCATCCCGTCGCCATGTGGATCGCCGGAATCTCACTGCTGGACATGTATCATCTCACCAGGCTCGATCAACCCGTCGCGGCGCTGATCGCAGCCGGTTGCTTCGTGTTGACGCTCCTCGCGCAGCGATCCGTTCCGGGCACCTGACATGGCGCATCCCACCGCCGTCATCAACGTCGTCGCCCTGTCTTCGTCGCTCATCGGCGAGCACACGCCGCGCATCGCCGCCTTCGCCGCAAAGGGCCGTGTGCAGCGCCTCAACCCCGTCTTCCCCGCCGTCACCTGCTCCGTGCAGTCGAGCATGCTCACCGGTCTGCCGCCGCGCGAGCACGGCATTGTCGGCAACGGCTGGTATGACCGCACGTTGTGCGAAGTGCAGTTCTGGAAGCAGTCCAACCGCCTCGTCGCCGGCGAGAAGGTCTGGGAGACGGCCAAGCGGCGCGACCCTTCCATCACCTGCGCCAACATGTTCTGGTGGTTCAACATGTATTCTTCGGCCGACTTCTCCGTCACGCCGCGGCCGCAGTACCGCGCCGACGGCCGCAAAATCCCCGACTGCTACAGCCATCCCGCCGACCTGCGCGACATTCTTCAGAGCGACCTCGGGGCGTTTCCGCTCTTCAAGTTCTGGGGGCCGGGCGCCTCAATCGAGTCATCGCAGTGGATCGCGGATGCGACGCGTCTCGTCTGGGAGCGCTGCATGCCCACGCTCACACTCGTCTACCTGCCGCACCTTGACTACCCCCTGCAAAAGGTCGGCCCCGATCAACCCTCGATCGCAGGCGAGTTGCGGGCCATCGACCGCATCGTCGGCGAACTGCTCGACTTCTTCGAGCAGCGCGGCGTGCGGGTGATCCTGCTGAGCGAATACGGCATCGAGGCGGTCGATGATGCGGTCCACATCAACCGCATCCTGCGCGAGGCGGGCCTGCTGGCCGTGCGCGAGGAAGGCGGCCGGGAACTGCTCGACCCCGGCGCCAGCCGCGCTTTCGCCGTCGCGGATCATCAGGCCGCGCACGTCTACGTCAACGACGCCTCGGCGCTGGAGCGGGCCCAGCGCCTGTGCGAATCAGCGCCAGGCGTCGAGCGCATCCTCGACCGCGCTGCGCAGCGAAAAGTCGGCATCGACCACGCGCGCAGCGGCGATCTCGTGCTCATCGCCTCGCCGCGACGCTGGTTCAGTTACGACTACTGGCTCGATGACGCCCGGGCGCCCGACTTCGCCCGCACCGTGGACATCCACCGCAAGCCCGGCTACGACCCGCTCGAACTCTTCATCGACCCGGCCATCGCCCTGCCCAGGGTCCGCATCGCCTGGACGCTGCTGCGGAAAGCCCTCGGCCAGCGCGCCCTCTTCAACATCATCCCCCTCGACACGCGCCTCGTGCGCGGCTCGCACGGCCGCATCGATCAGGCGGCCGCCCACAAGCCGGTCCTCATCACCCGCCACGGCGCAGCCGAAGGAGACGAACTCCCCTGCACGGCGGTGCGGGATGTGATCCTCAGGCATCTCTTCGACTGAGCCGCTACGCCGCCATCGCATCGAACTGGCAATCGCAACCAAAGCGAGCCCGAAGCATGAGCGAGGCACACGCATCAACAACTCGCGCCCGCAGAAGAGTGGTGTTGGATCTTCGAACGCCGAATCCCGCTTCGTCACGGGCGCGGCTGGTCGCGTGCCGCGCCGCACTCCGGACATACGCCGCTCGCGTTGCCGCGCAGGTCGTAGCCGCAATGGACGCACAAGCCCGGCGCGCGGCGACGGTCGCGGAACCAGAGCCAGGCGCTCGGCAAGCCCGTCGCCAGCGCCAGACTCCAGAGTGGCACACCCACGAGATGCAGCGTTGATCCCTTGACCACCACGGGCAGGTGACGCGAGGCGAACCACCAGCTGAAGCCGCCGATCCTCAGTTCAAAGGCCTCCACGTACATTCCCCGGGAGGGCGCCGGCCCTCGCATCGGCCAGGTCGCCAGCAACTGACCTGCCCCCAAACCAATCGCTCCACGGCCCCCACCCTGTCGCAATGGAACCTGCCACCACGCGCTGCCCAGCCACACCGCAAGCAGCAGCACGGTCAGCACCGTCCCGCCCCACTTGATCGTGCTTCGGAGGCGCTTGTGCATCGACGGATGGTATCATGCCGCCTCCGTACCCGCGCTTCGGCGGAAACGGGGAGGCAACCCGAGCCCCACGCGTCAGCACGGGGTTTGGACTTGGGCGCGGGTTGTCGAGTGCAAACTGCAGAGCCTCGTGGACGGCCCCCGCGACGCGATACACTGGCAAACCGTTGCTCTCACCACCTGGGAGCGGCGGTTCGCGTCCCGCCGTGTGACAGCGAGGAAGAAAAGCGGGCAACCGGCGGGGTTGGAGGCCGTCGGTTGCGCCGTCGGGCGGGTGGTCGCGCCCGTTGAAAGAGTCGAGTTGTGCGCCGGCGCCCCGGGCGCGGCCGGCCGGGATCGCGCGGTCGAGGAGAAGGAGCGTCGTCGCTCAGCGCCGCGCCTCGCACAGTCAGAATGCTTGGCCGCGGGCGTGAAGAAGATCGACCGTCATCGCCCAGGGCTTCAGTTCATCTCCTCGCTTGCGCGCAAGTTGAGTTCATGATCGCCTCATCCGCCGCGCCGAGGTCAGAAGAGGATCTGCATCTGGGTGCGCAGGGCCATCTGCCCGTCCTCGCCCGGCCCGTCGGCGAGCAGGCCGACGCCCGTCACGTCAAACGGAACCGGATCGATGTTCCAGACGATGTCGGTGGTCCACTTCCAGTCGTGCTTGCGGAAGTAGTAGTTGAAACCGACAGTGACGGCGCTGTAGTCGTCGGCGAAGGCGCCGTCGAAGTCGAACCACTCGTACCGGCCGAAGAGCTCGAACTTGTCGGGAACGAGGTGGACGCCGCCCTGGATCACGAAGCCGTACTGGTCGAAGTCGGTCGCGGCGTCGGCGTTGGCATCGCTGTGGCGTCCGAAGACGGCGGCGAAGAGGTTGGCGGCGCCGAACTCGAGCTGGCCGTCGAAGGTCCATTGGAGCCACTTGACCTCTTCGGCGCCGGTGCCGTACTCGCTGTCCTGATACGAAAGGCCGCCGCCGATGCGGACGCCGGTGTCGTCGGTTGTCCACGAGGTCATGTCCTCGAACTGCTTCCACTCGCCGGCGAGGAGGGCGTCGGCGCGGGCGTTGAAGGCCCACTCGGTCGAGTCGTTGTTGAAGCGGGTGTTGGCGCGGCTGCCGGCGGGGGCCATGGCCGAGAGAGTCGCCCCGTCGCCGAAGCCGAAGGCGAACGCGAACTGCTCGCCTTGGTGAGCCACTTCGACCCCCTGTGAGAAGCCGAGGTTGACGATCTCGTTGACGACCGAGCGATCGACCGCGAGTTGCTTGGAGGAACTGATGGTCTCCTCGGGGTTGAAGGCGGGCTTGAACTGGCCCCACTTGATGGTCCAGCCCTCACCGATCGCGTAGGAGCCCCAGGCGTCCTCGAGGATCATTGAGCCGCTGTTGCGGTCGAAAGCGCCGACGACCTTGTACTTGAGGTCTTTCGAGTAGATGTTGCCGCTCCAGCCGAGTTTCATGCGTCGCATCTCGAAGGAGGCGGTGTTCTCATCGGCGGAGTCCTTGTTGTTCCAGACGTAGCGGAACTGGATCTGGCCGTTGAGTTTGAGAGAGAAGGAGCCATCGTCATTCCTGAGGAAGAAGCCCTTGTCCCAGCCGGCGTTTCCGCCCTCGGCGAGGAGACTCGATCGCGCCTCGCTCTCGGCGATGACCTCGCGCACCAGCGCACGGATCTCCTCGGACTGCGGTCCGGTGAGCCAGGCGCTGCGTTCGCCGCTGCGCATGGCCTGAATCTGCGCGTCGATCCGGGCGCGCTGCGCTTCGAGCGCGGCAACTCGGGCGTCTGCGTCAGTCGGGCCGTCGCCGGCCATCGCCGCGCCGCTCATCGAAGAGAAGGCGAGGCACAGAAGAAGGGCGTTGTGAACGTGCGTCTTCATTTCGACTCCTTTTTTTTCCGGGGCGGTTGAGCGCCCCGCCATGCACCCTGAGAGGCGCCCGCCCACCGACGGGATCGCGCTCTCGATCGGATTGTGCGCCTCGACCAACGCAGCCGCGGCGATTCGCCTCGCGGAGAGCCGGGTCGTCGCATTCGAAGCAAGGCGACGCCGGGCGCGCGGCGATTGCTTCTATCTTTCGCGTGCGCGGCGCTTCCGCAAGGTCGGACGGGAAAACTAACGAGAAGATCATTCAGTGAGCACGGCACGAGCGCCGCGCGAGCGGACCAGCGGCGCGCTCGCGCAATCTGAACGATGGCCGGCGCGGCCGTACAATGCTCGCCAGAAGGGAAGGTTTGAGTGCTTCATCGCCGCGCGCCGCAGGGGATTGTCGCGATCAGCCAGCCCGCGCATGCGTGGGTGAGCGGCCAGATCGCGGCCGTGTGGGGCGAACCACCCGACCGCCGAGAGGAGATGGTGCTGGCGGCGCTGCTGCACGACATCGGATGGACCGAATGGGAGCAGCATCCAACCTTCAACTCGCAGACCGGCTGGCCGCACACGTTTCTCGAACTCGACACGCGCTCGCACGTTGCGATCTGGTCGCAGGTGTGGCGGCGGGTGGAAGCGGCCTCGGCGCTCGCGGCGCTGCTCGTTTCGCGGCACGGCACAGGGTTGTACAAGCGCTACCACGGCGCGGCCGAGGCGCCCGGAACGGATCCGCTGGTGCGCGAGTACCTCGAGCGGGAGCAGCAGGCGCAGGCGGCGCTGCTCGCGAAGGTGCGCGCCGCCTCCACCCGCAGCGCGGCGATGGATGAGGCGTGGCTCGAACGGGCCAGCGCGCTCATCGCGGCCTGGGACTGGATGTCGCTGATCCTCTGCATGAACGCGAGCGATCGCGGCGAGGTCAAGGGCGTGCCATGGCGCGGAGCGCGGATTGATCTTCAACTTTCCCGAGTCGATGAAGAGCGCTGGCGAGCGACGCCGTGGGTCTTCGCGCCGAAGCAAGTGCGCCTCGTGATGGAGGGCCGGGCGTTGAGTCGTTCGGCGCGTGACGAGGCGGAGATGCACGCCATGCTCGATGCGGCGCCGCTCGTGGAGATCGAGGTCACGATGATGGGCGACTGATCGGCGGCACTTCAAGACGATGCGCGGCACACGGCGAGTAGTTCGCGGCCGCGCGATTCGATGCGATCGAAGCGTCCTTCGCGCAAATCGTTCGGATCGAAGAGCGGTGCAACGAAGCCGACGGCGAAGGCGCCGGCAGCGAAGTGTGCCGTTGCGTTGGTCGCATCGACGCCGCTTGTCGGCACGATGCGGAGGAACGGCATCGGGCCGAGGCACGCCTTGACGTATGCTGGACCGATGCCCGGCGCGGGGAAGAGCTTTTGCAATGGCGCGCCGGCCCGATAGGCGCGGAGCATCTCGGTGGGCGTGTGCGTGCCGGGCATCATCGCTGCGCCGAGGCGCTTGGCCTCCTCGATCACCGTTTCATCGACGACGGGAGAGACGAGAAAGCGCGCTCCCGACTCGACGGCGCGGCGGGCGTCCTCGACCGTGAGGACCGTGCCGGCGCCGACGACGACTCCCTCGCGCCTGGCGAAGGCGGCGATGTGCGCGAAGGCGCCAGGCACGGTGAGCGTGAACTCGCAGATGCGGAATCCAGCGCGGATCGCAGCGTCCATCGCCGGCGCGACGGCGCCAGGCAGGTCGGTGCGCAGAATGGCGCTGGCGCGCTGAAGTCGGAAGAACTCGATGAATTGATTGGGGGTCATGGATGTTCGCCGCTCATCTTGAAGTGATGGCGCAAGTGCGCCGATCTGCCGGGCCGGCGCAGAGTCTTGTCCCGACCTACGCCTTCATCAGGTCAATCAGCGCATCGACGTCGCGCTGCTCTTCCATGCTCATGATCATCCTGCGCAACGCCGCGCAGCGTTCCTCCCCCACCACGTCCCTGCCCAGCGCGTTGAACTTCACCGCGATCTCCTCCTCGGTCATCGGGTCGCGCGGGTCGCCCTTGGGCACATCAACGCGCTTGCTGAATGACCGGCCGCCATCCAGCGTGATCGTCACGCGGCTGGGCTGAAACTTCGGAAAGAGCGCCTCAAACTCCTTGTTGGGCACGACCTTGATCTTGTCCATCACCGGCCGCAGGCTCGGGTCGTCGATGCGCTCCTGCCTGAACTGGAGCGGCGTGACCATGCCGTCCACGAGGCCGACGGCGAGCGAATAGGGCAGCGAGTGATCGGCGGTCTCCTTGCTCGTGGGGCGGTACTTGGCTGGGTCGCCGAGGATATCGGCGGCGCGGGCGATGACTTCGACTCTGATCTCCGTTACGTCGGCGGCCTTGATGCCGCTTTCCGCCACGCACTTGAGCATCGCGGTGAGCGGCGCGTGGCTGAGCGCCTCGATGGGAAAGGACTTCATGCCGCAGTCGATGATCTTGTAGTGGCATCCGCTGCATTTGGGCAGGCCGTCGGTCAACAAATTGAGGTTAAACTTGCCGGCGAACTTCCCAAAGCAGTGCGTGAGTCCCTCCTTGCCGTCGATGACGTGCTCGGGCCCGGTGAAGCCGCGCTGCGCCAGCAGGGCGGCCTGCACGCCGCTGCGCGCGGCCAGAGGATCGACGGTGTTCTTCATGTTGGTGAGTTTGCCGGCCGTCACCGCTCCGAGGCACATCGACGGCGCCGCGCTGATGCCGATCGCCTGCTGAATCTGCTCGGGTTTGAGGCTCAGCATCCGTCCGGCCGCGATCGGCGCCGCAATGCTCGTGATCGTGGCGTGGTGCCAACCGTATTCACGTATGCCCGGCTCGGCGAACTCGGCGAGGCGCATCTCCATCTCGTAGGCGATGACGATGCCGAGGATGAGGTCCTTTCCCGTCAGCCCTTTGAGTTCGCAGAGCGCCAGCGGCGCGGGGATGATGTCGGAGGGGTGCGACGGATCGGCTTTCCAGTAGATGTCGTTGTAGTCCATCGCGCGGATCATCAGCGCGTTGAGGAAGGCCGCGTCGACGGGGTTGGTGCGGAACCCATCGACGAAGACGGTGCAGGCGCTGCGGCCACCCATTTCCTTGAAGTGCTCGAGCGCGATCTGCACATCGTGCTGTTGCGACCCGCCCAGCGCGCAGCCGAGCGAGTCGAAGAGGAAGAGTTTGGCGCTGCGGATCGCCTCCGGCGAGAGGGCGTCAAACTCAAGCCCCGCCGCCCACGCGGCAAGGTTCCAGGAAACGAAGTCGGTGTGCTTCTTGGAGGTGTCGTGACCGGCCATGTGAGTCCCTTGGTGGGAGGATTCAGCGTGTTTCAGCACACAGGCGGAACAGGATAGGGAGATGATGTCTCGCTCGCCCGAGCGGCGCGCCGGCGGCGCATCACCGGGGATTCAGCGAGGATGGCCGAGGCGCGGATGGACCTGGAAGCCGAAGAGCCCGACGAGCCGATTGAGCGCCCAGCCCGTCGGAACCGCGACCAGGGCCGAATAGAGCACCGTGAGAAAAGCGTGGACAAGCGCATCGGACGCGACCCAGACGATGACGCTCTCCGAGCCGAGTCCGGTGAACACGATGCGGCGCATGGTGAGCAGGAAAACCGCGGGAACGAACGCGCAGGCGCCGGAGACCAGCGTCAGGAACCCGGTAGTGAACGGATGGCGACGGTAGACGAGGCCGCGCAACTGGACCGTGAGCGCCGCGCCGAGGACAAAGCCGAGGGCGTACGGCCCGACGACGGTCGCGGCTCGGCCGTCCGACGTGGCGTGGCTGGCAGAGAGGTCGAGAATCAGTCCGAGGATGAGCGCCGCCCATCGCACGGCGTGGCTCGGCCCCATCGACGCGATGTAGACCATCAGGATGAGCAGGAAGCAGGGCGCGACGCCGCGCTCGCCCGAGCCGATTTCGAGCATGGGAGTCAGCCCCATGTCGAGGGCGAGGAAGACGTAGGCGAAGAAGGCGAAGATCGTCCAGCGCATCAGTTGCCTCCCCCGCCGCCGCGCGGGATGCGGAGGTCAACGACGCCGACGTCGCTGAGTTGGAAGCGGGGCCGGACGACGATCGTGTTCCACAGCGGCGCATCGTCCTTGGGCGCGACGCTCTCGATGAAGCCAATGAGCGGGCCGGTCTGCACCTGCGTCCACTCGTCGTCGCGAAGGACGACGCGCAGGCCCGTGGCGACCGGCGACTCGACGCCGAGAACGCCCGCGAACGTCCCGTCGCCGGCGGGATCGAGCGAACAGGGCATGGCGCCGGCGTGATTCCCGTCGGCGGGCAGGACGAGCGCGCTCACCGGGCCGTAGGCGCGCGACGTCACGGGCGTGATTGTGGCGCTGCGCGGGCTGACGGCGCTGACGCGGCCGACGAGTTGATACCCCTGATACAGCGCGTAGGCGCCGACGGGAACTCCCGTCGCGGAACCGACGTTCACCTTGAAGAGATCGGTCCTCCCGACCGCCGACTCCGCGACGCGCGACGCCGTGATGAAGCGGAAGGACGGATCGATCGCCTTGAGCGTCTGAAGCCGCTCGAGTTGCTCGGCCATGGCGGCGGCTCGGGCTTCGAGTTGAATGATGCGGACGCGCTGCTGTTCGTTCTCGGTGCGCAGGCGGACGAGTTCGGGATCCTCTGGATCGAGGCGGTCGGGAACGGCGCGGACGATGCGGCTGAGTTTCTGAAGCGGGGCGCTGAGCGGGATGGCCAGTTCGCCGACGCGACCGGCGAGAAAGTTCGTCAGCCCGGAGGGCAGGAAACAGGCGATCAGAAGGGCCGCCACGGCGGCGTAGAACGATCGGTTTGGCGTGGCGTGGTTCATCGCGGGGCCATCGTTGACCGGTCAGCGCTCAAGCGGGATCGGACGGGGGCGGCTGCGGCCCGCGCGGAGTCGATCAACCTTCATCGAGGTTGGACTCCATCGTGCCCTTCCACTCTTCGAGGTTCTCGAGGTAGATGCTCGTGCCCTTGGCCACGCAGGTGAGCGGATCGTCGGCGACGCGGACGTCGAGGCCCGTCGCGTTGGCGATCACCACATCCAGCCCGCGCAGCAGCGCCCCGCCGCCGGCGAGGCAGATGCCGTTCTCAACCAGGTCGGCCGCAAGTTCCGGCTCGGCCCGCTCGAGCGTGCGGGTGACGGCCTCGATGATGGCGCTGATCGGCTCCTGGAGGGCTTCGCGGATCTCCTCGCTGGTGACGACGGTCTTGCGCGGCAGGCCGGCGATCATGTCGCGGCCGCGAACCTCCATCGTCACTTCCTCGCCCACCGGCGCCGCCGAGCCGATCTCGATCTTGATCCGCTCGGCGCTCTGCTCGCCGATCATCAGGTTGTAGGTCTTCTTCATGTGGTTGATGATCGCCTCGTCGAGATCATCGCCCGCGACGCGCACCGACTCGCACACCGCGATGTCGGCGAGCGACATGATGGCGACCTCCGTCGTGCCGCCGCCGATGTCCACGATCATGCTCGCGGTCGGCTCGACGATCGGCAGCCCGGCGCCGATGCCCGCCGCCATCGGCTCTTCGACGAGATACACCCGCCGGGCGCCGGCGCGGATCGCCGAGTTGAGCACCGCCTGCTTTTCGACGGCGGTGATGCCAGAGGGAATCGCAATGACGACGCGCGGGCCGAGGATGTAGCGGGCCTTCCCGTTCACCTTGCGGATGAAGTAGGAGAGCATCGCCTCGGTGATCTCGAAGTCGCTGATGACGCCGTCCTTGAGCGGGCGGATGGCGGTGATGGAGCCGGGCGTCTTGCCGAGCATCTCCTTGGCCATCCAGCCGACGGCGTTGCCGTTCTGGAGGACGCGGTTCGTGCCGCGCTTGACGGCGACGACGGAGGGCTCGTTGAGGACGATGCCCTCGCCCCGGACGCAGACGAGCGTATTGCACGTCCCGAGGTCGATGCCCATGTCAACGCTGAACCAGCCGAGGAGTTTGTCGAATGCCACGCTGATGGTCATCCTTCGAGGCAGGCGAGGGCCCCGGCCAAAGATCGAACAGCGCCTGTGGGCGACGGTCGGAGCGCACCATGCCCCCGACCCACCCTGTCTCAAGCATTTCGGCTCCGTTTCGCCCGGGCCTTGAGATTATAGGCCAATGCCCGTCCATTCCGGCGACCACGTCGGCCCGAAGGGCCGCGCCGGCGCGCCCTCAAGCCCTTCACCTCGCCTCGAAGAGCCGCTCGAACTCATCCTGCGGGACTTCCGTCAAACCAAATCGCTCGACCTGTTCGGCGGGGAGGCGCGACTGCGCTGTCGCCCCGACGTCCACGAACGCGGCCGCTACCTCGACGACTGACGTCGCCTCGGGAACGCGATACGCCACCGGCGCCCACGTTACCACGTACCAAGCCCCGCCGAGGCGGACGATCCAGAAACTGTTGCCGCGATCGGGCCAGACCGGACCGCGCTGGCGCGACACGACGATCTGCCGCCCGTTCTGCACGTATGAACAAAGGCCGCGGTCGCGCAAGGCGAGTTGGATCTGGTCTTCATCGTCAGTCATCGACCCGTCTTCATTCGCCCGAACTTGCGGACCAAAGCAGACCGCCCCACGACGATCCGGTTGTTGATGGAAGAACGGCCGGCGTTGCTGTCTTCATGCGGCTCTCCACCCTTCGGATTCGCGGCGAGGCGGCTTCAACCCCTGCGCCGCTGATACATCAGCGCGTTGAAGTCGATGTCCCCTAACGTCACTCCCATCTGCCGCAGCATGTTCAGCGCCTGGGCGCGGTGGTGGACTTCGTGGAGGACGAGTTGGGTGAAGATGTCCATTGCGGAGGCGGTGATAACCGTCGGCGGTTGATCGTCGGTCAGCGCGGGATAGTCGATCGGCGCCTCCCAGTCGCGCACTGCCGCGAGCATGGTCCGCGTCTCCCGCGCTTGCGGTCCCCACTTCTCCTCGAGCACCGCGAATGACGGCGGCTGCTCATCCCGGATCGGCCATTGGCCATACGGCGGCACCGTGCGCCGCTCGATCCGTTGAAGGTAGAACCACTCGCAGATCATCAGGTGCGTGAGCGTCCGCCCGAGCGTCCCGAGTCCGATGGAAAACTCGCGGGCGTACTGCTCGGCGCTGAGAGGGCGCACGACGTCGAAGACCTTGCCGCGGGCAAGGACGAGGTAGTCGTAGGTTCGCAGGACGTTCATGGGCCATTAAATGCCGCTCATTCCGCCCGTTCCGCTCTTCCGCCCTTCCGCCCTTCCGCCCTTCCGCCGAGACCGCTGCAGGTCGTTGTACGCGAGGTGATGCAGATGCGTGTCGCAACCGTGGCGAAAGTGCGTGATGCGACCGGAGTCGTCGAAGCGCCAGACGTGCAGCTCATCCGTCTCGACGACGCGCCGGCCGGTCGCACGGACGGTCAGATTGATGTCAAGAAGCACGACGACGAGGCCCGACCCTTCGAGAAAGTCCTTCGGCTCCAAGTGCTGCATCTCCATCTCGGCGAGCGAGGCGAAGAAGCCCGCCACTTCCTCGCGACCGCGCCGCCGTCGGGGCCACGGGACGTTCATCGACGTCGGGCCGTACTCCCACCGCACATCGTCGGCCAGTTGGCAATGGATCCACGCCACGTCGCCTCGGACGAACGCCGCGTGCACCTCCTGAATCGTGCTGACGTTGCTCATCGGGCAATCCTCCCTCGATTGGCGCGAGGCGGCGCGAACGCTTCGAGCCCGACTCACGATCGGTCTCGACCGCCGGTTCGCGCAGGCTCAATTCACGCGTGCTGGAGCACGCGGCTGGTCGTCGGCTCCAGACGCTGGGCGCCTCACCTTAGCGCGGATTCAAGGTCGCGCCAGAGATCCTCGACGTTCTCGATGCCCACGCTCAGGCGGCAGAGATTGTCGTCGATTCCCAGCGCCTTGCGCTTGTCGGGCGGAACCGAGGCGTGCGTCATGATCGCCGGATGCTCGATGAGCGACTCGACCCCGCCGAGCGATTCAGCGAGCGAGAAGAGGTGCACGCGCTGGAGGAAGCGGCGCGAGTCGTTCAGGCCGCCCTTGAGCCAGATGGTGATCATCCCTCCGCCCGCCGGCTCGCCGCCGAGGCGCATCTGCTTCTGCGCCAGCGCGTGCTGCGGATGCGATTCAAGGCCCGGATAGACGATGCGCTCGACCCGCGGATGCGCTTCGAGGCGGGTGGCGATTTCGGCGGCGTTTCGGCAGTGCCGCTCCATGCGGATCGCCAGCGTCTTGATCCCGCGAAGCACGAGATACGAATCCATCGGACCGAGGATCGAGCCGATCGCGTTCTGCATGAAGCGCAGGCGCTCGGCGAGGTCGGGGCGGTTCGTGACGAGGATCCCCCCCACCGCGTCGCTGTGCCCGCCGAGGTACTTCGTCGCCGAGTGCATCGCGATGTCGAAGCCGAGTTCGAGCGGCCTCTGAAGAATCGGCGAGGCGAACGTGTTGTCGCACACCGTGATGAGGTTGTGCCGCCGGCCGATCGCGGCGACGGCCGCCAGATCGACGAGTTTGAGCGTCGGGTTCGTCGGCGTCTCGACCCAGATGAGTTTCGTGCGGTCGGTGATTGCGGCCTCGATGCGCTTCGGATCCGTCATGTCCACGTAGGAAACCTTGAGACCCTGGCTGCGCTCGCGCACGCGCGTCATGAGCCGGTACGACCCGCCGTAGAGATCGTCCATGGCGATGACGTGCTCGCCCGAGTCGATGAGTTCGAGGCAGGTGGCCATCGAGGCGAGGCCGGAGGCGAATGCAAAGCCCCCGCCCGTGGCATCGCCGGCGACCTGCCCGCCCTCGAGCGAGGCGACGCAGCGCTCCAGTGCGTAGCGCGTGGGGTTGTGCGAGCGCGAGTACTCGAAGCCCTTGTGGACGCCGGGACTCTCCTGGACGTAGGTGCTCGAGAAACTGACGGGCGGCATGACGGCCCCGGTCGAAGACTCAGGCCGCTGCCCACCGTGGATGACTTTCGTTTCGAGGTTCATTTGTGTTCCTTGCAATCGGATGCGATAGGTTCACCACAAAGGGCACGAAGGCACAAAGGGGGCACAAAGAGCGGCTTAGAGAATCAGGCGGCGGATGCCTTCCTTAATACGGATGACGTTGAAGTTGATAAGCAGAGCAAGCCGTAGACCGGTGATCCTCAGATACGTCAGCGTCTGGGCCTCGTGAATCGGGAGCAATGCTTCAACCGACTTCAGTTCGACAATGAGGTGGTTGTTGACGAGCACATCAGGTCGCAGGACCGTATCAAGCCGCTTGCCGTCATACACGATCGGCACCGGGTCCTGGACCGCAAACGCGATGCCTGGCTTGCGAAGTTCGTGGCACAGGCAAGCCTCGTACACCCCCTCGATCAGTCCCGGGCCGAGTTTCCGGTGAACTGTCAGCGCGCAGTCCACCACCTGCCGTGCCGACTCCTCCACCGCCGGGTCGAGCGGTTCGTACACGCTCATTGGTCCTTCTCCATGCTCATCCCACTTGATCTCCCTTCGTGCCCCCTTCGTGCCTTCGTGCTCTTTGTGGTGAACGTTGGGCGTGGACCCGTCACGACTGCACCGACTGCCTTCTCAGGTAGGTCAGCAGGTCGATCTGGGTGATCAGGCCGTAGTAGTTGTCCTTGTCCGCGATCAGCGCCACCTTGCTCGCGCGGAAGATCGGCACCAGTTCGCGCACGTTGGCGCTCGGCGGCAGCGTCTCAAGACGCGTCACCATGAACGCCTCGACCGGCCTCTTGAAGTTCGCAAAGTCAGTGTTCACTGCGAGCAGCAGGTCGGACTCGTCGATGATGCCGACGATCTTCCCCTCGCGGATCACCGGCACCTGGCTGATGCTGTAGAGTTTCATGCGCCCGTGGGCGACGGCGAGCGTATCGGTCGGCGAGACGGTGAAGTCCTCCTGGTCGAGGTGGCGGCGCTGGATGAGGTCGCGCAGATCGCCGTACTCCGGCCGCCGGATGAAGCCGTTCTCGATCATCCACGAATCCGAGAACATCTTGTTGAGGTACTTGTTGCCCGTGTCGCACACGAGGACGCAGACGCGCTGCGGCGTGGTCTGCTCGCGGCAGTACTTGAGCGCCCCGGCGAGAAGCGTGCCCGAAGAAGACCCCGCGAAGACGCCCTCCGTGCGCAGCAGGTGGCGCGCGGCATGAAACGCCTCCGCGTCCGTCACTTCATACGCGTGCGTCACCAGGTCGAGATCGAGGATCGAAGGCACGAAGTCTTCGCCGATGCCTTCAACGAGCCACGAGCCGGGCTCGATCATCTTGCCGGTGTTCACGAGCGGCGCGAGGACCGAACCTTTCGGGTCGGCGAGTACGATGCTTATCTTGGGATTGCGCTCTTTCAGGTATCGACCCGTGCCGGTGAGGGTGCCGCCGGAGCCCACGCCGAAGACCACGGCATCGACGTTGCCGCCCAACTGCTCCCAGATCTCCGGCCCGGTGGTCTCGTAGTGGGCCTGCGCGTTGGCGGGGTTGCCGAACTGATTGACGTAGAAGCCCCCCTCCTTTTCCGCGATGCGCTGGGCGAGGTCCTGGTAGTAGTCGGGATGCCCCTTGGCGACGTCGGAGCGGGTGAGCACGACCTGCGCCCCGAGGGCCTTGAGGTGGTCGATCTTCTCCTGACTCATCTTGTCGGGCATGACAACCTTGACGCGGTAGCCGCGAAGCGTGCCGATCATGGCCAGGGCGATGCCGGTGTTGCCCGCCGTGGCCTCGACGATCAGCCCGCCTGGCTTGAGCCGGCCGTCGCGCTCGGCGGCGTCGATCATGCTCCGCCCCATGCGGTCCTTGACGGAGCCGCCGGGGTTCATGAACTCGAGTTTGCCGAAGAGGCGGCAAGGCCCCGTATCGAGGCGGCGGAACTCGAGCATCGGCGTGTTGCCGATCATCTCAAGCACATCGCTGTACACCGGCGCGCGAGGGGGTGTGGTGCTCATGGCGCATCGTAGCGGGTCGGGGTGGAAGAAAGTGAGTTACCGGCCTGAACGGTCGGCGTGCGGGCTGCTCACAACAGGGCCCCCCCCGATCAGGCCTTGACAGCCGGGCTGAAGTCCGTTAGTTTCTCTGTCATCGGTCGGCAGGAGTTCCGTGTCTGCCGATGGATTCCCGACACCCAGGTGTCCACACATTCGAGAGAAGGAGAGTTCAGATGATCAGGTACCTGCTCGCAGGCAGCATTCTGGCGGGGGCGGCTTCCGGAGCCGCGGCCCAGGTCGTTCAACTCACCGCCATCGACTCCAAGTGCATCAGTCCGGGCGGCGGCAACTGGAATGACAACCGCTTCCGCGCCTACTGGAGCGGCGACTGGGTCGATGGATTCGTCAAGTTCGACACCAGTGCGATTCCCGACGGCTCGCAGATCGTCTCGATGAGTCTCAGGACGTTCCACGAGGAGGGCTTCGGAAACCCCCTCAACAATCCGCAAGTGCGGCTCTACAGGGTCGCAGACGACTCATGGTCGCGTGGCCCGACGAATCCGCACCCGGGTCTCAACGAGACGCTCACTCCGGTGCACAGCGGCTTCCCCTCCGGCAACCTCGTACCGTGGGACTGGGAGATCGACGTGAGCGCCGCCGACTGGTCTCAGGACCTCGCCGATGATCGGCTCTCGATCTGCATGCGCAATGTGCAGACGTCGTACAGTTACGTCTACTGGTACGGCAGCGATGCAAATCCGGCGCCGCCCGTGCTCACGGTCGAATACTCGGGTGGCGGCGCCTTCCTCCGCATCACGGGAGATTGCCCAGGCCGCATTACCGTCTCGTGGTCCGGCGCCACCCCCAGCCGGCCGATGGGCATCGTCCTCGCCAACAGCACCGGCAACTTCATCGTCCCCGGAGGCGTGTGCGGCGGAACCCAACTCGGACTGAGCGGCAGCGGTCTGCAACTCGTGTACACGGGAAACACGGGCGCGAACGGCTCCGGTCAGGTCAGCAGCAACGCCGGGACAGCGGCGTGCGGCAAGTACCTCCAGATGGTGATCGCCGACGGCAGCCCCTGCGATACCACTAACGTCGTGCAAATCCCGTAGAGGCACGCCGTACTCCGCGTCGCCCCGACAACGGACAGGCAAAGACAGGGACGGCCCCGGTTGGGACCGTCCCTGTCACTTCCCGCGTCTCGTCCTCCGTCAATCCCGTCCGCTGCGATCACCAATCTCATCCGACCATGCCGGCTCGATCGTCGCCGTCATGGAGCCTTTGCAGCGATCGAGCAGCGGGTCGGCGCCGTAGGCCGTGATCTGGTCGCGCTTGAACTCGGCCCGCTCCTTGTGGCAGGTCTCGCAGATGACCCGGCCGCGGCTGTCCACGATCTGCGCCATGAGGAAACTCTCCTCGAACCCCTTGGCGAAGAGGTTCTGGAGCAGTTCCATGACGTAGGGGTAGGTGTGGTCGTTGTCGTCGTGGAGGACGACGTGCCAGAGCGTCGGCTGCTTCGGCTTGCGCTTCGGGTCAACCTTGGGCGCCGGCCGCGTCTTCGTCTCGGTGCGTTCGATGGTCGCGGTGTCGCTCATACGTTGAGCGTATGCCGGAAGGGGGCGCGGCACAAGCCCCTCTCGACCGGGGTGACTCAACTACAGTCTATCGTGCCGCGACCGCCGCTCAGGGAGTTGCTGAACCGCGAAATCGTCCCCCGATGGGCATTGCGCCTCAAGCCGGCGGCATCTGCCGCCCTCGTGCTCCTGCTCTTCACGATCACGTGCGTCCTTGCCATCCGAAGGTGGCGTCAAGGGTCGGGTCTCGTCAGCGTCGAGTCCCTGATGGCGGTGATTTTCATCCTCGTGATCGTGTACTGGGCCGTCAGGTTGCCCTCATACCTTAGCAGCAGGCGACGACAGTCCTGCCGCACCGCGATCGAAGCGATGCGCCCGGACGGGTTTGACGACCGCTGCGCCCGCTGCGGCTACGACCTCACCGGCACAACCAGCCTCAAATGCCCCGAGTGCGGCGCGTGGCACGGGCGGCGGCGCTCGACGCCATCCACAACCGAATGACGCCTCACCGCCAGGCGTCCCGATGCAGCCACGCCGTCTTCACCGGATCACGCGCGTTGTAGCCGCGAAATGTGCCGTCCGCGTCGAGCCGTTCGGCGAGGCGCTCAACCCTGTGGGGCGAAATCGCCAGAAGTTCCGCCCGACACCTGCGGAACGTCTTCACGAACTTCCAATAGTCGGCGTCGGGATCAGCGTTCTTCCCAAAACCTGGTGAGAGTGATCCATGAAACGATCGAGCCTTGCGAGCGCGCACCCGTACTCCAATCGTGTCGTACCCCGCATCAGGCACACCGGGATCGTCGCGCAGTCTACCGAGAAAGTCCGCCTTCACGATTGCGGAGATCATGGCCTGAACGTCTGCCGGATCGGCCTGACCGACCAGGAGGTGCTCACCGGGCCTGCACGGACTCGACGAGAAGAGCATCGTGCCGTCCGTCCAAACCGCCATAATGAGGCCGTAGTCGTTGACCGGCCCGTTGCCGGGCATGTGCATCAGCATGGCGCAGGGCCAGTCATCCTCCGGGGTGCCGCCGGCGAGCGAGGCGCTTCGGCCCGGCCCCGCCGCAGTCGGCCCCGAGAGGAGCATCACTAAGAGTGTCAGCATTGCCACCGGTCTCATTCAGCACCTCCCTTCTGTCTGAGGCGCCACTCATCGAAGAGTCTCGCCCTCTAATTCAATAACGACTGTACGGCAGCCACATTCGACCAAAGGAAACTTTCGACACTGCCGAGCCGCATCCGCATCATGGCCGTGCCATCGCGCCGGCGTCCCGCACAAGCGCGATGAGACGCGGATCGTCGGCGGCGTCGCGGCTCGCCACGGGCACGAAGCGCTTGGCCTTGCCGGCGCCCTGGAGCAGGCCCTGCGGATCGGGCAGCGAAGCCCCGTGGATGAACGAAAGCGCCACCTTGCCACGGCGAATCTCGATCATGCAGATGTTGCCGCCGATGGAGCCGTACGGCACGTCCGCACGAAAGTAACTCAGCGCACCGTAGCGAATGCCTTCGCACGCATCGGGCACGGCGTCGAGAACCATCCGCCGCAGCCGGCGCACCACGCCGCATACGTCGCGGCGCTCGGAGGCGAGGTGATCGTCGATCTGCGAGGGGCTGAGGCGCTCGGGAGGCATCTCTCGGATTGTACTGCAGCGCTCGCGATCCCCGCCGGCGCCTGGGCGCCGCATCCTCTCTGCTCCGTTCAGATCCGACTTCATTGGCGTTGCCGGCTGGTTGCCCTCCGAGCGGAAACGAACCGCACCGAGCCCAGATCTTTGCTCATCGATCCCGTCCATCCACGCTGAGGTACTCCCGCACCATCTCATTCGGATCGCCGCCTTCCCAGAGGACGTCGAAGGCGCTTCCATCCGGCCGGGTCACCGGTTGTGCATCAGCAATCCGCAACGGATCGAAACTCCAGTCGACTGCGACCACCTCGCGCAGCGAGCGTGCGTACGCCACGTCGCCGGCTCGCGAACCATACAGCACGATGTCCGCTCCGCCCGGCGAGTCGAGGACCGTAAGCAGGTCATCCCACGAATTCGGCCAGCGATCGTCGTTGGCCCTGAGGTATTCGACGAGCAGCGTGCCGGTGTCCCACGCGGCGTATGCCTCGGGGAGTTGTCGCACCGCGGCGATCGTTCGATAGCCGAACCAGATCACTGCGGCGATCAACCCAAAGGCGCTGACGGTCAGGATGCGGCGACGGCGCGACATGGCCTTGCTCACGGAGATCAGATCGACTCCTTCGACGCGGGCACCTTCACGCCCTGCTCCCCCGCACACTTCTTCGCCACGTCGTAGCCCGCATCGACGTGGCGGAGGACGCCCATCATCGGGTCGTTGGTGAGGACGCGCTTGAGTCTTCGCGCCGCGGCTTCGGTGCCGTCGGCGACGATGACCTGGCCGGCGTGCTGGGAGAATCCGATGCCCACGCCGCCTCCGTGGTGGAAACTCACCCAACTCGCGCCGCTCGCGGTGTTGACGAGTGCATTCAGAATGGCCCAGTCGCTCACCGCGTCGGTCCCGTCCTTCATCCCTTCCGTCTCGCGGTTCGGGCTGGCGACGGAGCCGCAGTCGAGGTGGTCGCGGCCGATGACGATCGGCGCTTTGACCTTTCCGGTGCGCACGAGGTCGTTGAACGCCAGGCCGGCCTTGTCGCGCTCGCCCAGGCCGAGCCAGCAGATGCGCGCGGGCAGCCCCTGGAAACTGATGCGCTCCTGCGCCATGCGGATCCAGCGGTGAAGTGATTCATCGCGCGGGAAGAGCTGAAGGATGGCGTCGTCGGTGGCGCGGATGTCGGCCGGGTCGCCCGAAAGCGCAACCCAGCGGAATGGCCCGCGGCCGCGGCAGAACTGCGGCCGGATGAACGCCGGAACGAATCCCGGAAAGGCGAACGCGTCGCTCAGTCCGTTGTCGTACGCCCGCTGGCGGATGTTGTTGCCGTAATCGAAGACGACCGAACCGCGCTGCTGGAACTCGACCATGGCCTTGACGTGCCGCGTCATGGTGTTGAGGCTGAGGCGCTCATACTCGTGCGGATCGTGCCGGCGCAGGTAGGCGGCTTCGTCCACGGTCAGGCCGGAGGGGACGTAGGAGAGGACGTCGTGCGCCGAAGTCTGGTCGGTGACGGCGTCGGGGGTGATGCCGCGAGCCAGAAGAGTCTCATAGAGGTCCGCCGCGTTCTCCTCGACGCCGATGGAAAGCGCGCGGCTGTCGTGCGCCGCACTCAGGGCGCGATCAATGGCGGCATCGACGCTCTCGGCGATCTCATCGAGGTAGCGCGTTTCGCGGCGCCGTTCGAGACGGGTGAGATCGACGTCGGCGATGAGGCAGACGCC
>WYBR01000011.1 GCA_011525805.1 Vicinamibacteraceae bacterium
CGAGGAGTTGGAGGTACCCGCCGCAGGCGCCGGGTCCGGCGGTGGTGTTGAGTGTGCGCGAGCCGTTCACTCCGGCGTGGCCGTTGTAGACGATCTGGATCTGGTTGGAGCCGAGGCCGAGTTGCGTGCCGGCGCAGGGGCGGTTGTTGGGGATGATGAACGAGCCGGTGTTGCGGGCGAAGATCAGGGCAACCTGCCCGCCGGGCGATGCGCCGGACCACTCGATCTGGATAGAGCCGCCGGAGGGGCAGGTGGCGGCGACGGCAAGTTGCGGGCCGTCGGCGAGGCGGAGTTTGAGGAGGAAGGCGTCACCGGTGCCACCGTGGTACGAATTGTTCCGTCCTTCGAAGTTAGTCGAACTCGTAAAGCCCGCCACCAGTGTGTTGCCGCTGTCGTCCACAGCGATGCCCTTGCCGGATTCATCGCCGCTTCCGCCAAGGTAGGTCATCCACTGGAGTTGGCCGGAGGTGCTGACCTTGAGCGCGAACGCGTCCTGGATCCCGCCGTGGTGCGAGTTGTTCCGCTCGGCGAAGTCGGTCGACGTCGTTTCGCCCGTCACCAGCGAGTCGCCGGCGCCGTCCACGGCCATGGCGAAGCCGTAGTCGTAGCCGCTTCCGCCGAGGTAGGTCATCCACTGGATCTGCCCCGCGCGGCTGACCTTGAGTGCGAAGGCGTCGTTGTTGCCGCCGAACGAGTTGTTCCGCCCGGCGAAGTTGGCTGAATATGTCACGCCCGTCACCAGCGCGTCGCCGGCGCCGTCCACGTCGATGGCGGCACCGGAGTCCCAGCCGCTTCCGCCGAGGTAGGTCATCCACTGGATCTGCCCCGACGGGCTGACCTTGAGCGCGAAGGCGTCCCGGGTGCCGCCGTAGTACGAGTTGTTCCGCCCGGCGAAGTCGGTCGAGGTTGTCACGCCCGCCACCAGCGCGTTGCCGGTACTGTCCACGGCGATAGCGCCGCCAGCCTCGTCCCCGCTGCCGCCGAGGTAGGTCATCCACTGGATCTGCCCCGACGGGCTGACCCTGAGCGCGAAGGCGTCGCCGTCGCCGTAGTACGAGTTGTTCCGTCCGGCGAAGTCGGTCGACTCAGTGCGGCCCGTCACCAGCGCGTTGCCGGTGGCGTCCACGGCGATACCGCGGCCGTAGTCCGAGCCGCTTGCGCCGAGGTAGGTCATCCACTGGATCTGCCCCGACGGGCTGACCTTGAGTGCGAAGGCGTCGTAGCCGCCGTGGTACGAGTTATTCCGCCCGTCGAAGTTGGTAGACGTCGTCTCGCCGATTACGAGCGCGTCGCCGGCGGCGTCCACGGCGATGCCGCGGCCGTAGTCGCCGCCGCTTCCACCGAGGTAGGTCATCCACTGGAGTTGGCCGGATGGGCTGATCTTGAGAGCGAAGGCATCGTCGCCGCCGTAGTGCGAATTGTTCCGACCAGCGAAGTCGGTGGAGGTCGCATAGCCCGTAACTAGCGCGTTGCCGGTATCGTCCACGGCGATGCCGTAGCCATAGTCGTAGGCGCTCCCGCCGAGGTAGTACATCCACTCGATCTCCGGGTCGATCACCAGCGGCAGCAACGGGTCGGGGGCGGTGTCGAGGGCGATGCGGTAGGTGGTCGCGTCGATGACTTCGAAACGGGCAAGGATGGTGGTGCGCATCACACCTGACGAGCCGAGCGTGTCAGCAAGCGGCGCATCACGCACGGCGTCGAACTCCGCTTCCTTACGGGTGCGGCTCGTTGGATCGCCCCCACCCCGGCCCTCCCCCACAGAGCCGGGGGAGGGAGTGAAGGCTGCTTCCTCAGGGGCGCGGCTCGGTGATTCGTCATTTGACGTATCGGCAATCCGGGGCGGCGCAGAGCCTGTGCCCCGGCTTGCTGAACCTTCCTGCCACACGATCGGCGCGCCGTCGCGGAGGGTGCCGAAACTTGTGGCGATCTCGAGATCGCCCTTGTCGTTCACGCACAACGAGTCAATGCCGTCGTAGTGGATTCTGATCTGCGCGTAGTCCGCGCCAGGGGCGCAGTGGAACTCGTACTTCATCACGCCGTCGTCGTTGCCCGTCACATGCAGGTCGATGCCGTCGTAGAGGTTTTCGTAGATGACGGCGCCGAAGGAAGGCACGTTGCTCGCGATGCCGCGGCCTTCGCCGCCGACGTAGTAGTTGAACTTCGCCGTCTGCGGCTGCGCGCCGCGCGGGGTGACTGGGTTGCTGCCGGGAAAGGAAACGGTGAGGGTCAGATGCTCGTACGCCGGGGCAGAGTCTTCGACGCCCCGGATTTGCTCGTGGCGAAAGTCGTCGTCGAGGGCGTCAATCCGGGGCGGCGCAGAGCCTCTGCCCCGGCTTGCATTCGTTGCATCATCAATCGGCCGCGCGAGGTGCATCGTGAACGACGACTCGCGAAACGCGACATCGAGGCCGCGCGACTTGAGGCCGTAGTGGACGGACGCATCGCTCCACTGTCCCTGATTCTCGACGAAGTAGACGCCGCGCAGGCCGAGGTTGAAGCGCTCGGCCGCGGCGGGGCGCGCGGGCAGCGCCGGATCAGCCGAAGGCGGGGCGACCTGGCCGCTCAGGGGCGCCGTCAGTCCGAGAACGGTGGTTGCGACGAAGGATGCGATTCGAGTGCTGGCCATGATTCCTCCTCGGCCGGATCAATCCGGCAAGCCCCCACGCGGCTCAGTTTACCATCGCCCCGGCCATTGCCGGCACGGCGAACAGCCCTTGCGCGAAAAAATCTGAAGATTTTCTGCGTCTGCGGCTGGGGGGGCGCGGTTCACGCCGGCGCGAGACCCGAGCCGTTGACCAGCCAGCGGCACACGGCGTCGGTGTCGGAGAGGTCGGAGATGACGCGATCGGCCCTGGCGGCGCGCAACTGCTCCTCGCGCCCGCCTCCGGTGCAGACGGCCAGGCTGCGGCAGCCGTGGGCGCGGGCGCAGTTCACATCATGGACCGTGTCGCCGACGATGACGATGCGCTCGAAGGCGATCTCCCCGCGGCGGGTCTCGACGTAGCGGCGGCGGGCGACGGGCGGCAGGTCGTCGCGCGTCGGGGCATCATCGCCCCACGCGCAGACGGGGAAGAGGCGCGAGTCGATGCCGACCGTTTCGACCTTGAGCCGTCCGTTCGCCTCCCAGTTGCCCGTCAGGAGGCCGATGGTCACCTCGGGTGAGGCGCTGAGCCGCTCGACGAGTTGGATGGCTCCGGGCAGCGCCTTGACGTTGTGGCGCCGAGATTCGATGCGCAGGCGGAGGTGGCGATGGCAGGCCTCGCGAAAGTCGCGGTCGATCCGTTCATCGCGATCCAGGCCATTGAGTTCCATGAAGCGGCGGTAGATCCAGGGATCGAGCCGGCCGGAGAGGTCAAAGGCGTGCTCGGCGAAGCGTTGGCCGAAGAGTTCGCGTCCGGCGTCGAGGAAGGCGGCGCGGCCGGTCCCGTCGCCGTGGTAGAGCGTGCCGTCGATGTCGAACAGGATCAGCATGGCAGAGGGTAGCGTGGCTGCCGCGCGCCTGCCGCGGCGCGAGCATCAGGCGTGTTCCCGCTTTGCCGCGGCGCGCTCGACGCAGCGGCCGATGAAGTCATCCACGGTCGCGTGATAGCGATGGGCGTCGGTCTGGTGGAGGTTGAGGTGTCCGCCGGCGGGGATGATGACGAACTCCGACTCCGGCGCCGCCTGCGCGACCTCGAGGGCCGAGTTGAGCGGGCAGATCGGATCATCCGCGCCGTGGAGAACGAGCAGCGGGCAGCGCAGGCGGGCGGCGAACTGCGCCCGTTCCGAGTTGCGCAGACGGGGAATCAGGACGCACAGCGCCCGATGCACGATGTTGAGGATGGGGAAGGACGGCAGGCCGTTGAAGGTCAGCATGGCGTGGACGGGCTCGCGCGTCCAGCGGTAGGGGCCGTCGGCGATGACGCCCACGACGCGCTCGGGCCGCTCGTCGCGGGCCGCGGCGCAGATCGAGACCCCCGCGCCCATCGAGTAGCCGTAGAGGATCACCGGGCGATCCGCCGCGACCCGGTTCATGAGGTCGAGGAGGTCATCGACCTCGAAGGTGCCCAGGCGGCTGGTTCCCTGCGCCTCGCCATGGCCGCGCATATCCCAGAGGACGACGCGGCTGGCGCGATCGACGACGAAGCCGACGCGTTGGAGGGATTCGCGTCGCGATCCGCCCCAGCAGTGTGAGAAGATCACGACGGGTCCGCCGGGTTGGGCGTGGTTGACGATCTCCCAGACGGGCAGGCGCAGGCCGTCGCGGGTTTCGAGGCTCCACTCGGCGGCTTCGTACCCGGCGTCAGCGGGATCGACGAACCAGCCGCGGGCGACCGCGGCGCCGGCGGCGATGCGCGGCGGGTGGAGGAGGGCGTAGCCGAGCACGAGGCACAGTCCCGCGCCGAGCGCCGCCAGGCCGATGAGGAGCAGAACGGCGAGTCGCAATAGAGTTTCGGCGATTTCCATGCCTGTGCTGCTACCGGCGCCCCGCGATGCGGCCCGGATTCGGGCGGACTTTCCGCCTTGAAACGGCCCGGCGCCCGCGTCCTGCGGCCGCGGGTCGGGGCCGGGGAAGCGGCCCGTGAAACCTTCGGAAAACGGGGGCCCGGGGCGGCAGAAAACTCGCTTTCCGCCCCGAGTTTTCCTATCATAGTGAGGCTGGAACGCCCTTCCCGCCGCGGGCGGAATCCCGCCGTCCCGCCTTCGATCACGATCCGGCATCGCGGCCGAAGCGATCGCATGGACGCGGCTGCCTCCGACTCATGGACGACCATTCACAAGGGGCTGGGATGCAACCCGAACAACTTGAGATTCCGGTGACGCCGCCGGCGAAGACGGGCCACGGCTCGCACTACGGCGAGGAGGACATCCAGGTTCTGGAGGGGCTGGACGCCGTCCGCCGCCGGCCCGGAATGTACGTCGGGGGCACCGATCTCGCGGCGCTGCACCACCTCGTCTGGGAGGCGGTAGACAACGCCATTGACGAGGTCATGGCCGGCCGCGCCACCACCTGCCAGGTCAGCGTTCAGGCCGACGGGTCCATCTCCGTGACCGACGACGGCAGCGGGATTCCGGTCGGCCCGATGAAGCATGAGAACCCGGTGCTCAACGGCCGCCCGGCCGTCGAGATCGTCATGACGGTCCTCCACGCCGGCGGCAAGTTCGACCACAAGGCGTATAAGGTCTCCGGCGGCCTGCACGGCGTGGGCATCTCCTGCGTCAACGCCCTCTCCGACTGGATGGACGTCGAAGTCACGCGCGAGGGCAAGGTCTATCTCATCGGCTTTGAGCGCGGGATCGTGACGACGCCGCTGCACGTGATCCAGGAATTGCCGCAGGGCGAGAACCGCTCTGGCACGCGGGTGACCTTCAAGCCCGATCCAACGATCTTCCCGGAGACGGAGTTCGACTACGAAGCGCTCCGCCGCCGCCTTCGCGAGCTGGCGTATCTCAACTCCGGCATCGTCATCAAACTGACGGACGATCGGGTCGGCCCGGACGGCAAGCCGCGGAGCGAGACGTTCCACTACTCGGAGGGGATTCTGGCGTACGTGACGCACATGGCCAAGAGCCGCGCGCCGATCTGCGTGCCGGTGTACATGTCCACGAGCGATCCAGACCAGCCGATCACCTGCGAGGTGGCGCTTCAGTACACCGACTCGTACAACGAGACGACGCTGGCGTTCACGAACAACATCCACAACCCGGGCGGGGGCACGCACCTCACCGGCTTCAAGAACGCCATCACGCGGGTGATGAACAACTACGCGCGGAAGGCGAACCTGCTCAAGGACATCACGCCGACGGGCGAAGACCTGCGCGAGGGCATCGTCGCGGTGATCTCGCTCAAGCACCCCGATCCGCAGTTCAACAACCAGCCTAAGGAGCGGCTGCTTTCGGTGGACGCGGAGGCGGTGGTGAGCCAGTTGATCGGCGACCAGTTCAGCGCCTGGCTCGAGGAGCATCCCGCGGACGCGAAGCGCATCTGCCAGAAGGGGGTGATCGCGGCGCAGGCGCGTGAGGCGGCGCGCAAGGCGCGGGAACTGACGCGGCGCAAGTCGGCGCTGGAATCAAGCGGTCTGCCCGCGAAACTCGCCGATTGCACGACGGACGACGTGGACAAGTCCGAACTGTTCATCGTCGAGGGCGACAGCGCCGGCGGCAGCGCCAAGGGCGGGCGCGAGACCGAGTTCCAGGCCATCCTCCCGCTGCGCGGCAAGATCCTCAACGTCGAGCGCGCCCGCATCGACAAGGTGCTCGGCTTCGAGGAGATTCGCACCATCATCCAGGCGCTGCGCTGCGGCATCGGCGACGACTGCGACGTCTCCCAATTGCGCTACGGCAAGATCATCATCATGACCGACGCCGACGTGGACGGCTCGCACATCCGCACGCTGCTGCTCACCTTTTTCTTCCGGCAGATGCCCGACCTTATCCGGCGGGGCCACATCTACATCGCCCAGCCGCCGCTCTACCAGATCGCGCGCGGCAAGAAGATCCAGTACGTGCTGGACGATCGCCGGCTGGAATCGACGCTCATCGACATGGCCCTCTCGCACGCGGCGCTGATCATCCGCGACGGGCGCGGGGGCATCGCCGCGCGGCACGAGGGCGACGCGGCGCGGAGCATCGTCTCGCTGCTCCAGCGCCTGGCCGAACTCGCCCGGGTCGTCGAGCGGCGCGGCGTGACGTTCGACCACCTGCTCCAGGCGAGGCGGGACGATCCCCTCGGCCGCGGCCGCCTGCCGACGCACCGCCTGACGTGGATCGGCGGCGAGGCGTTCTGCTGGAGCGAGGAGCAGGCGCGCGAATTGCTCGAGCGCGAATCGCTCTACATCGACGACCTGCCCGATTCGAACGGCCACGCGCCGGAAGGCGACCGCCCGGCTCAGCCCGCCTCGTTCCGCGAACTTCACGAGAACCGCGAACTGGGCGTGCTCTTCGAGCGACTGGCCGCGTTCCACATCGACATCAACGACTATGTGCTGCGCCAGGAGGAAGACGTGACCGGCGCCATGCTCGACACCAAGTACGCCTGGGTGGCGATGAACAGCGCGGGCGACCGGGAGGTGGTCCATCCAGCGCCGAACATCCCGTCCATCCTCACGACGCTGCTGGACCTCGGCCGGCAGGGCATCGAAGTCAAGCGGTTCAAGGGGCTGGGCGAGATGGAGGCCGAGCAATTGTGGGAGACCACGATGGACCCCGCGCGCCGCCGTCTGCTCCGCGTCAAGTGGGACGCGGTGTCGGAGGCGGAGGAACTCTTCTCGATCCTCATGGGCGAGGCCGTCGAGCCGCGCCGCGAGTTCATTGAAGAGCACGCGCTGGAAGTGAAGAACCTCGACGTCTGAGCCGCTTCGCTTCATGCATGGCGGGTGCCACCGCATCTCGCTGCTCTGAGCGAGAGCGCCGTGCGGTGGGCAGGGGCATTCGTTCACGCTTGCTCGTTTGCACGGGAGGCCGGCGCGATGCGCTGTGGCATCGGCTCCGGCACTGGCTTACTTGCGCGCTCGCATCGATCTCCGCCCTGAGCGGCAGCGATCGATGCCATCCCCGAGCGAGGCGCTGGAAACGGGAATGCTCTCGTCCTCAGTCGAGCAGGCCGCTCATCTGCACCGCCGAGAACGTGAGCAGGCAGACAAAGAAGAGGCGCACCCAGAACATGGGCAGGCGGTGCGTCAGTTGCGAACCGAGCAGCCCGCCGACGATCGCGCCCGGCGCCAGCGAGGCGGCGAGGAGCAGCGAATCCTCAATCGTGCGCGCGCCGTGCGTGGCCTGGGCGAGGGTGAGGTTTTTGGCGATCGCGCCGATCGTCCCAGTGACCAGGATTACGGCGGTGGAGGTGGCGATGCTCTGGCGGAGGTTGATGCGGCAGACGAGTTGCTGGAGAGGGACGGCGACGGTGCCGCCTCCGACACCGAGGAACCCGCCGACAAAGCCCATCGCCGTGCCGACGAAGAGGCTGCGCCCCAGCGCGACGCGTTGCCGCATGGCCGGCGTCCGGGCGGGCCGCCCGTTGCGGGCGTCGCTCCACTCCCGCGCCAGGCGCGCCACGTCGGCGGCGATCACGTAGAGCAGGAAGATTGCAAAGAGGCGGCGAAGGAGCGACTCGTCCATCTGGTTGCCGATCCACACGCCCAGCAACATCGTGAGCACCGACGCGGGCACCAGCCCGCGCAGCACGTCGCGCCGGACCGCGTCCTTGCGCAGGTGCTTGCGCAGCGCGGCGAGGGCGACGATGATGTAGATGATCATCAGCGAGGCCTGGTAGAAGTGCTGATCCGGGCCGCGGATGAGCGTGAGCAGGGGGATGATGATGATGCCGCCGCCCAGGCCGAGCATCCCGCCGACGCATCCGCCGAGGAGCCCGAGGGCCGACGCGATGAGGAGATCGCCGGCCGTCACGAATCCGTCGCCGATGCGCTCGATGATGCGTCGAGAAGAATCACGGGCGGGATGATAGCGGCCCTCCGACCTATCGTGCCCGCGGTTCGAGCAAGGTACACTTGACGCGCCATGTTTGCCACCGCGACCGAGATCGTCACCATCACGCTCAACCCGGCGATCGACCGGCTCATCGAGGTGCGCGACTTCGCCGTCGGCCGGCACCAGATGGGAAGGCGCATCGACGTCTACCCGGCCGGAAAGGGCATCCGCCTCTCGCGCGTCCTCGCCCGCCTCGGCACGCGGAGCATCGCGACGGGATTCGTCGGCGATCGCGAACTCGACCTCTTCGAGTCGTTCCTCAGCGCGCCCGCCGCGGGGCGAGCCGTCTCGCAGATGCTGCGCGTCAATCAGCCGACGCGCGAAAACGTCACCATCGTCGATCCCATCAACGACCGCTCGACGTACGTGCGCGAGGAGGGCTTTCAGATCACTCCGAAGGACCTCGAGCGTATTCAGGGGAAGATCGGTCTGATGGCCCGCGACGAGGCGATCCTGTGCTTCTGCGGGTCGATTCCCCCCGGCCTGAGCGTGGAGGTCTTCCGGGAGATGGTGCAGCGGGCCATCCACGCCGGCGCCCGCGTTCTGCTCGACACCTTCGGCGAACCGCTTGAAGCGACGCGCGACTTGCCCGTCTGGATGATCCGCATGAACCGGACGACGGCGGCGCAGGTCGCCGGCCATCCGATCACCACGCGCGACGAAGCGCTGGAGATGACCCGGTTCCTCGCGCGGAAGGGAGCGATGGCGGCCGTCACCGTCGGCGCGGAAGGGGCCGCGCTCACGGTTCCCGGCCTCGCGTGGGTCGGCCACGTCGGGATTCACCCGGGCCTGGTGATCAACACCGTCGGCTGCGGGGAGAGTTTCGTGGCCGGCCTCCTGCATGAGTGGCGCCGCAGCGGCGACTGGGCCTCCGCCTTCCGCGAGGGACTCACCGTCGCCACCGTCAACGCGACGACCGTGCGCTCGGGCGAGATCGACGCGGAGACGCGCGAGGAGTTCCGTAAACTCACTGTGATCGAGGCGCGGTAACTCCCGTCGCGGCGTTTCGCACGTGGATCATCATCACGGAGCGGAGACCCGCCGCGTGCCGACGCGGCGCGGCGAGCCGGATCCGCGGCGCAGTTGCCATTCCGTCGCGGCCGACCTATCAATTTGGCCGTCCGATTCGCCACCGTAGCTCAGCTGGTAGAGCGGCGCATTCGTAATGCGCAGGTCGTGGGTTCGAGTCCCACTGGTGGCTCATTCACAACCCTAGCCGAATCCGCAACTTGCGGATACCCGTCGAAGCGACGGCGCGGCGTTCAGGAGCGGCAGCCCGTATCAGGTGATACGAGCCGCCCAGACTGGAGGCCCCGCCGATGGTCGATCACCCATCGCCTCGAATCCCCAAACTGCGCCGGCAGAAGAACCGCGGCGGACCCGATCGCGCCTTTGTCGAACTCAGGGGCGAACGGTTCTACCTCGGCACGTGGGACAGCCCTGAGAGCCGCGAGGCGTACCGCCGCACGATCGCCGAGTGGCTCGCCACCGGGCAGCCGCCGGCGCGTGAGAAGCGAACGGGCGGAGCCGACGCCCCGACCATCGCCATTCTTGCGGCCCGCTACCTTGAGTGGGCGGAGAAGTACTACCGCGATGCGCATGGGCAACCGACCGGGAGCGCCGAGACGGCCGCTGGCATTCTCCGCCCGGTAATTGCCCTCTACAAGACGCTCCCGGCCGCCGACTTCACGCCTCGATGCCTGGAGGCCTGCGCCGCCGAGATGGTCCGCCTCCGCTGGACGCGCAGGGGAGTGAACCGCGCGCTCGTGCGGATCCGCTCGATCTTCAAGTTTGGGGTGCGAGTGGGCATCGTCCCATCGGGCGTACATGAGGCGCTTCGCTCTGTGCCGGGGCTGAAGCGCGGCAGGACCGCAGCGGCCGAGACCAACCCGATTCTGCCGGCGCCTGAGCGGGCGATCGAGGCCGTCAAGCCCCACCTGTCTCGCCAAGTGCGGGCGATGGTGGACGTCCAACTCCTGACGGGCGCGCGGCCGGGCGAAGTCTGCATCATGCGGCCAGTCGATATCGACATGACGGCGGCCGTGTGGCTCTACACCCCCGCCGACCATAAGAACGCCCATCGGGAGCAGGCGCGGACGATCTACCTCGGGCCTCGCGCACAGGCGATCATCACTCCATTCCTGACCGGCCGCGCTGTCGATGCCTACCTGTTCAGTCCGATCGAAGCCGAAGCAGAGCGGCGGGCGGCATTGGCCGAGAAGCGAACGACACCCTTGCGGCAGGGCAACAGCGCGGGCACGAACCGCCGGCGGCGCCCGAAGCGCCAACCCGGGCCCGTCTATGACACGGACTCCTACCGGCGAGCGATCCATCGCGCGTGCGATGCCGCAGGCATCGACCGGTGGAGCCCGGGCCGGCTGCGGCACAACGCCGGGACGATGTTGCGCCGGGAGTACGGCCTGGACACCGCCCGGGCGATCCTCGGGCACCGCTCCACGGCCGTGACGGAGATCTACGCCGAGATCGACCGGGAGAAGGCTGTGGGTGTGATCGGAAAGGTGGGATGAGCGATGCTGAAACTCGCCGACTATGACGAGCCGCAACCGAAGCGCCGCCGCAAGGCGCCGCGTCTCATCGCGGGGATGCACTTCTGCGCGTGCGGGCAACCGATGACCGGCGATCCACCGCAGTGCTTTGACTGCGGGCTGGCGGTGATCCCCTTCCCCTCGATACGGCGGTCCTCGCCGGAACCGACGACCCCCCACAACTCATGGAGGCCAGGAGCATGAGCGCGACCATCCAGGAGCAACGGGAAACCTCGGAAGTGATCCCCACGGTCTGCGGCGTCTGCGGCGGCCGCATGGAGTGGCGGGCGCCCTTCGCGGTCTGCGCCGAGTGCGGCCTGGCGATCCCGCCGCGGCCCGTGATGACCGAATCGACAACGCGGCCAACGCCGGCGGCCGCTCTCAACGCCGGTGGTAGGTGAACCCCAACATGAAAGGTGGAACCATGTACAGACGACCGATCAGACTCTCAGACATCGAGATGGAAGGCGCTCACTATGAACAGACGGGCCTGCGCGTCGTCGCCTGTGATGCTGACGCGATTCGTCTCTGGCGTGAACTCGGCGGAGTGGCCTTCAACACGGACAAGGCGTTCATCGAGCGTGTCGAGACCGACCGCTACGCCCCCGACCTGCCGCGCGGCACGCTGCTGCTGTGCATCGACGACCACTGCCACATCGATGAAGGCGACCTCAGTTTCTTCATGGGCAAGGGCGCTGAGGCGGCGCTCCTGTACGTCAGCATCGGCGACAATGGGGAGGAAGTCTTCACTCCGCCCGGCGCTGTGGAGGCGCTGCAAGACCTGTTCGACATCGACGACAACCGGACGTATTGCAGCATTCTCCTGCCCGGCGAGGATGGCAAGCCGTCGATCTACCTGCCGGCGAACCGCTACGCCCGCGCCGGCTTCGAGTCGGCTCCACCCCTGCCGACTGAACAGGGTGGCCGAGCCGAGGCCCTGAAGCCCCGACTCGCGACGGCCTGATAGCATCCCACGGCCAACCGGCCGCCGACGGGCGGCCGGGCGATCCGGCGCCGGCGCGGTTTCCACCTACGCCGCGTCGGCCCGGATCGCACTCTCGAAAGTAGGGACACAATGACGAAGCACATCGACCACACAGAGTCGCGGAAGATCATGCAGGAGCGGCTGCTCGCCGCGGCGTCGATCGAGGACATCGCCGAGGCCCTCACAGACGTATGGGAGTGCTACGAGCCGCAAGCCGACACACTGGCCGAGGCGGAACGCGATCGACTGCTCTCCCTCGGGCTGGCGATCTGGCGCATGCAGGAGGCGGTGCGGGTCGGATCGCCGAAGGCGATCGCGGTGGCGCTCATGGAGGTCGGCGCGCGGCTGCAATCCCTCGAGGCATGGCCGGAGGTTGCCCCGAGTCAGGCACAGCGCGAGGAACTCAACTCATGGCGGGCCGGCCGCAAGCAACTGCGAGACGCGATCCGCGCGGTCAGAAACCAGCATGCGAACTGGAGCAATGAGCGAATCTTGAGGCACTTTCGGAGCGATCAAACGCTGCTCGCGCGCTTCCCGAAGTCGCCCGGGAAGGACACAGTGAGGCGGGCACTGGCCGCGCCCAGCGGCTGAGCGAAGCGGCAATCGCAGATTTTCCGGCGGCGCAAGTCAGACCTGCGCCGCTTTCTTGCGCGGAACGGCCCGAGACTGATTGACGGCGATGCACAACGCGCGTCAAACTCTCGGCATGACCGACAAGCAAGCAATCCAATCGGAGTACCTCTCCCTGAACGAAGTCTCGGCGATGCTGCCCGGCCGACCGGGGACCGGTGCGATCTGGCGATGGTGCCGCCGCGGCGTGAAGAGCCGCAGCGGCGAGCGCATCAGACTCCAGCACGCGCGGGCCGGCCGCAAGATCGTCGTCCAGCGTGGCTGGCTCGATCGTTTCCTCAGCGACCTCGCAGCCTCCGACATGCCCGTGCTGGAGCGGGCAGCCTCGCCGGCGCCGAACCCCGAGCATGAGCGGGCCGTCGATGACCTCCGCCGTCGCGGTGTCGCGGTGAACTGAAAAAACGCCGCGCGAATCTTGGGTGATGGCGCGCGGCGTGGAGATCAATTCCATGAAGCATAGGCAGACCAAAAAGAGCACGGGACTCTCACGCGAAGCGATCTGGTTTCGGCAGAGGATTGAGGAGGTCCGCCGACGCCGCCGACTGATGGCGCTGATCCGGCTGACGGGATGGCGCCGGTGACAAACGCGACCGCCACCATTCTCGCCGCCTGGGCTGAGCGCCTCGGCGTCTCCGATGAGACGCTCCAATGCCTCGGCTGCACCCTAGACGGCGCCGGCAATCTGCGCTGGCCCGAGCGCGACGCCGATGGAGCGATCATCGGGTACTCCACCCGCTTCGACGACGGCAGCAAGAAGGCTGACGCCGGCGGGAAGAGGGGGCTGTGCTATTGCTCCCCGCTCCACCCTTACGCCGGCACCTCGCCGGATCAGCCGATCATTCTCGTGGAGGGGCTGAGCGACACCGCCGCGGCGACCGACCTCGGCTTCGACGCGATCGGCCGGCCGTCGGCGACGGGCGGCAATGCGCTCCTCGCGCCGCTCGTGAAGGACCGCCACGTCTGCATCCTCGGGGAGAATGACTCAGGAGCGGGCAAGGCCGGCGCCGAGAAGTGCGCGAACGAACTGCATGGGCAGGCGGCGAGCGTGAGGGTGCTCTTCCCGCCGGCCGAGCACAAGGATCTGCGGGCGTGGGTGGCCGCCGCCGGCCTCGACGTGGTGCGCCGCCACCTGGCGACGTTGATCGACGACTCGCCGCTCTGGAAGCCGCCCGAGCAGACGGGCGTGAGCATGAACGGCAAGGCGCGGGCGCCCGTGATCCGCCGCCTCGCCGACGTGGCGCCCGAGGCGATCGAATGGCTCTGGCCCGGTGTGATCGTTACGCGGGGCATCACCGGGATCGTCGGCGAGCCTGGCGAGGGCAAGAGCCTCTTCAGTGTGGACCTCGCGGCCCGCGTCTCAACCGGTGCGGGATGGCCCGATGCGCCCGGGCGCTACTTCGCGCCGCGCGGCGTCCTGCTCATCACGGCCGAGGACGCCCTGGCGAGCGTGGTGCGCCCGCGCCTCGACGCCGCCGGGGCCGACTGCTCACGCATCAATGCCCTTGACGCGGTGAAGGTCCGCGGCGAAGACGGCAAGCCCGTCGAGATGGCCTTCGACCTCACCGACATCGACGTGATAGAAGCGGCCGCCGACCGCACCGATGACCTCGGGCTCATCATCATCGACCCGTGGACGGCATTCCTGGGCAAGGCCAAGAGCAATGACGTCGGGGACACTCGGGCGCTCATGCGCCCCCTGCATCGACTGGCCGAGCAGCGGAACATCAGCATTGTGATCGTTTCGCACCTGCGCAAGGGCGAAGGCCGCGCCCTGCATCGGGCGGTCGGGTCGATCGGTTTCGTCGCCGCGGCCCGACTCGCATGGGGCATCACCCGCGACCGCGAGCACCCCGACGTCTTCCGCCGACTGATGCTGCCGCTCAAGAGCAACTACTCCCCCGACAGCCGCGGCTTCGCGTACAGGATCGCGCCGCCAACGAACGGGCAGCACCCTCGCCTCGAATGGGAGGTAGACCGAATCGACGTGCCCGCCGATGACCTGATGAGCGGAGCCGCGGCGAAGCCCGGACCCGATCCCGATGAGCAGGATCGGGCCTGCGAGTGGTTGAGGACGGCCCTGTCCTCCGGTCCGCGCAAGGCCGCAGATGCGCTCGAGGAAGCACGAGAGGTTGAGTGCATCAGTCACCAGACACTCAAGCGCGCGCGGAAGACGATCGGCGTCCAGGCGTACCGCCCCGAAAACCCCGGCCCGTGGTGGTGGCGACTCCCATGAGCACAGGTCCAAGTTACATTCAGGCTAACCGCGATTCCAGTGTAGAAACGCACCTTTAGGGGGCAGAGGTCCAAGACGGCCATATATAGAGAACCTGGCCCTCTGCTCCCCTGACCGACCATGCTGAGCACCACTCCAAACATCATTGGCGCGATTGAATCCGCCGCCCTCAGCCTGCGGTGCGGCGGCGATCCGCGCGTGGCGATCGAACGCCTGGACCTCGCCATGCGGATGCTCGCCGGCGTCGATCCCGGCGCCGTCGGCGAGTGCGCGGCCAATGAGCAGAGCATCCTCTCGGCCCGCAAGGTGCGCGACCTCGGCCGCCGCACTCAGCGGGGCAGCCGCGTTTCCGCGTCAAAAACGAAGGTACTCCCAGCCGGGGGTAGGCGCGCGGTGGCGAACGCGAGGCCCGCGCTTCCGCCAGACACTCCAACCCAACCCGAGGGCTGAATGAGCATTGAGCCTGCAAAACAAGAGGAATCATTGGGTTTCGTACGAGTGCGAGTGCCTTCGTGCCCGACATGCAAGGTGCGGATGTACGTCGCCAGCAGCCGGCGCATCGGCCGAACTGACAGCGCGGTGCGATTCTGGAAGTGCCGCAAGTGCGGCGCGACCGACAAGACCACCGGCGCGGCGCGGCCGCTCAACGTTACAGCCAAGTAAACGACACCGCACAACGCGCGACAGCGCGCGGTAGGATGCAGCATGGCGACGCGAACCATCACAAACGCGAGCAAGGTGCTGAAGGTGAACCTCAGCGATCCGCGCCAACTGGCCGACCGGCCGACTTTGAGCGTGAGCGACCTCGCCGCCATGCTCGAAACGAGCGAAGGGTACATCCGCAGCGAGATTCGCGCCGGCCGCCTGGAGGCCTTCGAGATCGCCGGCGGCTGGCGCACCACGTCAAGCGCGGTGGCCGCGTGGCTGGCCTCAAAGCGCATCGCCCCGAAGAAGACCATCGCACTGTGAAACGCCGCCCCATCCACCTTCGCGCCCCCGGTGATTCGACGCTCCAGGTCGATCGTGAAGCGGGCATCATCCGGGGCGCGAGCGTGATTGCGGCCGGCCCGGCCCTCGGCCACGGCTTCGAGGTCGATGACGTGATGCTCCGCCAGGTGGCGCGGCATGCGCTCGGCGGCGTGCGCGTCGGCTTCACCCACGGCGCCGACGATGACCTCGAAACCCGCGTCGGCACACTCCGCAACCCCCGCCTGGACGGCAACCGCGTCCGCGCCGACATCGCATTCGGTTCGTACTCCAAGTCAACCCCGAAGGGCAACCTGCACGACTACCTGCTCGCGCTCGCCGACGAAGCCCCCGAGTCCCTCGGGTTGTCCATCGTCTTCGAGCCGGCCGACTTTGAGCGGCGCGACGGCAAGTCATTCGCCCGCGTCGCGCGGCTCGCCCGCGTCGATTTCGTCGGCGATCCCGCGGCCAACCCGCGCGGTCTCCTCTCAACCCCCAACGAGGATCCCAACGTGAAAGTAACGAAAGAACTCCGGGCCGCGCTCGCCGCCCGAGGACTCGTCAGCCTCGAAGCGACCGACGAAGAGGCGCTCGCATTCGTCAAGTCCATGATCGCCAGCGCCCAGGGCGTCGGCGAGGGCGGCGACGGTGGTGACGGCGACGGCAGCGGCAGCGGCGGCGACGGCGGCGCCATGTCCACCGGCGTCAAGGCCGGCGTCGCCCTGGAGCGCAAGCGCGTCGCGCACATCCGCGGCGTCGCCCGCCAATTGCAACTCGGCGACGGATGGGCCCAGCAGCAGATCGCCGGCGGCTTCGAGATCGCCGCAGTGAACGACAACGCGATCAAGACACTGGAGCAGCGAACTATGGGCGGCCGCTTCAACCCCGGCGACCTGCACATGACGCGCGAGCCGGGCGACGGCCTGCGCGAAGCGTTCATCGACAGCATCGGCCTCAAGCGCGGCCAGAAGATCGACAAGCCGCACGCCCGCGTCCGCGAACTCCAGGGCCGCTCGCTCCATGAGCAGTGGCGGTACTACCTGGAGCGCTCCCTCGGCGTCGATTGCACCGGCCTGGGCGCGGCCGCGCTGATGAAAGCGGCCTGCGACCCGCGTGAGTTTGCGAAACTCAGCGGCGGCGTCGTGGGGCACAGCACGAGCGACTTCCCGTCCATCCTCGCCGACTCCCTCAACAAGACCCTTCGCGCCGAGTACATGCTCCGGCCCGCCACGTGGCGCTTGTGGGCGGCGCAGAAGATGGCGCCGGACTTCAAGCAGGTGAGCCGCGCCATGCTGGCCGATGCGCCCGTGCCGCTGCTCACCGCCGAGGGTGCGGAGATTCAGCACTGCACCATCGGCGACTCGCGCGAGGTCTACACCCTCGGCACCTACACTCGCCAGTTTGCACAGACCTGGCAAAGCCTCGTTAACGATGACCTCGGCGCCTTCGACGGCCTGGAGCGTCGCCTTGTCCTGGCGGCACGCGCGATCGAGGATGACCTCGCCTACGCGCCGCTCACCGGCAATCAGACGATGACCGAGGATAACGTCGAACTGTTCCACACCACCCACAACAACATCATCACGGGCACCAACTCCGGCCCGCCGAGTGTGGCGCAACTCGGCGCCATGCGACAACTGCTCGCGCGGCAGCAGGGCCCGGGCGGCAACTTCCTCAACCTCCAGGCGAAGGCGGTGCTGTGCCCCGTGGGGCTGCTCACGCTGGTCGAGCAACTCGTCATGTCCCTCGTCGATCCGGCGAAACAGAACGACGCGGCGAATCCCGACTGGGTTCGGGCGCTCGTCCCCGTCGGCGATCCGCGCCTGGACCTTGACGACGCGACGAACTGGTATGTCGTGAGCGGCGACATCGACACCGTTGAGGTCTGTTTCCTCGAGGATGAGCCGGTGCCCGTGGTCGAAACGGACCAGGCGTGGGACGTGCTCGGCGTGCGCTACCGCGTCCGGCACAGCGTCGCGGCCCGCGCCATCGACTACCGCGGCCTCGCGCGAAACGATGGATGATTCATGTCGGACCCCGGGCGCGGCACTTCGCGGCGCCGCGCCCGGGTGTCTCTTTCACCCCGCCGCGAACATGGAGCCGCGACCATGCTCATCATCGACTTCGACCCCAAAGCAACCGCCCGCGTCGTCGCCATGCTTCAGGAGCAGCAGCCGGACGTAAGCACCCTCCTGAACGCCGCGGCGGTGAATGTGATCGCCGCCTGCGAGCAGGTCATGCGCGAGCGGCCGGTGTCGGCGTCCGATGAGCAGGAAGAGGCCCGTGCCGGCGCCGTCCTCGAAGTGGGGATCGGGTGCGTCCGCTGGATCATCGACGCCCATCGCCGCAACGTGCAAGGGAAACTCCCCGCCGACTTCCAGGCGATGACCGTCGAGGCGGCGCTCGAAGCCGATGAACTCGGCCGGGACATCGTGCGCTTCCGCCCATTGGAGATCCAGAAGACAGGCGGTGAATGATGGCACAGACCTCCCGCGACGTTGAGATCGGCCTGAAAGCCCGCGACGCCTACAGCGGCGAGTTTGAGAAACTGAGCAAGCGCATCGAGGGCGTGCGCCGAGAGACAGCCGCCTACGCCCGCCAGATTTCGGCGCAGACGAAGAGCATGGCCGGCGACGTCGCCCGGAGCATCTTCGGCGTCGAGAAAGGCATGCGCGCGATCGACGATTCATTCAAGGCCGTCACCACATCCATCGAGGATTTCCGCCGCGGATCAATCACCGCCTTCGACGCCGCGATGCGCAGCGCGGAAGGCTTCATCGAATCTCTCCAGAAGATCCCGGTTGCCGGTTCCCTCGGCTCACTCCTAGCCCAGGGCGTCGATGCGATCATGCCCGGTTTGAGCATGGCCGATGAGGCGCGCAACCGCGCCGCCGTCGATGCGCTCATTGAGCGGACCGCGATCGAGGAGCGAATCGCCAACGAGCGCGAAGCGATTGCCGAGCGGTCCGCCGCGGCGATCAAGAAGACCGGCGAGGCGATCCGCAAGCAACTCGAGATTGAGTCCATCTCCACTACCGACCGCCTCGGGACCGAAGGCTTCGACCGCCGTATGGCACAACTCCGCCAGGAGGAACTCGACCGCTTCGCCGAACTGAAACGGCTGCGCGAGGCGGCTTCCGATGACGCTCAGCGCGCTGAGATCGACCGTCTCAAGAAACACCTCGGCGATCTCTTTGACCTGCGGTTCCAGGCGCTGCGCGATGAGCAGGCACGGGAAGTCTTCGCGATGCAGGAGGCCCGCCGCGCCGAGCACGATCGCCACCGCGCCGAACTTGACCGTCGCCTGGAGCGGGAGCGCGAGGCCGCCGCACGCGAAGCGGAGATCCAGCGCCGTGCCCGCGAGGCGGCCGCCGCGGATGAACGCCTGCGAGCCTTCAATGCGAGTCGGCTGAATCCGGGCATCGAGGCGATCGAGGGCCGCTTCATCACCCGCGCGCCGCAGAGCGCCTTCGCTGAATCCAACAGCCACGAGGCGCGGCGGATCGCCGAACTCAAGCAACTCATGCGAGAGCACTTGGCCGAGACGAAGCGCACGAACGAGTCCCTCGCCCGCATCGAGCGCGACAAGACCATCATCCGCGTCGAGAACAACTGACCGCCCGGCGCGAGTGATACGCTACCTCGCGCCCGACCGTATCAATGATACGAAACGGCGCGAAAAGTGGGGCAATGAGGGTTGACATACAACCGCCTCACCCTTATTATTTCATTGAGGAACGCCGATTGGCAGAATCGGGCCGGGTTCGTAATGCGCAGGTCGTGGGTTCGAGTCCCACTGGTGGCTTTTTTGTTGCGCGCGGGCTGGCGGCCGCGTGCCCGCGAAAAACGCGGCCGATCCGGGATTCCCGCTGGAAGAGAAGACGCCGCACCTCCCGGCATGATCGTGCTCGCTTCGACGGGACGACTCCGGTCGGAACGCCGCGAGCGGCCGAGGATGTTCCCGCAGCGCCTCGGTCTGATCACCTGATCCGTGCGACTCCAGCGCGCCCATCCGGACCTGACATCCAGACGGCTTCTCCATTCGGAGTGGTGTCGAGCGCGTGCCAGGGCGTGTCATCCACGGCCGTCCAACTGTTCCCGGCGTCCGTGGAAACATCCAGCCCATAGGGACCGACGGCGAGGGCGACGGTCAGACCAAGAGCCGGAAACGCGGCGACCGAACTCGAGTAGCCGCGCGGCCCAGGCCCATCGGGCTGAACCCACGTCAGGCCGCGGTCAGAGGAGACAGCCCGGTGCGCCTCCGCCCTGTCGGGCCGGAGGTAGTCGCCCCCGACCGCTACGATGCAACTCTCGCCCAGCAGGGCGAGTGAGAAGATGCCGGCGGAAGCGGAAGACGCGATCGGTGTCTGAACGTACCTCCATTCCCCCGTCTCCGGCACAAGGCTGATCACTCTGGCGCGTCCAAGCGAGGTCTCGCCGCCGAGGCCGATGTAGATGTACACTCCATCGAGCGCCAGTGCGGAATTGGAGGCGGCGAATCCGACTTCGTTCGGAAGGGCCTTCGGGGCGAGTGCTCCCTGCAAGCGATGCCATGTCTCACCCCAATCGCCGGAGACCATGACTTGAAGCTCCTCTCCCAGAGGATCGCCAAACGCCACGCCGAACTCTTGCAGGTCGAATCGCATGGCGTTGAAGAACACCTCCGGGCGCTTGTCCTCGAAAGTGAGCCTCCACGTCTTGCCGCCGTTGCCTGTCATGTAGGCGCGGGCGGGCGAGCCGGCGCTGAGCACGATCGCCACGTCCTCGTAGAAGGCGTGGATACACCTGAAATCGAGACTCTCTGCGCCCGGTACGCTGACGTTCTCCCATCGCTTGCCGCCGTCCGTGGTGCGCAGGACGGTGCCCCCCGTGCCGCTCACCCATGCCACGCGCTCATCGATGCCGCAGACGCCGCGCAGAGAAGCGTTCGATCCCGTCTCAAACCCCTCCCACGTCGCGGCGAGCAGCCGCCGGGCCGGAGCGGACTCGCTCGGCGGCGGTGAGGGCTCGACTCCGCTTGTGGCGGACTCATCCGCCGGCGCGGCGCAGCCCGCGAGGAGCGAGCAGAGGGCAACGAGGAGGATTCGACGCTTCGACGGCATGAGCCGCGTCTCCGCCGCCAACATGCGAGATGCGGCGGGCGAACGGGAGTGGATGGGAATCGAACCCACCTGGAGCCTGTTTTCCAGACACCACAACGGGTTTGAAGCCCGTGACCGCCACCAGGCGTGCTGACACTCCCGGGTTGTCCGCGCCGTGCGGCGACGCGCAGCGCGCCTGAGAGATTAGGGCTCAGGAGGCGTGCGGGCCAATCGCCGCGCGGATCGCCTCGACGAAGCGTTCATCCTCATCGTCGAAGATCGACCGCAGGTCGCAAAGCAGGGCATCATCGCGGATGCGAGCGACGACGGTGATCGCTCCGGTCCGCAGGCGCCGGGCGAGTTCGCCGGGGTTCACTTCCTCCACCGCGATCTGCACCGCGATGCTCTCGATCGCCTGCGCGGGGACGGACCCGCCGCCGACATACGCGGTCGAGGGCACGATCTGAACGTCCGCGACGCCGTCGATGGCGGCCAGTTGCTCGACGAGACGGCCCGCGCGGGCGCGGAGATGATCAAGCGAGACGCCCAGTGCCCGCCACACGGGCAGGTCGCGCTGCACGCGCACGATGTCCTGGTGGATCTGGAGCGTGGCGCCGAGCGCGGCGAGGGTGTACTTGTCCACGCGCAGGGCCCGCATGAGCGGATTGGCGTCGATGCGGTCGATGAGGTCGCGCCGGCCGATGATGAGGCCGCACTGCGGACCGCCGAGGAGTTTGTCGCCGCTGAAAAGAACGATGTCCGCGCCGGCTTGGATCGACGAGCGCGCCTCCGGCTCGCCCGCGGGAAGCAGCGCTGACTCCTCGGCGTTGAGCGCCCCCGAGCCGATGTCGTGAATCACGGGCAGGCCGCGATCGCGCCCAAGTGCGGCGAGTTCGCCGATCTCGACGGCGGCGGTAAAGCCTTCGATGCGGTAGTTCGACGCATGCGCCTTGAGAATCGCGCCGGTTGTTTCGTCGATGGCGCGTTCGTAGTCGCTCAGGCGCGTCTTGTTGGTGGTCCCGACTTCGTGGAGGATCGCTCCGCCGGCCTCGATGACTTCGGGCAGTCGGAAGGAGCCGCCGATTTCGATGAGTTCGCCGCGCGACACGATGACCCGCCGGCCGCGGGAAAGCGTCGCCAGCACGAGCAGGAGCGCCGCGGCGTTGTTGTTCACGACCACCGCCGCCTCGCAGCCCGTCAGGCGCACGAGGAGGCGCTCGACGACGCTCCGCCGCTTGCCGCGGCCGCCGGTTCCGAGGTCGAGTTCGACGGGCGCGTAGCCGCCGGCGACGTCGGCGAGCGCGTCGACCGCGGCCTCGGCCAGCGGCGCCCGGCCGAGTCCGGTGTGCAGGAGAATCCCCGTGGCGTTGATCGCCCGGCGCAGCGGCGGACGCTCCTCAATCTCGAGTTGTGCGGCGATCTCGTGGAGGAGCCGCTCCTCGACAAGTCGGGCGTCGAGCGGGCGCGCGGCAGCGGCGCCCGCGCGGAAGCGCTCCACCGCGTCGCGCGCGGCCTCAACCATCACGGCGCGCGGCACGCGACGCGACCAGCCTTCCGCTTCGAGCGATTCGACCAACCGATGGATCGGGGGGATCGATCGCAGCGCTTCGCCGGCTCCCGCGGCGGGCGCTGCCGGAATCGCACTCGTCGTCTGCCGATCACTCATGCCGCACTCCTTCATCGCGCCGCCGCGCGGATGAACATTCACACTGTTGCGCCCGACGCCGGTTGACGGGCCCTTGCCCCCGGCGCGCCGGCATTCGGCCCGGCTACGCGGGCGTCGCCGCGCCGGGTTGTGACTCCGATTCGATCGAGGTGTTCGCAGATCGGCACGGCGAACTTGCGCGACGTGTCGAGCAGCGTGCGGATCTCCGAGACCGTCAGCGACCGCCCGCCGGCGAGCGCCGCCGCGACGCGCTCGACGAGTCGCTCATGATGCGAGGCGTGGAGGTAGAGCGCCGCGCCGAGATGCACGAGTTCCCCGCGACTCACGCACAGCGCCAGCAGGCCGCGGACCTCCTCTTCGGCGACTCCGTGCTCGGCGGCGAGTTCGGCCGGCTCGGGCGGGGTGAAGGCGTCGCGCTCGAAGCGCGCCAGCAGCCTCGCCAACAGCGCTTGCTGGGCCTCGGTGAGGCGCGGCGCGTGATCGCGCTGCGCCACGCCCGCGGCCGAGGCGATGACGTCGCCGGACTCGATCATCAGCGCGAGCACGCCCTGGACGAGATCGACGTCCGCCCATGCCAGCGCCTGGGCGATGCGCGGGCGAGGGATGGCCGCCTCCATGGGCGACTGGGCGTGCAGCCGAGCCATCGCTTGCGCCAATCGCGATTCCAACGCGCGCACGTGTTCGGCGTGCAGCAGCACACTTCGGCGCGGCGACACGGCGAGCGAGCGGAGTCGATCGTCCTGCACGAGGCGATCGATCAGCCGCTGCGCCGCGTCGTGATCGACGCCGAGTTCGCACGCGAGGTCGGCGACGCTCACTTCACGCGCTCCGAGGTGGAAGAGGACGGCGTCGGCACGGGCCAGTTCGTCCTGGGCGAGGAGGTTGCCAATCGTCCGCAGCACGGACGCCGCGCGGCGCGTGACTCGCTCGCCGGCGCATTGCAGCACCACGCCTCCGCCAAGGGTCACGAGAGGAGATTCGGCCCGGATGATCAGCGGTTGGCGGCCGCGGCAGACGATCGGCCTGGGCGAGATAAGTTGCGCCATCCCCGACGCCCCCGGCTCGAGGCGCGACTCGGAGAGCAACCGCACCCACGCGATCGCCTCCTGCGTGCCGAGGTGGACGCGCACCCGGTCGCGATGGCGCAGCGGTAGCGGACTCTCGCGCAGGACGCGAAGGTGCGCCGTGATGCGGCGCGACGACTTGAGGTGGTTCGGCGAGGCGAGTTCGTGCCCGCGAACGATTTCAGTGTGATGGGCGCCGATGAGGTTGATCGCCGCCCGCTGCCCCGCCTGGATCGCTTCGACGGCCTGGCCGTGCGTGTGCAGGCCGCGGATGCGCACCTTTCGACCGACGGGCAGCCAGTCGAGTTCATCACCGACATTCGCCGACCCGGACCAGACCGTCCCCGTCACGATCGTTCCGCGCCCTTCGAGCACGAACGACCGATCGACCGGCAGACGGAAGAGGGCCGAGGCCTGGGGCTTTGGGCTTGTGGGTTGACCGGCCGTTGCGATGCCGAGCAGAGTGCGTCTCAACTCGTCAAGCCCTTCGCCGCGATGGGCGGAAGTTCGCACGATCGGCGCCTCGTGCAGAAACGTCCCGCGCACAAGCGAGCGCACGTCATCCTCAACGAGTTCGAGCCAGTCTGCGTCGGCGAGGTCGCACTTGGTGAGCGCGATGAGGCCGGTGGGGATCTGGAGGAGTTCGAGAATGGCGAGGTGCTCGCGCGTTTGAGGCATGATGGAGTCGTCGGCGGCGATGACGAGCATGGCGACGTCGATCCCGGCGGCGCCGGCGAGCATGTTGCGGATGAAGCGTTCGTGGCCGGGCACGTCGACGATGCCGTAGCGCACCTCCCCGAGATCGAGGTGGGCGAAGCCGATGTCGATGGTGATGCCGCGGGCCTTCTCTTCGGGCAGGCGGTCGGTATCCACGCCGGTGAGCGCGCGGACGAGCGCGGTCTTGCCGTGGTCGATGTGCCCGGCGGTGCCGAGGATGAGTTGGCGCGCCATGGCGGAACTGTACGGAGGCTCCGGCGCGCGGGCCGTGCGACCTCACTGGAGGTCATGGGACGGCCGCGAGGAGCCAGTAGGCCACGGGGCCGGCGAGCAGGGGGGAGTCGAGGACATCGAGCACGCCGCCAAAGCCCGGCAGGAGGCGCGAGGAATCCTTCAGCCCCGCGTCGCGCTTGAACAGGCTCGCCATGAGGTCGCCGATCTGCCCGGCGACGGCCAGCAGCGCCCCGGCGAGCGCGGCGTATGCGGCGCTGAAGGAGTGGTCGTAGACCAGCCGGCCTCCGATGACGACCGGCTCGAGGGATCGGCCCCACCACGCGAGGAGCGAAGCGACGCACACGGCGAGGACGATGCCGCCGAGCAGTCCTTCCCAGGTCTTGCCGGGGCTGAGCCAGGGGATGAGTTTGTGGCGTCCGATGGCGCGGCCGGTGAAGTAGGCGCCGATGTCGCAACTCTTGGTGATGAGCACGATGGCCAGGACCACCCACGCCGACTCCCATCGCCGGATCGAAAGCAGGAAGCCGAGCATGAACCCAAGGTAGATCATGCCGAACATCGTCCCGCCGGCGGCGGCGACGACGCCCTCGACGCGCCTCTCGCGGCTGAACCAGAACAGCGCGAGCAGGAACATGGCAACCAGCGCCGTGCCGACGATGGCGACCGCCTGCGCGGCGTCGGTCGAGTAGGGCATCGCGAAGTGCAGCAGCAGGCCGAGTTCGGCGGCGAAGCAGGTCAGCCAGGTGCGGGCTCGAACGTCGTTGGCCCGGAGGATTCGCGTCAGTTCCCACGCTGCAAATGGGATCACGCCCACTGACAGCCCCAGCAGCGCCAGACCCGACGGAAGGTAGGAGCGGCCTCCGAAGAGGTCGCTCCACGCGCCGCTGAGCACGACGTAGTCAAGCCGGCTGTCCACCCAGAAGATGAGCAGCAGCGCCGCGATGAAGATGGTTCCGAAGATGAGCCGGAAGCGGAGCAAGGCCCAACGATAGGAACTCGGTCCGGCATCGACGAAGCATCCGATCCAGCGCTGCCGGGCGCGGGCGGAAAGGACGCCTGCTCACGGCGCCAGGCTCGTCAACGCGGCGGGCAGCGTTCGCAGACCATCGGGCGTGTGCACGCGCAGCCCCGCCAGCGGATCGACCCGCTCGACGACGCCCGTGATGCGCTCGCCTCCCAGCAGAAACACCCGCGTGGTGCCGGCGAGCAGGTCGCGCGGCGCGAACGCGGCAGCGAGTTCGGCGTCGCATCGTCTGAGCGTCGAAATCAGGCCCGCCGCGACCTCGGCGGTGACGTGGATGCGATCGACCGCCGCCCCGGTCAACTGCCGCAGACTGATGGCGGCGTCCGCGAGTTCCGATGGCCAGGTGATCTGATTGACGTTGACCCCCACGCCGACGAGTGCGACATCGTCGATTTGCTCGATGAGGATGCCGGCGAGTTTGCGGCCCTCGGCCATCACGTCGTTGGGCCAGCGAATGCCCAGCGGCCGACCGGCGAGTCGCTCCGCCGCCTCGCAGACGGCGACGCCGGCGGCCAGTGCGAGGCGCTCGGGCGGCTGAGGCGCCACGCTGAGCGTCAGCGCGACGCCCTCGCCGCGATCGTCCGCCCAGCGCCGTCCGAGGCGGCCGCGACCGGACGTCTGGCGCAGCGCCGTCACGAGACATCCGGGACGGTCGCCGGCAAGGCGTCGGCACTCATCCTGCGTCGAGCGCGCCTCGTCGAGTACGACGATCCGGGTGAGCGGCGCTGCGTCGCGCAGCGCCGCGCTCAACGCCTCGCTCCACGCCGACGCCCCGGTCATGCGAAGTCCAGTCCGAGGTCAAGATGAGCGGCCGAATGCGTCAGGGCGCCGACGGCGATGCGGTCCACTCCCGTCTCGGCGATGCGCGCGACGGAGTCGAGCGTGACCCCGCCCGAGGCTTCGAGTTCGATCTGAGGATGCCTCGCGTCGCGGAGTTTCACCGCCTCGACGAGGTCCCTGGGCGGCATGTTGTCGAGCAGGATGACGTCGATGATCCCCGGCGCGCAGTCCAGAACCGCGCGCAACTGCGCGAGTGAATCGACTTCGACCTCAACGAAGCGCAGGGCGAATTCCTCCCGCGCCGCGGCAAGGCGCTCGCTGAGCCAGCGCGTGACTTCCGAGGCGTTGACCTGCGCGAGATGATTGTCCTTGACGAGGACGGCGTCGTAGAGGCCCAGGCGGTGGCACAGCCCGCCGCCGCAGCGCACCGCGTACTTCTCCAGACCGCGCCACCCCGGCGTGGTCTTGCGCGTGTCGAAGATGCGGGCGCCTGAGCCGCTGACCGCCTGCACGAAGCGCTGGGTCAGCGAGGCGATTCCGCTCAGATGGCAAAGGAGATTGAGCAGAGGCCGCTCGACGGCGAGCACTTCGTCCAGCCGGCCTCGGAGCACGCCGACGACCGCGCCCTTCTCGACGCGCCCGCCGTCGCGCACGGGCGCTTCGAACGTCGCGCTGCTGCCGTAGGCCTCGATGAGGGCGGGCGCGGCGGCGGAGCCGGCGATCGTGCCTCCCTCGCGCGCCAGCACATTGGCTGAGACGCGCCCGGGGGCGAGTTGCAGGCATTGCGTCGTGACGTCTCCGACGCGGCCGAGGTCTTCCTCGCGCGCCAGTTCGAAGAGAGCGCGCAGCAGCGGCGCCGGATTGAGCAGGTGAAACGCCCGGTCGAGGGGCGCGGCGTTGATGTCGGCGGGGGCGGGAATCATCCGTCAAAGTGTAGTGGGGGCGCGTCCGCGACGGTCAGGACGGAGCGGCCGCGAGCAGCGTTACCTGAAAGTCGCGCGGCCCGACGGGCGTCAACCGGACCCGGTCGCCGGGCCGGGCGCCGTGGCGGGCGAACCAGCCCCGCCACGCGCGGCTGCGGAAGATGCTCCGGCGGCGCACGATGTCGGTCTCGATCACGCCGGCGCCGTCGAGGTGGAGGCGAAGCGGCCTTCCCGCCTGGGCGCGAGTCGGCCCGCCCAGCGCATCGGCGGGGAAGCGGTCGATGTGGCCGGTCAGGTAGATGTGCCCGTGGCGCAGGTTGCCTTCGGTGAGTGCGATGATCAGGTCTCCGCCCGGCAGCGGCGCCGGCGATTCGCCGCGCTGCGGCGCGTTCGAGGTCGCCCGCGTCTTTGCCTCCGCGCGAACCGCGCACGCCGGATAAACATCCGCGCTCTCGGGCAGGCACTGCCACGCGACGCCGTGGTGCGGCCTCATGCGCGGGCCGAAGCGCACCTGCTCCACCTCGCGCAGCCACAGGAGCGTGCAGAAGCGGCAGTCGCGCCGCGCGCTCCAGAAGGCGGGCTCCGCGCCGATCCACTCGTTGTAATCGCGGCGGAGGCGAGCCAGATCGACCGGCTTCAGATCGCCCATGAACAACACGTGGTCCACCACGGCCGTGGCGCGGAATGGACCGCCGGACTGCTTGAAGTACAGCCGCTCTCCGACCTCAACGGCCTCGAACGGCGCGCGGCTGGTTCGCGTCAGGCGCATCTCGATCGTCTTGCGACCTTCGAGGATCGCCTCGAGATAGGGCGTCTGGAGGATGGCGACGTGGATCATTCGCGGCTCCGGATCGCTCAGGGGCGGATCATTCTAACGCCAGGTGGCTCCTGGTCGGCCGGGGCGCCGGCCCGGGAGATTCCGGGTCGATCAGTCGAGGTCGAAGTAGCGGTTGTGCTCCGGGCCGAACCAGCCGATGCGCTGCTCGCGCATTTGCGCTTCGCTCACGCCGTAGATGTTGCCGCGCGTGAAGGTCAGCCGTTCCCGGCCGACGTGTCCATCGGCCCAGGCGACGGCGGCCTCGCTGCCGTGGCGGAAGTGGATCGAGGGATCGAGGGCGTGGCTGGAGCCGCGCTGCCGCGGCGGCTCGGCGAAACTGTATTCGATCAGGCGCAGCGCCGGGACGGGCATCGCCAGCGCCGCATCCGCGAACATGACGGTCTCGGCCGGGCGGGCGATGGAGGAGAGCCGCACGCCGGTGTCGTCGCGACCGTCTTCGCGCACGCCGAGGTAGGCGTTGTTGTAGCCATAGCCGCCGCACCCGGCCTCGAAGTCGATGCCGGGGAGTCGCGGCCCCGGGCGGAAAGACGGACACCGGCGCACAGCGCCTTCCGGGCCGAGATAGGGTGAGAGCGGGCCGCCGCGCGGCTCGAAAGGCTCGCTCGCCTCGCGCCGCGCGCCGAACCATCTCTCGAGATTGCGATCGAAGCGCGCTGCGCCGGGAGCGAAGCGGCCGTTGTTGGCGGTCGCGTACGCTGCGTTCGCCAGGTGCAACTGCCGGAGATTCGAAGCGCAGGCGCTGCGCTGCGCCGCGAGCCGCGCACTTCGCAGCGCCGGCAGCAGCAGGCTCATGAGCAGAGCCGCGATCGCCATGACGACGAGCAACTCGACAAGCGAGAACGCTCCGCGAACTCCCCTTGGCCGCATAGCGGACGCAATGGGACCAGCGAAGTGTCCCGCCGATCCTCTCGCCCTCTTGCGTCTTCTGAGCCTCTTTGCGGCCATTCAACTGCCCTTCACTGCACCGCCGCCACGCCGCCGATCTCCGCCGAGACTTCGCCGAACTGCCCGTTGAACGCGTCAACTGCGGTCGTGATGCGGATGAAGTCGAAGCCGCGCAGGTTCGCTGGCTCACCGGTGAGCGGGTGAACCGCCCAGGCGATGTCGAAGGCGTCGCCCCCGCCGCTGCCGACCGTGACGCCTTCTCGCCTCGGATCATCCGGCACGGTGTAGAACTCCTCGGGCGTGATGAACGGATCATCGACGACGTTGTCCCCGTCGAGATCGCCCAGCAGGAGGACGGGGTTCATGTCGGCATAGCCCCAGAACGCCTCGCGGCCGTCGGTGCGCGTGTTGAAGATCGGCGGCGTCGCGAAGGGCTCGTCGGGGAGGATGAAGTGGCCGCTGCGCCGCTGCGTCTTCGGGTCAGCGAGGTGCGAGCCGGGGATGACGTACCACGGATCGTCGGGGACGCCGTTGCCGTTGACGTCGCGGCTGATTTCGACGATGGCCGCTTCGGCCCAGCGGATGGATGGGAGGTTGGCGAGCCAGGACGCGTTGCCGAAGACGATGAAGTCAAGGCCCATCGGGTTAGAGGGATGATCCCAGATGGTGCGGTCAAAGCCAAGGGTGATCGACCCGCCGAATCCGCCGAGGGTGACGAGTTTGGTGTTGTCCGGCGAGAGCGTTCCGCCGCCGACCGGCGGGCCGAGTGCGCGGCGTGGATCGTTGTAGCGCGGATCGTTGACGAACTGCCCGTCGGCGGGAGAGTAATCGAGCACGCGCGTGGCGAAGGGCGAAGCGGCGGCCTCGCGCGCCGAGAGGCTGATCGGCGGCCCGGACGTGAAGGCCGCCAGCGCGGCCGTCGCGAACGACGTGGAAAGAAGCGAGAGGGCCGGGCGAAAAGCGGTGCCGTGCATGTGGTTCACCTCCTCCTTCCGCCGCAGCCGGTTGACGCGAGGCCAAGCGCGGCGCCGAGCAGCGCCAGCGCCGGCGGCGCGGGGATCTCCGCGTAGCGAAAGAGCGTCAGGGACGAGCCGGAGAAAACGAGCCACTCGCCGGTGATCGCATTGAACCGGGCGCTGTAGAAACTGAACGGCTCGGAATCAGGATCGTCGCGATAGAGGTCGAGAAGGTGCAGCGGATCGCCGCCTCCCAGGGCGCGCGACACGGCCGAGGCATCGGCGATGGCGAAGTAGTCGAACTCGCCCGAGTTGAAGTCGCCCCCGCCGATGAAGAGATGCCCGCGGGCGTCGAAGTCGAGCGTGCCCGCGGAGAGGACGCGGCCGATGGCGCGCCCCTCGTCGGCGAAGTTGAAAGAGCCGCGCTGGCCGCTGAGGACTTCGGCGAGTTCCGCGGCCAGGAAGGCGCGCACGTCTCCGGTCTGCGAGCCGCCAGGGAGGATGTCGTAGCCGTTGCCGGTAAAGAGGTTGCCCTGGCGATCGAATCCCACGCCGGCGGAGGCGCCGTCCAGCGAGACGAGGCGCGTGGAGACGCCGGTGGAGAGGTCGAGGAGGCGCACTTCGCCGAGAAACGTGCCGGGATCGGCGGCGCTGATGGCGACGCGGTCGGCGTCGTACCACGCCGCGGCGTAGTTCTCATGCTCGAATGATCGATGGAGAATGGCGCCGCCGTTGAGGTCGCTCAGCGCGACTTCGTACACCCGCGCGCCGCCGAAGTTGCCGTCACCGACGAGCAAGCGCGTGCCGTCGGGACTGAGCGAGAGGAACGAAGCGCCGAATTCGCTGATGAGTCCGCGATCGAAGAACCCGGCGATCTTGAACGAGCCCGAGCCGAGGGCGGTCTCAACAAGCACGTCGTCGCCCGACATGCCGATGAGGCGGCCGTCGGCGAGGACGTCAAACGCACCGCCGGGACCGCGCTGCTCGCCTCGATACTCAAAGGGTGGGGCGGCGCCGGCGCTCGAAGCGGCGGACGAAAGGACGATGACAGGGATGGCCAGCGCGCACCGCGCCCGGCCGGAGAAAGAAACGAAAAGCATGGCGGAACTCCTCTGTTCACCCCTATGACGCGAAGGGCGGCTCCTGAACGCGAACCACGAGACGACCGGCCTCGCCGAAGTCGGGGCCGGGTCTTCTGCCAGGAACGGAACAGAAGCCGAGTGCCGCGACGTCCCGGAGCGCGAGGACGGCCAACGTGGGGTCTCCCGCTCGCCGCTTCCGGCGAAGGGAAAGCCCCGTGTCAGTGGCAGGTCTTCCGGCTCAGAGTCTCCCGCGACCGCCTTCCCGCGGGGCCGTCGGCCCGGCAGTGGCGAGTGGTCGCGGGCGGCCCGGGAAGTTGAATCCCGGGCAACCCATTACGGCGGCGCGTCCGCGGTGGATTTGCACCACGCTTCCCATTTCAGCCCTCCCGCCTCGGCGCCCGCGGGCGTCGGGGGCGAGAAGGACGCCCTTGACGATCGACTCTACAGGCGCGTGGGACGGCGGTCAACAGGCGGGGCAAGGGCGGGCGCCTCGCTGGGGGTTGATTGGGGTTTTTGGCCGCCTCGTTGACACTGGCGCATCCACTCGATACATTCCGTACTTACAATGCCGCCACCGCCGCCTCGCGGCGGGCGTGGGCGGCCTCTCGACCGGGGCGGCGGGACGCCCGGCGGAGACGACTCGACCGGACCCCTTTTTGGCGGAGACTGCCTGTGTTCCACACCTCACTGCGCCGGCTGTGCGTGCTCGGCCTCGTCCTTGCCTGTCTGTTCGCGCCCGCCTCGATCGCGGCGGCGCAGACGCCCGACTCGGGCGGCAAGCCGCGCGAGGCCCGGCTCCTCGAGGACTTCATCCACTATGTCCTCGTCGCGCGGCCGGAACTGGCGCACAGTTCGGCCCAGGCGATCGTCGAATCCGAGATCGCCGACGCCGACCTCTATCGCATCATCGACGAGATGGGAGTGTGGGGGCGGCTGGACGACGCCGTCGTCCGGGCCATGCGCGTGGCCGAACTCGAAGACATCGCCGGCAGACTGCAGATGCGCATCAACCGCGGGCGGATCGACATGGCCCGCGATCCGGAAGAGATCGCGCGGCACATTCAGAACCTCGCCGGCACGCCGCGCGGACGCCTGATGGCGGAGGAAGCGCTTCGCGCGGCCGGCGAGTACGCCGTGCCGCAGTTGCTTGACGTGCTGACCGGCTCGAACCCGATGGAACTGAAAGTCCGCTGCACCGAAGTGCTTGAGAGCATCGGCCGGCAGGCGGTGACGCCGCTCTCGGTCGCGCTGCCGTACGTCGAACCGGTGACGCAGGAGCGCCTGTGCGAGATCCTCGGACAGATCAATCACGTTCACGCGCTCCCGGCGCTGCGCACTCTGATGAACGATCCGACGGCGGCGCAGGCGGCGCGGGCCGCGGCGGGTCGTGCGCACCAGCGCCTCGGCGGGCTCGCCGACGCTTCGACCGTGGACATCTGGCTCACGCTCGCCGACCTCTATTGGTCGGAGGCGGAGAGCCTCGTGGCCTGGCCGCTCGAGGAGACGAACAACGTCTGGTACTACCGTTCGGGAACGGGGCTTTACGCGGTGCCGGTGCCGACGCACATCTTCGCCGAAGTGATGGCGATGCGGTGCGCCGAACAGGCGCTTCGGCATGACGCGAACTCGCTGCCGGCGCTGAGCCTGTGGATCGCCTCGAACTTCCGCCGCAGCGACCAGTTGGGCGAGGGCGAAGACCCGACCTATGGGCCGGACCGGCGCCCGCCGCTCTACTACGCCGTCGCCGCCGGACCCGCCGCGGCGCAGTCGGTGCTCGATCGTGCGAATCGGGATCTCAACGCGCGTCTGGCGCGGCACGCCATCGCGGCGCTCAACGGGACCGCGGGCGGCGCCAGCCTGTGGGTCGGCGGGGGCCGGCCTTCCCCGCTCATCGACTCGCTTGCCTTCCCGGAGAGGCGCGTCCGCTACGACGCCGCCCTCGCGCTCGGCCGCGCGCTGCCAATGGACTCGTTCGACGGCTCGGATCGGGTCGTGCCGATCCTCGCGGGCGCGATCCGCACGGGCGATGAGCGTTTCGCGGCCGTCATCGCCGACAACGAGGAGGACCAGCGGAGCATCGCGTCAAACCTGCGCGACATGGGCTTCACGGTGCTGCCGCCTCGTTCTTCGTATGCGGGTCTTCGCGGCGACCTCGCCGCGGCGCCGGGGGTGGATCTCTTCCTCGTGATGACTTCGCCCGATCGCGCCGGCGAGATTGTGGCCTCGATCCAGACGGACCTTCAGGTCTCCGCGACGCCCGTGGCGCTGCTCACCGCGTCCGAAGACGTGATGAACCTGAGGCGGCAGTTCGACGGCAATCGGCGCGTGGCGGTGATCCGCCTCGGCCTGTCGCAGGATCAGTTGACCAACGCGCTGCAGGCGCTCGTCTCGACGACGACGGGCGAACTCATCACCAGCGAGGAGGCGGACACCTACGCCGCCGAGGCCCTGCAGGTGCTCCGCGACGTCGCGGTGCGCAACAGCGCGGCGTACGACATCAAGTTGGCGGAGACGGCGCTCGTCGAGGCGCTGACGAACTTCACCGGCGAACTGCGGCTGACGGCGGCGCAGACGCTCAGTTGGGTGAACGGCTCCCGGGCCCAGTCGGCCCTGCTGAACGCGGCGCTCGCCGAGCCGGACGAGGCCGTGCAGGTTGCGCTCTTCGAATATGTGGCGCACTCCGCGAAGCGATTTGGCTCGTACGCGAGCGAGGCGCAGGTCGCGGCGCTGGTGAACCTCGTCAAGACCGCGATCGGTCCGGTGGCGACGGCGGCGGCGCAGGCGCACGGGGCGTTGAACCTCCCGGCGTCCAATATGGTCCCGCTCGTCGTTTCGGACTGAAGCGGCGCGAGCCGATAATCGAGAGACGAACGCGCGTCGCGCCGGCCCCGGACCGGCGCGACGTTGTTTTCGGTGCGCCGCGAGGCGTGGGTCTGGAAACCCGACGGCCGTCGCAGGCGTCAGGGTCGGGGCTGTCTTGAAGCGGCCGGCTCCAGACGTCGCCGTCGCCCGTCGATCTTCCTGACGATGGAACGCACGTTCTCGGGCATCTCGAGCGTCGCGGCGGCCGGGCGGTGTGCCGAAGGGGAGGACACCGCGCGGGCCGCGCAACTCGCCGGTCGCCGCCGAGCGCCCGGGAATGGTCCAGTCCAACACGTGTCGCCGGGCCCTGGTGAAGACGCAGGCCCAGTCGAAGAACTCGAAGCAGCGCTTGCGTCTTCAACTCATTTCGCGAAGGAGTCATCGATGATGAACGTCAATGTTCGAAGGAAGGGCTTCACGCTGGTGGAAATTCTCATCGTGGTCGTGATTCTCGGCATTCTTGCCGCGATCGTGATCCCGCAGTTCACCAACGCGAGCCAGGAGGCGTCGGCCTCGTCGCTCAAGAGCCAGTTGCAGACGGTGCGCAGCCAGATCGAACTGATGCGCGTCAAGCACAACGGGTTCGTGCCCGACTTCGTCGCCGATCAGTGGCTGCCGCTGACCGATCCGGACGCCTACAACGGCGCGTGGACGGAAGGCGCCTACCTCCAGTCCGATCCGATCAATCCCTTCACGGGCAATTCGCTCATCGTCGCCGGCACCGATCCGCTGACGGAAGGCGACCCCGCGACGGACGGCTGGCTGTGGGATGCGGTCGAGAACCGCATCTACGCGGTCGGCTTCGACGAGATCAACAACATCTACAACCGGTAATCTCGTCTGAGTGCATCTCTCAAGAGGCGGCAGTGGGAACACTGCCGCCTCTCTTTTGTCCGCGGGTGGAACTGTCACCGGGCAACCGCGTGACGCGGAGTCGTACCCCATGCGCCTCGAACGCACTCTGTCAGCCCGTGCCTTTACGCTCGTCGAGATTCTCATCGTGGTTGTGATTCTCGGCATCCTGGCCGCCGTCGTGATCCCTCAGTTTACAAACGCGAGGGTTGAGACGTCCGTCTCGACGCTCAAGAGCCAGTTGCAGACGATCCGCGGGCAGATCGAGGTCTACAAGGCGCGGCACAACTCGCTGCCACCCTTCGGCACCACGGGGACGGAGAGCGATTGGGATCCGCTGGTCAATCCCACCGACGAGAACACCTATCTTCTTAACGTGCCCTATAACCCCTTCACCAATTCACCCGGAATCGGCACCGTGGACGCCACCGACATCGGATGGGTGTGGGATGACGTCGATGGAGTGATTACGGCCCCGTATTTTGACGAGATTACGAACACGTACAGCCCGCCGGGCCCGTGACGATCGAGCCGGGCCGGCGGAGTCGCCGCCCGCGGCGTCGGCGGGCGGACCGGATGGAGCCGATGATGTCCGAGAGGCGAGACCAGCACGGATCGACGTTGCGGCGGCGCGAAGGCGCCTTCACGCTCGTTGAACTCATCATCGTCGTCCTGATCATCGCGATTCTTGCGGCGATCGTGGCGCCGCGATTCTCGGGCGCGTCTGAGATCGCCGGCGGGTCCGCTCTCCTCCAGGACCTGCGCTACATCAGGCAGCAGATCCAGGTCTACCGGGCGCAGCACCACGGCGTCTCGCCGGGCTATCCAGGAGGCGATCCCGACGCCACCCCCACCGAAGCCGATTTCGTCGCGCAGATGACCAATCCCACCTCGTCGGACGGCTCGGTGGGCAGCAGTTCCTCGCAGACGTTCCGCTTCGGCCCCTACATGGCCGAGATTCCCATCAATCCGATCAACGGCTTGAGCGCGGTGTTCGTCGTGCCCAACGGGAGCACGCTGCCGCCGCCGCCCACCGGACCGACGTCCTACGGATGGCTGTACAAGCCCGAGTCGATGGAGTTCAAGGCCTACCTCGCGGGTCAGGATGAGAATGGCCGCGCCTACTACGACTATTGATCGAGCGCCTGCCCCCGCAGAGAAGACCTCGCAGCGCGGATCGAGCCCGCGCCGGTGTTCGACGCGGCGCGCCGGGGCGGCGTGGACGGAGGCGCTGGCGCTCTTGGGCGTCGCGGCGACGCTGACGGCCTCGGCCCTCATCGTCGGGCCCCGGCTGCTCCGGGCCGGCCCGCCGGCCGCTTCCGCCGCCACCTCCTCCACCGGACTCTCCGCGCCGCACGCGGCACAGCACGATCTGCTCAGGTCCCTCATCGACAGCGCCGGCCGTACGCTGGCGCTGGTCTACCAGGGCGAGCGGTCGACCGAACTCGACGTACTCGTCTTCTGGACCGAGGACAGCCGCTACCCCGGCGTCGTCAATCTCTCCGAACTGCTGGTCGTGCGCTACAGCCCGGTCCTGCGCAGCCTGCTTGCCTTCACGTGGACCCCGGCCCCGGAGGATGATCCGGCCGTCGCGCTGCGCGACGTCCGAGATGTGCGGCGGCTGGAGGCGATGATCGGGCGAGACGACGCGATCCGCGCGGTCATCGCGCAGCCGCTCATCGGTTGCGAGATTACCGGCACCGATTCGGCGCAACCGCTACGTCCGGACACCGCCCCCGCGCGGGCGGTGATTCGCCTTACCTGGCTTGAAGAACCGACCGATACTCGGCGAGTGGGCACGATCGTGACGGACCTGCGCTGGGTCGCTCCCTCGGATCGTTTCTGAGAGATCGCCCGTCGGCTCCGTCTTCGCCCGCCACGCGAGGAGGGGCCTCATGCGCCGACGCCGCTACGCCAACACGATTCTGACGCTCAACGCCGTCGCTCTCGGATTGCTCGCCACGATTCTCGTCGCCGACCGCGGGGCGCTGGCGCCCGCCGCCGTCGCCGGCCAGCCCGTCGGCATCCCCGACGCCGGCAGCCAGCGCCTCGAGATGATCCGCGAACTGCGGCGGCTGAACGCGAACGTGGATTCGCTGCGCAAACTGATCGAGAAGACCGAGTTCGAAGTGAAGGTCACGTCGATGCCGCCGGTGCGCATCGAAAGCGAGTGAACCTGGCGGGTGGACCGAGTCGAAAGCGACATGAGGAACCTGCCATGCACGCGAGGACGGCAACGGCGAAGCAGCGAGGATCGAGACGGGGCTTCACGCTCATCGAGATGCTCATCATCATCGCGCTGATGGGCATCGCCGCGTCGATCCTCATCCCGAACATGCGCAATGCGGTCAGTTTCGAGACCGAGGCGGCCGTGCGCCGAATCGTCTCGGACCTGTCCTTTGCGCAGTCCGACGCCATGGCGCGTCAATCGCCGCGCCGGGTCCTCTTCGAGGAAGACGGGATGGGCTATCGACTGCTCGCGTCGCCCTTCGATCCGGAGAACGACGTGCTGTACGACCCGATTTCCAACGAAGGCTCGGGGCGCTACGTCATCGACTTCGCCACCGACCGGCGCTTCCCGAACATCAGGATCGAAGAGGCGGACTTCGACGGCGGGCAGAACTTCATCACCTATGACGCGATCGGCGGGCCGGTAACCGGAGAGAACGCGTCGAGCATCGGCGGCTCGTTCGTCGTGAGCGGCAACGGCGAGCGCTTCGAGGTCCGCGTGAGCGGTTTCACTGGCCGCGTCTCGGTCGTCCGCCTGGAATGACGCCGGCCGCCGGAAACGAGGAGCATCGCGGGTGAGATGGAACTTCCTGAATAACTCGATTCTCCCGATCGGCGTCGACCTCGGCGCCTCGGGAGTGAAGTTGATGCAGATGCACGAGGAGGGAGGGCTGCTGCGAGTCACGGCGGCGTCGCGCCGGCCCTTCACCCGACCCCTGACCGACGATCCGGAGCAGCGCCACGCCGAGATCGAGCGCGCGCTGCGGGCCGCGCTCGAAGCCAGTCCCTTCAGAGGCGACGTGTGCGTCGTGGCGCCGAGCACATCGGATCTTCTCGTGCGCGCCGTGCGCATGCCGGCAATGACTGACGAAGAGCGGCAGAAGGCGGTGCGCTGGGAGGCGTCGGAGCGATTCACCGTACCGATGGAGGATCTCGAAGTCGAGTGGATCCGCGCGGGCGAAGTGGCGCAGGGGCACGACACGCGCGACGAGGTGATCCTCGTGGCGTCGCGCCGCGGCGTGCTCGCGTGCTGCCTCGACGCCCTGCTCGCCGTCGGCCTGCGGCCCGTCGCCGTCGACGCTCCCTTCCTCGCCTCCGCCCGCAATCTGACGCGCTCGCTGCGGCGGCAGGAGGACCAGGCCGTCGTGCAGATGATCATCGACGTCGGCCTGAGCGGGACGACGGTGTGCCTGACGCGCGGCCGCGAGGTCGCGTTCATCAAGCCCGTGGCGATCGGCGGCCGCGACCTCAACCGGGCCGTCGGCGAGCGCCTCAGTCTTGATGAAGACGCAGCCCGCCAGCTGCGCCTCGAGCGTCTTTCAGATTCGGAACAGCCGGCCGGCCCGGGCGACCGGGTGAATCGCGCGGCGTACGAGGCGGTGCGCCCGCTCCTGCACGAGTTGGGCCAGGAGGCGGCGCTGTGCCTGCGCTACTACAGCGTGACCTTCCGCGGCGCCCGCCCGGAGCACGTCAGCATCATCGGAGGCGAAGCGCGCGAGCCGAACCTTGCCTCCATCCTCACCGAGCATCTCAAGGTTGAAGCGCGCGTCGCCAGCCCGCTCGACGGCATTGACGTAACCGCGGCGCAGATGCGCCTGGAGCGGCGGTCGGCGTCGCTGACGGAGTGGGCGGTGGCCGCGGGGCTGGCGATGCGAGGCGCCTCGATGTTCCAGGTTTCCACCCGCCGCAGGCCGGCCGCCGCCCCGGCGAAGTCGGCGCCCGCCAAGGCGAAGCGAGGTGCCGCTTGAGTCGACCCATCAATCTCATGCCGCCCGAATACCGCCAGCGCCTGGGCGACTCGCGCCTGCGCCGCCGGTTCGCGAGTTATGGGCTGGCGACCGCCGTGGTGATCGCGGGGCTGGTCATTCACTCGCGCCTCGGCGTCGGACGCATGAAGGCCCTGGCCCAGGAACTGACCGCCCAGGCGGCGCAACTCGAAGCCGTCCGCGCCGAGGGCCTTGAGACCAACCGCAAGGCGGATGCGGCGGCGGAACGGCTTTCCGACTACTACCGTCTCGCGCTGCCCATCGAGATCAGCGACGTGCTGGCGCTGATCAGCCACGAAATGCCTCCGGGCCTGTACCTCACGGATCTGGAGTTGAACGTCTCACAGCGCGCCGAGGCCGCTTCCGCGATGGAGGAATTGCGCGAGCGCGTCAATCGCTCAAAGGGCCGCAAAGTCGATGAGCGGAACCTCCTCCGCTTTCTCACCGTCACCCTCACGGGCATCGGACAGGACGGTGTGCAGGTGGCCCAGTTCATCGGCCGCCTCGAATCGCACGCGGCGTTCGACCGAGTGATTCTGGACTTTGACCGCACGCGAACGATCGCGCAGGCCGCGGCGCGGGAGTTCCGCGTGCGCTTCGAGGTCGACCTGGAGCAGCGCTTCGTCTTCGGCGAGGCGGACGATCCGGCGGCGGAAGGCGATCGCCTGCCGCGACCCGGCGGCGCGGCCGCGCTGACGAATGACGGAAGGAGCGCCGGGCGATGACCTCGATGCTTACGCGCCTCAAGTACGGCTCGATCCTCTTCGGCGCCGCGATCTTCGCCTACCTGACGCTCGTGCGCCCCGCGTATGAGCAGCGCGGGCGCGTGCTCGGCGAGATTCGCACGCTCAACCAGCGAGTGGCGCAGGCGGAAGACGACTATGGCCTGCGCGACCGGGCGCGACGCCGGCTGGCGAACCTGGAAGCGCGGCTCGCGACGGAGACGCGGCCGATTCCCGACTCGGGCGACGTCGCCGGCGTCATCAGCGGCATCTCCTCGGACATCCGCGAACTCGAACTCGAGGGCGCAAAACTGAACCGGGGCCGCGAAACCGCCTTCGGCGCGACCGCGAGCAGCGGCCTGCTCGTCGAGACGGTCGGTCGCTTCGACCTCATCGTCGAACTCGTGCGGCGGATCGAAGCGCTCCCGCGGCTCGTGCGGATCAGTTCGCTCTCGGCGCAAAACGTCAATCCGTCGAGCGGTGACGTGAAAGCGACGCTGGGCCTCGATGCGTACTACCGCGTCGCCGCCGCCCCCGAACCGAGCGCGCCCGGGAAGTGAAAGGAAGGCGTCGCGTGAACGAGGACTTTCAGCGATTGTGGATTCGATTGACGACGGATCGTCGGCGGTTCGGCGCGATGTGCACGCTCGCGGCGGTGGGGTTGCTGCTCTGGGCGCGGCTGCTGCTGCTGCAGGACGTTCCGCGGACAGGGCTGGCGGATCCGCCCGAGCAAGCCGGAGCGGCGCTGGCGGGGGCGGGCGCGCCGGCGGGGGAGTCGCCGCGGCGGCCGTCGATTGAAACGGCGCCGGTGGTTTATCTGGACTCCCCCGAGTCGCCGGCGCGCAATATCTTCGCCGCGCCGCAGGCACTGCTTTCCCAGCCGGAACAAGCGGCCGGGTCTGTCGAGGTTGCCCCCAAGTCACAATCCGAGACGCCCGAAGATTCTCCGGAGACCCGGCGCCAGCAGATCGAACGCGAAGCGCAAGGCCTCCGACTGGGCAGCCTCATCCTCGGCGCGGCCCCGGCCGCGGTCATCAACGACCGGGTCGTGCGTGAGGGGGGGACGATTGACGGATTCGTGCTTGAGCGCGTGCTCAAGCGGAGTGTGATCCTGGTGAAGGATCAGGTGCGGGTGGAAGTGAAGATGGACACTCCGGGGTGATCGGACCCGACGCCGCGATGGGACTGCGGGCGAAGGGCCGGCCTCGAGAGGGGAGAAAGCAATCATGACGGACTGCCATGCTACCACGGGACGGAATCGCGCCGCCTTCGCCGCAATGACGCAGGTCGCGCCCGCACCTTCGCCGCGATCCCTCTTTCCGCTCGGCTCGCTTCGGGCCTACGGCCTGGCGTGCGCCGCGTGCGTCGGCCTCGTCACGCCCGCGCTCGGGCAGATCGACCTTGATTCGTGGGCGCAGACGCCGCCCGCCCAGCCCGCCCGATCCTCCGGCAACGTCGAGGAGGAACTCGAGGGGCAGGTTGAAGTCTCCGCCTACTCGACCGTGGACATCCACGTCCAGAACACCGACCTGGCGAAGGTGCTGCAGATGCTCAGCATCCAGAGCCAGCGCAACATCATCGTCTCCAAGAACGTCAGCGGCACGGTTTCGGCCGACCTCTACGACGTGACCTTCTTCGAGGCCCTTGACGCCATTCTCAACAGCAACGGCTACGGGTACGTCGAGGAGGGGAGTTTCATCAAGGTCTACACCCTCGAGGAACTGCGCGCGATCAAGGAGGCGGCCAAGCAACTCGTTTATCGCCGCTTTGAACTCAGTTACCTCAACGCGGCCGACGCTTCGGTCTTCGTGACGCCGCTGCTCTCCGAGAAGGGGACCATCGCCGTCAGCGCCGAGGTGGCGCCGGGCTTCAAGCCCGATGAATCCGACGGCGGCGGCGAGAACTGGGCTTCGTACGCCACCATGGTCGTCCATGACTTCCCGGAGAACGTCGAAGAGATCGCGCGGCTGATTACCGAACTCGACATCCGGCCGCAGCAGGTCCAGGTCGAGGCGACGGTCCTCCAGAGCACGCTCAACGAGGACAACGCCTTCGGCATCGACTGGTCGCTCCTGGCCGACGTCGACTTCCTTGACTTCACCAACCCGCTCTCGACGGTGGACAACCTCCTGAGCGGAGCGGGCGAGAGCGGCTTCCAGCCCCCGGACAACAAGGCCACGGCGGTGCGCAGCAACGTCGGCCAGACGCAGCGAGCCGGCGGCCTGAAGGTCGGCATCATCTCCGACGACATCAGCATCTTCCTCCGCGTCCTCGACGAGGTAACGGACACGACCGTCCTCTCCCGGCCGCGCGTCCTCGCCGTCAACCGCAACCGCGGGCAGATCCTCATCGGCCGCCGCATCGGCTACCTCTCGACGACCTCGACGGAGACGAGCACGACGCAGACCGTGCAGTTCCTCGACACGGGCACGCAACTGATCTTCCGTCCCTTCGTCGGCAAGGACGGGTACATCCGCATGGAACTCAAGCCCAGCGTCTCGGAAGGCATCATCCGCGACGTGACGGGCAGCGACGGCAGCACCTTCACGATCCCCGACCAGATCACGCAGGAACTCCAGACCAACGTCGTGGTGAAGGACGGAAACACGATCGTGCTCGGCGGCCTGTTCCGCGAAGAGACGACGCTCACGCGCCGGCAGGTGCCTTTCCTCGGGGACATCCCGATCATCGGCGCCGCCTTCAAGGGCAAGGAAGACATCACGCGCCGCAGCGAGATCACCTTCCTCATCACTCCCTCGATCATGCGCGACGAGGTTCTCATCTCCGAGGGCCAGCGCGCCAACGAAATGGTCGAAGACGCCCGCCTCGGCGGCCGCAACGGCGTCCTTCCCTGGAGCAACGACCGGCTGACGAACGGCTACAACCTCAAGGCCGAGGAGGCGATCGCCGCCGGCGACTCTGAACTCGCCCTCTACTACATCGATCTGTCCCTCAGCCTCAAGCGCACTCAGCCGCAGGTCATCCAGATGCGCGAGCGGCTGCTCGGCAAGTCGGAGAGGTGGTTCAACGGCTCGATCATGCGCAACCTCTCTAACGAGCACATCGACGCGAGTCTCAATCAGATGAACGGGCCGTCGCAGGGCGGGGAGACCACGGCAAGCCCGGCGACCGATCCGCTCCTCCCGACCACCGGCGCGGCGAAGACCGGGGGCTCGACGGGCGGCGCGACGACCGCGGGCGCCACCACCGGACCGCAGGCCGTCCCGGCGTCAACCACGACGACCGGCGCCACGGCTCTTCCGACCACGGAACCGACGAAGGCTCCCACGGCGACGCCTGCCGGCGGCGCGACGCCTTCACCGAAGACTGAGAATGAAATCTCCTGGGGCGGGGCCGACAACGGCCGCACGGAGATGAGCGACTGCTGGTTCGAGTACGGCCTGAGCACGTGGCAGGACGAGACCGGCGTCTGGAACATCGACGAGAACGCGTTCACCAACCCGGCGCTCCTGCCTCCGCTCGCGGGCGACCCCTGCGCGCCCGGGACTCGGACGCCGGAGCAGCAGAACGACTTCGCGCTGCAGGCGGCGGAGCAGAACCTGCGCCTCGGGCAGTCGGTGGCGCTGAGCCTCTCGGTGACGCCGATGGGGGCGCTGCACTTCGGCCCGGCTCTGGCGCGCTACCAGGCGTGGGTCGCGGCTCAGCAGTCCGGTCAGCCGGCGCTGCCCGGCGAGGAGTCCGGCAGCGTGCTCGTCGAAGTGCCCACCGACACGGTTCCCTCAAAGTGAACGACCGGAGGCGGATCTCCGGACCGGATGCCGCCGTCGGGCGGGCGCCGTCAAAGGCGGAAGGCGGTCCGGCGAGGTGATGTGAAGAGAGTGACCCACAGCGCCGCGGCGCGGAGGATTGCACGATGAGCACGACCGAAACGACTCGAATCCACCCGGCTCCTCCCCGATCGAGGCTGGCGTCCCCCGCGGGCGCGCTGAGGCGCTGCGTCCTCGCGGCCGGAGCGGTGTCGCTGGCCGTGGTGCTGGCGGGATGCGCCGGAAAGACGGCGCCGGAGAAGGCGCGTCTGGACGCGCGCGAGCGATTCGCCGGCAACAGCGCCGAATTCGCCGCCCAGCAGGCGCGGCAGGACTTTCAGGTCGGCAACCTCAAGAACGCGCTCACCAACATCGAAGGCGCAATCTCGCTCGTGCCGACCGATCCGGCCCACCACGTGATGCGGGGGCGCGTGCTGGTCGAGTTGAACCGGCTCGAGGCGGCGCTCCAATCATTCGAGGCGGCGCTGCGCCTTGACTCCGAATGCGGCGACGCCCACTACTACTCTGGCCTCGTGTACCAGCGCTGGTCCGACTCCGCGAACGCCTACACCCGCTACTCCGCCGCGCTCGCGACGGACGAGACCAATCCGGACTACTTCCTCGCCGCGCTGGAGACGCTCATCGCGATGCGCCGGCTGGACGAAGCGGAGCACCTCATCGAGATTTCGCGCCAGCACTTCGAGAACAACGCCTCGGTGAAGCGGGCGCAGGGGCACCTGGCGATGCTGCGCGAGGAGCCGGCCGTCGCGGCGGAGCACTTTCATCGCGCCCTGCTGCTCATGCCCGAGGACAAGGGCATCATGGAACTGCTCGTCATCAGCCTGATGAAGTCGGGCGACCACGCCAAGGCGGAGTACTACCTCGATCAACTCTTCAAGGACCCGGAGTTCGCGGCGCGGCCCGACCTGCGCCACCTCAAGGCGCTGTGCCTGACGGCGGGCAACCGCCTTGTCGAAGCGCGCTCGATCTATCTCAAACTGATCGACGAGGATCCGAGCGACCCGCAGTTGTGGTTCGAACTGGGGAGCGTCTCCTTTCAACTCGGCGACATGCGGCGCGTGCAGAACGTCGTGAGCCGGACCATCGCCGTCTGGCCGAACCGGTTCGAGAGTTTCATGCTCCGAGGAATGGTGCACGAGCGCGAGAACCGCCTCGACGCGGCCATCGCCGACTACGAGCGCGCGTGCGCTCTGCGGCCGGCGCACGAAGAGCCCTACATCCTGCTGGGCATGGCGCTGAAGGCGGCCGGGCGGGAAGGGGAGGCCTTCGACGCCTTCCGCACCGCGCGCATGGTCGCGCCGCACAGCGCCCGGGCCCAGGCGCTGCTCCTCGCCGGCGTGGCGACGGAAGGCGCGGAGTTGAATCGCTGAGACTCGGCGCCGGGTCGGCGCTCCGGCGCGGCTCGGGGAAGACGGAACCACGAGATGGGAGCGTACGGGGGATGAGAGTGGCCTGGATCATTTCGCTTGCGGCGGCGGGGCTGACGGGCGCCGCGACCGTCGCGGCCGCGGTGATCGCCGGGCTGGTCGTGTCGGCCTCAGGCGTGCCTTCGTGGCCGGCCCTGGGGTTGCAGGGGATGCTCGGCGCCCTGGCCGGCGCGGGCGCGGGCTTCGCCGCCGGGGCCGCGGTCCGGAAGCAACTCGCCCGCCTTCGCGCGACCGTCGAGGTCGTCGAACCCGCCGAAGCCCCAGCCCACCGGCTGTCCGCGCCCCTTGAGGAGATCGCCCGCGTTCACCTCGACGTCGTCGAGCAACTCGCGGGCGAGTGTCGCTCGATCCGCTCGCAGATCCGGCAGACGGAGATCCGCAAGCACCTCGCCGAAACGGAGGTGCAGCACCTCTCCGACGTGCTCCACTCGCTGCGCGACGCGGTGCTGGTGACGAACGAGTTCAACGAACTGGTGATGGCGAACGACGCGGCGGCAAGCCTCTTCGCGTTCCGGCGCGAGGAGGCGCTCAACAAGCCCGTGAACAAGGTGCTGCGCGAGGCGCAGATCGTCGGGTTGATCAAGGAGGCGGCCGAGGCCGGCAACTCGAACTCGCGCAAGCACGCCGAGTGCGTCCTGCCGCGCGACCCCGAGCCCCTCAACGTCGAAGTCTCGCTCTCCTCGCTCGCCGATCCGACGCGCGAGGCGTCGAGCGTAGTCACCATCCTGCACGACATCACGCAGGAGCGGCAGGTCAGCCGCATGAAGAACGAGTTCGTGAGCAAGGCGAGCCACGAACTGCGCACGCCGCTGAGTTCGATCAAGGCGTACATCGAGATGCTGCTGGACGGCGAGGCGCGCGACGAAGAGGCCCGCCGCGAGTTCTACGAGATCATCCAGCACGAGGCCGAGCGCCTCGGCCGCATGATCGACAACATGCTCAATATCAGCCGCATCGAGGCGGGGATGATCACCGCGAACTGGGAGAACGTGGACCTCGTCCCCATCGCGCAGGACGCCGCCGAACTTCTCAAGCCGCAGGCGGCCGAGAAGCAGATCCGGATTCACTTCCAGCGCCCGCACCAGGCCTGCCACGCCGACGTCGACCAGGACATGATGAAGCAGGTCATCACCAACCTGATCTCCAACGCGATCAAGTACACGCCCGACGGCGGGCGCGTCACCGTGGCGCCGGACCTCACCGACTGCGACCGCTCCGTCATCGTCTCAGTCTCGGACACGGGCCTGGGCATCCCGCCCGAAGCGCTGCCCAAACTCTTCAGCAAGTTCTACCGGGTAGACAAGCACGAGCGCGTGGCGAAGGGGACGGGGCTGGGGCTCAATCTCGTCAAGCAGATCGTCGAGTCGGTTCACCACGGCGAAGTCGGGGTGGAAAGCGAAGTCGGCAAGGGAAGCCGCTTCTGGTTCATCGTGCCATGCAAGCAGGGAGGATGAGATCATGGCGGTGCAGAAGGAGCGCTCAGGCGCCCGCGGCGGCGAGCGATCGGGCGGCAAGGCCCGCGTCCTCGTCGTGGACGATGAAACGTACATCCAGCACGTGGTCAGCCTCAAACTCTCCAACGCCGGGTTCGAGGTGATCACCGCGTCGGACGGCGAGGAGGGACTGGCGGCGGCCATCGAGCAGCGACCTGATCTCATCATCACCGACTACCAGATGCCCTTCCTCACCGGCCTGGAAATGTGCCAGCGCCTCAAGCAGAATCCGGCGACGGCTTCGATTCCCGTCATCATGCTCACGGCGCGCGGCTTCGCGCTTGACGACGCCGACCTGCGCGACGTGAACATCCGCAAGTGTCTCGGCAAGCCGTTCAGCCCGAGGGAACTCGTCGCGTGCGTGACCGAGGCGGTGGGGGCCAGGTCATCTGAATGAGCGCTTCATGCGGGGACAACCCGGTCGATCGACCTGAACTGCGCGAGGTGCTCTTGAACCTCGCTCAGCGCTGTGCCTCCCTTCCCGCCGGCCTGCTGGCGACCGGGCCGGCATTCGACGATCCGCGCCTGCTCGAAAACCAGTTCGCATGGCTGTTCGACCTCGTGGGCGGGGCCGAGGCGGCCGTGCGCCTCGCCGGGCGGCACTTCGGGGCGGAAGTGGAGTCGCCGCGCGGCGCCATGCTCGATCCGCCGCTCATGCTCATTGTCGTGCCCATTCTCCAGCGGCGCCGGCGGCTGGGTTACCTTCTCTGCCTCGTCGCCTCCTCCGAACTGCCCGACCATCCGGCGATGGGAACGGTCCGCGCCGAGGCCGGTCGGCGCGATCCGCGCGGCCAACTGATGGTCCAGTCGCTGCCCGACCGCACCGCCGTCCCCACGCTGATCCAAGCGGTCGAGTGGTGGCTGCACGACCTGTGCGACCTGCGCGAGGCGGGCGGGCACATCGAGTCCTTCGGCCGCCAACTCACGGACGCCTACGAGGAACTTGCGCTGCTCCAGAAGATCAGCCGCAACATGAACGTCGTGCGCCAGCCGCGGCAGTTCCTCGACTCGGTCTGTCAGGACCTGCTCGAAGTCATGCCCTTCCGATGGATTGCCATCCGGCTGAGCGACCGCAAAGCGGGCTGCCGGAGCCTGTCGCACGGGCTGTTCCTGGCGGGCGAACTCACGTGCGATCGGCGGGCGCTGCTCGCGGCGCTCGACCACGTCATTCGCACGCGCGACGACGCGAACCCGATGGTGCGCGAAGAGGGGCTGACGTGCAATTGCCCCGAACTTGAATCCCTCGAACGTTCGCTCATCGTCCAGCCGCTCGCGGATGAGCAGACCATCTACGGCGCCATCATCGCCGGCGGCAAACTGGGCGAGAGCAGCCAGATCAATTCCTTCGAGGTGAAGATCCTCGGCGCCACGGCCGAGCACGTGCGCATCTTTCTCGACAACGTCGGGCTCTACGACGGGTTGCAGAAGATGTTCCTCGGCACGCTCGAGGCCCTCACCGCCTCGATCGACGCGAAGGACCGCTACACCTGCGGCCACTCGCGCCGCGTGGCCTTCCTCAGCCGCGAACTGGCCGCGAGAATGGGCCTCGACGAGGCGACGGTGCAGCGGGTGCACATCGCCGGGCTGGTTCACGACGTCGGCAAGATCGGCGTGCCCGAAGCGGTGCTCTCCAAGCCCGGGCGGCTCACGGACGACGAGTTTGGCATGATCAAGCGGCATCCGGAGATCGGCGTGCGCATCCTCCGCGATATTCCCAACTTCGACGACATCATCCCCGGCGTCATGTCCCACCACGAGCGCTACGACGGCAAGGGCTATCCGCAGGGACTCGCCGGGGAGGACATTCCGCTCTTCGGGCGCATCGTCGGCATCGCCGACGCCTTCGATGCGATGAGTTCGACGCGCACCTACCGGCGGGCACTGTCCTGGGCGGACGTTCTCGCGGAGATGCGCCGCTGCGCCGGCAGCCAGTTCGATCCGGAATTGATTCCGCACTTTCTCGAAATGATGGACCCGAACGCGTCGCCCGCGCCCGAGGCCGCGGCCGGCGCCGCGCTCCCGCCCCTGCGGGCCTACGAGCGCATGCGCGACGACGATCGGGCCAGGGAGCAGCAAAGCGGGGTGGCGGCATGAGAGTCAAGTACGAAGACCACGACAAAATCTCAATCGTCTCGATCGACGGCGACCTGACCCACGACCACGTCGATTCCCTCCGGCGCACCGTCGCCGAGCGCATTTCGCGCGGTACGCGCGACTTCGTTCTTCAGGTGCAGGGGATGACCTTCGTGGACAGCGCCGGCCTTGAGTCCCTCCTCTGGCTTCAGGAGGCCGCTGCCGAACACCTCGGCCAGATCCGCCTCGTGGCGCCCGACGAGAACATCCGCAAGATCTTCGAGATCACGCGACTGCAGCATCAATTCGATACGCACGAGGAAGTTACGGATGCGATCCGGTCGCTCAGGTGAGGGGAAAGGCATCAAGGTATCGAGGTCATAAGGGCGCAAGCGACCAGCGCTCAGCACCGTTCCGTTGGAGTTCACCATGATTCAGGCATCCATGACCACCGATCGCTGCTCGCTCCGCGACGGCACCAAGATGCAACTCGGGGAGATGCTCCTCGAGCGCGGCCTGCTCACCGAGGAGCAGTTGAAGCAGGCGCTCGCCGGACAGGGGCAGGGCGGGCACCGCAAACTCCTGGGCGAAGTCCTCGTCGAGATGGGATACGTCACCGAGGACCAGGTTCTCTCCGTCCTCGCTGAGGCGTACGGCGTTCCTTACGCCAAAGTCTCCCCCAAACTCGCCGACCCCAAGGTCATCGAGACTCTGCCGCGCGAGTTCCTCGAGACGCACGGCGTGCTGCCGCTGTTTCTCGTGCGCGGGCGCCTCACTGTCGCCGTCGCCGAGCCGGCCAACCTGTACCTCGTCGAAGAGATCACGCGGCTGAGCAACTACGACGTGCAGATCGTCGCCAGCGCCGCCACCGACATCCAGAACACGCTGCGTCAGTACCTTCCCGACGCCAACGTCTTCGTCATCGACGACATCTATCAGGAGTTGAACGAGGACGACTTTACCGTCGTCGAGCGGCAGATCACCGAACTGTCCAAACTCGAGGAGGTGGCGGGTCACTCGCCCGTCGTCAAACTCGTCAACTTCCTCATCTACTCCGCGGTTCAGGAGGGGGCGTCGGACATTCACATCGAGCCGGAGAACGGCCGGCTGCGGGTGCGCTACCGCGTGGACGGGCGGCTCTATCAGAAGATCAGCCCCCCGCCCGCGATGCAACTGGCGATCGTCAGCCGCATCAAGATCATGTCCGGGATGGACATCTCAGAGCGCCGCCTGCCGCAGGACGGCGACATTCACGTCATGCTCGACGGCCGGCCGGTGGACCTGCGCGTCTCCACCATGCCGGCGAAGAACGGCGAGAAGGTCGTCGTCCGCATCATCGACTCGAGCAACGTGATCGTAAACGTCGAGAAACTCGGCTTCACGCCCGACATGCTCAAGACCTGGCGGCACATCGTCGCCCAGCCCAACGGCGTCATCCTCGTCACGGGCCCGACGGGCAGCGGCAAGTCCACCACGCTCTATTCCGCGCTCGTCGAACTCAACTCCGAAGAAATCAACATCAGCACGGTCGAAGACCCCGTCGAAGCGGGCATCGCCGGCATCAACCAGTTTCAGGTCAACGAAAAGGCCGGCTTCACCTTTGCCACGGCCCTGCGGTCGCTGCTGCGGCAGGATCCGGACGTGGTCATGGTCGGCGAAGTCCGCGACTCGGAGACGGCTCGCATTGTGACGCAGGCGGCGCTCACCGGCCACCTCGTGCTCAGCACCCTTCACACAAACGACGCGCCCAGCGCCGTCACGCGGCTCATCAACCTCGGCGTCGAGCCTTATCTCGTCGCGGCCATCGTGCGCGGCGTGCTGGCGCAGCGCCTGGTCCGCAAGATCTGCGTTCACTGCAAGGAGGCGTACGAGCCCGACGCGGTTACGCGCAAGGCGGTCGAGCAGTCGATCGGCAAGTTCGAATCGCTTTACCGCGGTGCCGGATGCACCAAGTGTCGCGCGACGGGCTTCTCAGGCCGCGTGGGCATCTTCGAACTGTTCATTCCCAGCGAGCACCTGCTCGAGGCCATCGGTCGCGGCGCCAATCTGCACGAGATCCGCGCCGCGCTGGCGAAATTGAAGTACACGACGCTGCGGCAGGACGGCCTGCGCAAGGCGGTCGAAGGGCTGACCACCGTCGAGGAGGTCTTCTACACGACCGCCATGCAGTAGGCCCGGGCGGCGGCGGGATCGGAGAGCGGAATCATGGGAGTCTTCACCTACAGAGCGCGCGACCTTCGCGGGGAACTCATCGACGGCACGGTCAACGCCGAATCGATCATGGAGGCGAGCCGCTTCCTCCGCGCCGAAGGCAAGTACGTCCTCGATATCACGCCCGGCGTGGTCCGGTCGATGGAGAGCCGGGTCGAGCAGATCCGCACGGTCGAAGCGGCGAAGCGCGTCACTCGGGCCGACGTGATCGAGTTCTGCCACCAGATCAGCGTGATGCTCGAGGCGGGCGTGCCCCTGGGCGATGCGCTCGAAGCCTTCAACGCCGTCGGCCAGCAGACGCACTTTCGGCGCATCGCGCGCGCCATCCAGGATGAGGTTCACTCCGGCGCGACGCTCTCGTCGGCGATGGCCCGCTGGCCGCGCGTCTTCCCACCCATCACCGTCACCCTCGTCAAGGCCTCCGAGGCGTCGGGGACGATGGCGCTGATGCTCGGCCGCGTCTCGCAGTACATGAACAAGGAACTCAAGACCGCGCGGCAGATCAAGAGCGCCGTCGCGTACCCCTGCGTGATGATCGTCCTGTCGCTGGTCATCACCGTCTTCCTGGTCACGGTCGTCCTGCCGCGGTTCGCCTCGATCTACGCGAAGCGGGCGGCCTTGCTGCCGGCGCCGACGAAGATCATGCTCGCCCTGAGCGCGTTCCTTCAAGAGCACTGGCTGACGATCGCCATGACGCTGGTGACCCTCGGCGTTCTGGCCGCGCTGTTCCTGCGCACACGCTACGGCCGGCTGAGCGTCGACTGGACCAAACTCCACCTGCCCGTCGTCGGGAGCATGTACCGCCAACTCTTCCTCACTCGAAGCGCCCGAACGCTGGCGACGCTCATCGTCTCGGGCGTCGATCTGCTCGAGGCCGTCGCGATCACCCGCGGCCTGACGAACAACGCCTACTACCAGTCGCTCTGGAAGCAGGTCGAGTTCGACCTCGAGCAAGGCCGCTCGCTGAGCGACTCCTTTTCGCAGAACCGCCTCATCAGCCCGAGCGTGGTTCGCATGGTCTCCGCGGGCGAGGCGACCGGCCGCCTCGGGCCGGTGATGGAGCAGATCGGCCAGACCGCCGAGGAGGAACTCGACGAGGCCATCACCCGCACGACCCAATACCTCGAGCCGGCGATGATCGGCGTCATGGGGGCGGTGGTCGGCTTCGTCGCCATCGCCATGCTGCTGCCCATTATGACCATCTCGCGGGCGATCCATTAGCGCTCTCCCGCTTTAAGCGCATCGCTGCGGAATGGCATCGAACGCCGCCGCCCTCGGCGGAGTTCGATGACGAGCGTGAAGGTGCAAGCGTCCGCCCTTGCCCCTCGGCACACATCGCCCGCCTTCGGTCCAACTCAGGCCCGGGAAGCGCGTCGATGTGTGGCGCCCGCGCCTCGGAAGAGGGTGCCACACAGCATCGCGCCAGCGTGCTGTGTGCGAACGTGCAAGCGTCGCGGCATCGCGTTTCGCCACCAGGCCGACGCGCCAGCGAGGACGATGAACCCTGCCCGCCGCACCGCACGCTTGTTCAAGGCAGCGATTGCGCAGCGGCACCCGCCGTGCCTGAAGTGAAACTGCACCAGACTCGTCGCTTCCGTGCAGGCCTGTCCAGCGAGTCAGTTCTGCTCGCTCGCGGGTCGGCGCCGCGGCCGCGGCTGCTCCTCTTCTTCCCCTTCAGCCAGGGGCTGCTGACGGGGCAGAAGCGTTTCAGCGTTGGCGAGGTTGAACGCCGTAACCGCCGAGCAGGTGGAAGACTGAACGAGATACTCCGGGATGCCCTGCTCGAACTTGTCGTTCTGGGTGTGCCACGCGTAGCGGTAGTCGGCGCGTCCGACTTCGTCCCAGAAGAAGCCGGGGACGCCCTTGGCGTTGAACGACGCATGGTCGCTCGCGCCGCCGCGCGGCATGCGGGGATTGATGTTGATGGCCACCGGCATGTCGGGGAACGCGTGATTCACCGGCGCCGTCGCCTCGGCGAGCATGGGCGCCATCGACTCGATCACTTGAAGCCCACCCTGGTAGTTCGTCCCGCCGTCGTCCACGAACACGGCGGAGATCTTCGAGAGTTCCTCCTCCGAGAGCGAGTCGACGTAGGCGCGCGAGCCCAGCAGCCCCTGCTCCTCGCCGGTCCAGAGGATAAAGCGGATGGTGCGCTTGGGCTTGACGCCGCTGGCGGCAAGGATGCGCGCCGTTTCGAGGGTGACGGAGGAGCCGGTGCCGTTGTCAACCGTTCCCTGCGAGCCGGGGCCGTCCCAACTGTCGAGGTGGGCCGAGATGATCACGATCTCGTCGGGCCGCTCCGTGCCGGGGATCTCGGCGATGGTGTTGTAGCAGGGGACGGGGCCGGGGATGAACGTCGCCTGGCAGTCGAACTCGACGACGACCTCCTCGCCGTCCGCCAGCCGGCTATTCATCGCGTCGTAGTCGGAGCGTCGGACGGAGATGTTGGTGCTGGTGGGGAGGTTGTTGAGATCGACGTTACGGAAGTTCCCGCCGGTGTGCACGATTTCACCGCCGCGGGCGACGGAGATGACACCGGCGATTCCCGCCTCGCGGCACTTGGCGAGCCAGTCGGTGGGGGTGGCGCCGCCCGGATCGATGACGCCGCGCCGCGACCCGCTGGCGCGCGCGGGCTGGAGAATCCACGCGCCCTTGAGGTTGGCGGCGATCGCGTCAAACTCTTCCTGGGTGGCGGGCTCGCGGTAGAGCGTGCCGCGCACCGGGCCGTTCGTTCCCGGTGTCCACGCTGACCAGGTGAACTCGAACTCGCGGTCCGCACCGCGCGGCGCGACCATGCGGCCGTAGGAAGGACCGCGGTCGAACCCGGCGGGAATGGTGCCCCACTCGCGGACCTCGACGTTGACCAGCCCCCACGAGCGGAACTGCTCGGCGGCCCAGTCGTTGGCCGCCTTGGCCCGCGTCGAGCCGGTGAGGCGCGGCCCGATGCCCTGCGTAAGGTGCCGAAGGTGCTCCATGACCTGGTTGCGGTTCTTGCCCTCATCGAGGATGGCCATGACTTCGGCCGACCACGCCGCTTCTCCGCCGGTCAGGGCCGGGGAGACGTGCGGGTTGGAGGCCTGCTTGCTCTGGCAGGCGGCCAGGACGAGGGTGAGCAAGAGCGAGGCGCCGAAGCCGAGGCGGCGCCATCCACAAAGCAGCGTCGATGGGTTCATTGCACTTCCCCTGAGGTTGAAGCGACACACCGGATGCCACTTCCTACGGCCCGGCCGCAGGGAAGTTGCAGTCCTGCCACGGGACCATCCTAGCCGCCGGCCCGTGTGTGGGCCGGGGGTTGGGAATGAGTGTCTCAGCGCCGTGGTCCTGCGTCAGATGATCCGTCCGAGGAGGAAGTCGTCGCTGTTGTCGTTGTCGAGGTACCAGGACTCGCCGCGGTTGACGATCTCGCCCGTGCCGGTGTTGAACTGGATGCGATCGACGGTTCGTGCGGAGACGCCGAAGGGCACGCCGCCGTTATCCCCGTTCACGTCGTCGAGGTACACCTTGCCGAACGTGACCGCGGAGACAATCGAGTTGACCATGCCGAACAACTCGTCGCGCAGGCCACGGATATTGAAGGTCTTGACCCGGGCGTCCTCGTTGACGATCAGCGTCGGATCAACCACCAGGCCGCTGGTGACGGAGAAGTCGAATCCAACGTAGAAGTTGCTGTCGATGGATGCGCCGAGTTGGATGAGGCGGACCGAGTCCTGGGCCTGGAAGAGCACGTCGCGCGCCACGCCGAGCGCCTTGATGGAGCGCGAAGACTCGCGGAAGTCACTGCCGTCGTGGCGGAGGATCATCGTGCCGGACCAGTCGCCGCGGAGGGTGGCCTTGTTGAGGGCGAGGACATCTACGTCGGCGTCGAAGTCTTCGCGGACTTTGAGGGTCATGAGCCGTCCGGGCGCTTCGAGGCTCAGGCCGCTCGCGGAGCCTCGGATGTCCACGAGTTTCCAGGAGTCGCGGCGGTCGTCCTCGCCCCAGACGGTCCAGACGCCGCCGGTGACGCTGCCGATGATCTTCATGATGGCGCGGTCGGCGTCTTCGATGTCCAGCCGCACCGCGCCCATGTCGCTGCGGGCGTCGAAGCGGACGAGTTCGCCGAAGGCGAAGGAGCCGCCGGTGATCTCCTCGGCGCGGAACTTGCGCGCCAGGCGGCCGACGACGAAGCGCGACTCGCCGCCGATCGACTCGAACTGGAGGTTGCCGTTGACGCCTTCGTCCTGGCGGACGTTGAAGTTCGTGCCGCCGAGAATGCTGTCGAAGCGGCCGACGCCGACGTTGGCGAGGTCGACGCCGGCGCCGTCGATGTCGGTGCGGAGCACTTTGAGAGTGCGCAGGCCCGAGCCGAGGATGCCGCTGATGACGGCCCGCCCGTCGCCGTCGCCCCGCCGCTTCACGTTGATGATCATCGTGTCGCGACCCGAGTCGGTCTCGGCGAGGGTGATGACCAGCCCGCCGTCCGTCTCTTCGACCGCGTACAGGCCGGTGTTGGAGGTGAGGGTGATGGTGATGAGGTCGCCGTCCGCCTCGGTGAACTCGAAGGAACGGTAGTACACCGTCTCGTCCGCGGCGGCGGTGCGGATGACCGTCGCCTGCCCGCGAAAGACCGGCGCCGAGCGCACTTCCTGGTAGAGGCTGATGAGGACGATCTGGGCGTCGTTGGTGACCTGGTTGTACTGGCCGAGGTTGCGCGGGCCATAGGTCTCGTAGTCGATCGTCCCGCCGTCGCGGCTCGAAGCGGTGATGACGATCTGCGGATCGCCGCCCGCGTAGTCGGTCACGATGATCTGGTCCGAATCCCATTCGTCGGTGAAGATCGCGTGCGTTCGCGTGTGCCGGTCGCCGATGATGATGAACTGGGCGTCGAAGAGGCGGCTGCGCGTCGGCTGGGCAATGGTCCAGTGCGCCTCGTTGAGGCGAGCGGCGTCGGTCCAGGCGCGCACGATGCCCGAAGAGTCATCGGACGGGCCGAGGTTCGCCAGCAGCACCTCGTGCGCATTCTGTCGCATGACTTCAGCGCCGGGGATGCGGTCGCCCCACTGGATGCTCAGCAGGTTGTTCGCGTTGTCCTGGAACAGGCTGCCGCGCTGAAGGATGTCCTCGTTCATGATCGAGTCGGTCGCGGTCGAGGCCTCGGCGCGCAGGCCGAGGTTGCGGCCGATGTAGTGGGCGATGGTGTTGATGAGGTCGTCATAGTCAAACTCGCCGAGGCGCGCGATCTCGTCGGAGAAGACCACCGCCATGTCGCCGAGGTTGCCGTTGTCGAGGTCGAGGCGGTCCGCCAGGCCGAAGGAGCGCTGCGTGCCGCTCGCGTTGCGGAAATTCACGTAGTTGAACAGTTGCCGGAAGGTCGTCGAAGCGTTGAGCGGCCGTCGCAGCCACTCCGTCGAGCGAGTGTTGTCAATGGTGACCGTGTCGCTGTTGCGGCCGCCGATGACCACGTGCATGAACTCGCCGCTCACCGGTTCGGAGGTGACGAAGACGACGTCGTAGGCGGCGAAGGCCGCCTCGAGGTCGGCCTGAATGACTTCGGCGAAGTCGCCGCCCAGCCCGAAGTCGTTCTCGTCAAACTCCGGAACCACGTAATTCGTGCCCGGCAGGTAGAAGTCGCCGATGTCCTGCCCGTCAAAGTCGAGATACACCACCTGGGCCGTCTCGAAGCGGATGTTGTCGATCAGCGCCCAGGCGTCGAGCAGGGCGTCGCTCGAGTCGGCGAGCGTGATCTCGATGTCGAGCGTCATCACCCCGTCGGGGATCGAGTAGGAGGCCGTGAGCAGGTCGGAGTATTCGGTGCCGACCTGGAATCCGAAGCCGGGTACCGTCTCTCCGATTTCGGGGTCGCGCTCGTTGGTGACGTAGGCCCCGCCGGCCTGGATGCGCCCGCGGGCGTCGAGTTCGGCGACGTTGACGCCGTTGACGATGATGTCGAAGAAGTCGCCGCCGTCGGTGTTCATGTCCGAGGCGTAGATGAAGTCGATGAGCAGCCGCTGGCGGGTGAGAGAAAAGGGAACTTCAAGGGTGAATCGCACCGTCGCGAAGTCGTCCGCGGTTCCCTCGTCGCCGAGGTCGCGGTAGCGCGTGGTGATGTCGCGGGTGGCGGCGTCGGTGGTGCGCACCGCGTCGAAGGCGTGGGCGGTGCTCAGGACGAGAAACTGCCCGTTGGGCCCCGAAGGCATGCCCAGCAGCCCATGCACCGTGTAATTCTCGAAGACGCCGACGGCGTCGCTGTGGCCCTCGTACGTCACCGTTACCCCTTCGGGAAGATCGAGCGCGCTGGCGATCTCCGCGGGAGTCGCGCTGAGCAGTTTGCGCGGCTCGAGAGACTGAAAAGTGGGACGCGCGCCGGCAGCGGTCGCGGCGGAACGCGTTCGGACGGTGCGACTGCGAAATGACGGCATGATCACTCTCCCTTGCTCTTGGCTGCCGGCCGGTCGCGGTGTTTTCAATGACGCGCGAGGCCGACGTTCATTCGACCGGTCGCAGGTGGGGAGGACGGCAAGCCGATCCTGTCGCCCTCATTGGGCCGCATCGCGCGGCGTCTCGTCCGGTCGAGCCTTCAGGCGGGCGCGGCCCGCCCCACTCGGTTCACGCGGCCGCGCTGGCGCGGGGCTGCGTCTACACTTGCGGCGTGTCGCCGGTGCTCGTGCATCTCGGCCTGGCCGCGGTCGTACCGGCGATGGTATGCGCCCTTCTGCTGGGCGTCATCCCTAACCTGGCGCGCGAATCGCCCGAATCGCGCCCGCTCCACGCCTGGATCGATCTCTGGCTGCCGCTGCTGCTTGCGCTGCCCCTCTCCGCGGCGGCGCTAGGCCCGAATTCCTACGAACTTTCACCGGCCCTGCTGCTCGCGCTGCTCGTCGGCGGGCCGGTGGCGGTCGCGGCGGTTGTTTCGGGTGCTGCGCTGCTCGATCAGCGCCTCTGCCTCGCCGACCGGGTTCTGGATGGACATCACGTGATCGCCTGCGCCGTTCTGGCCCCGGTGCTCCTGAGCGCGTCCTACGTGGCTCGACTGCCGGACTGGATCGGACACCTCTTCCTCACCGCCGCGGTCCTCTGGCTCTGGACCGTCAGCGGCGACGCGAAGGCGCCCGGGGAGGGCGAGTCGCGCGACGGCGCTTTCTTCGTCGACTGGACCGGCCCGCTCGCGCGCCCCGTGGCTGCGGGATGGAAGGCGCTGATGGCGATCGCCCTGCTCGCCGGCGCCATGTGCCTGGCGCTGGGACATCTTCTGCCGGCTTCTGCGGCGGGGCGAGCGCGGATTCCGCCGCTGCTGCTGCCCGTGGCGCTGTCGCTCGTCGTGCTGGCGGGGCAGGGAGCGGCGCTGGCGGGAACGTGGCGCGCCGTCGGGCCGCGCGCCGGCATCCGCGTGGCGATCTCCACCATGCTCCTCTCCTCGCTCCTGTCCATCGGCCTGCTGTGCACGCGCCTGGTCCCATGGGGTGAGTTGATCCGCAGTCGCGGCCGCTTCTCCGACGTCTACTACCAACCGCTCGACCTGACCGGCCTCACCGCGGTCGGTCCGGCGGGCCTGGTGGTCGCCGCGCTGGCGTTGACGGCAATCGTGCCGCGCCTCGGTCCCGCCGCGCGGCGCGTTTCGGGCTGGAGCCTGATCGGCGCGGCGGTTTGCTCACTGCTGGCCGCGGCGATTCTGACGCGCTCCGCCTGGCCGGCCCCGGCGCCCCGGCCGCAGGAGGCGCCCTCCCCGGCGAGCGAGGAGCCGACCGGCCTCGCGCCAGAGGTCGGGGACGAACAGTTTTGCATCGGCGCATAGCATTCTTCCGATCAATCTCCACGTTCGCTCCCGCCCGCCGCAGCGCATGAAGCGCTGCGCCACCGCCGTGCCATGGAAGGGCCAGCCGCGATGAACGCCGTCATGACCTACCGCCGCCGCGTTCTCCCCTCGATCCGCGAATCGATCACGCACAAGTTCTGCATCAACGGTCAGGAGGGCTACCTGACCATCGGCCTGCACGCCGACGGCACGCCGGGTGAGGTCTTCATCAAGATCAGCAAGGAGGGCTCGACCCTCTCGGGCCTCATCCAGGCTTTCTGCCAGGCGTTCAGTCTCGCGCTCCAGTACGGCCTGCCGCTGGAGGAAGCGGTGCGGCGCTTCAAGGGAATGCGCTTCGACCCCATGGGCCCGACGACCAACCCCGACATCCCCGAAGCCAAGAGCATCATGGACTACACGGCCCGCTACCTCGAACTGCACTTCGTCGAGAGCAAGGAGTCGGGTGTCGGGCGATAGGCATGAGGCACTGGACAATGGCGGGAGCCGAGCCCCGCGCGTGAGCAAGGGTCTTCGCCGAACACCGGCCTTCGCCGTTCGCATCGGCAACGACCCAACGGCGCTCACACGCCCGCGATCGTCGTGACCGGTTGCCGCGTCCACGTCCAACACCCGTGCTTACGCGTGGGGCTCGGTTCCGATCATCGCTCTGCGATGATCCGAGCCCCGACCGTAAGGAAGGGTCTTCGCCGAACACCGGCCTTCGCCGTTCGTATCGGCAACGGCGCTGTCGCGCCGACACGCCCG
>WYBR01000078.1 GCA_011525805.1 Vicinamibacteraceae bacterium
GCGAGTTGACGGCATCGGGCTCGTTGGTCTGCGGCGTGTCGGGGTCACGCGCTTCGTTCGTACGGGCGGGACGCCCATGCTCCGCGTCGTTCGTACGGGCGGGACGCCCATGCTCCGCTTCGTTCGTACGGGCGGGACGCCCATGCTCCGCGTCCTGGCCAGTGAAGTAGAGATTGAACATCACCATGCGCGAGACCCAGAGCGTGATGATCTCGCGCGCCGTGCAGAGGACGGATGTCGGGTTGAAGTAGTCAAGGAGGTTGGGGTTGCCGTTGCGCGAGCGAGTCTCGTCGTAACTCTCGGGGTCGGGCCAGCCCATGGTGGAGAGCGGCCAGAGGGCGGAGGAGAACCAGGTGTCGAGAACGTCGGGGTCCTGGGTGAAGCCTGCCTTCGCCAGTGCTGCCTCATACTCCACATGGCCAGGTGCGACGCATACAGAGATCGTCAACATCTTTGCTTCGATATCCCATCGCAACTGATGAGCCACCCAGTGCAGCTTCGCGCCACCTTGCGGTATGAAGGAGTCAGCGGATTGAATTGCCGGATCACCTGCTTCTTCGGGCAGGTTTGTGAAAAGGCTCCACACCGGTATCCGATGCCCCCACCAGAGTTGTCGCGAGATGCACCAGTCACGGATGTTCTCGTGCCAGGTCTCGAAGGTTTTCGCGTAGCGTTCGGGGTAGAAGCGGAGTTGGCCATGCCATGGCAGGGCCTGCCCTGACGAGCCGCGCCCGTGAGGAAGCGGGCTTTCAGCCGACCGACCACCGGCCGCGCCCAACTCTTCACCTTGCTCGTGCAGCACATACGCGCACGCCGCGTTCATTGAAACATGGTCGTTCAGATAGCGCGTGCTCCCATGTCTCGTCCAGACGCAAGTGTCCGGGCCAACCAAGCCCGCCTCGCGCATGGCGCGCGTCGCATAAGACTTGAATGAGTTCATTGCCTCTTCAGGCTTGTGATTCGACGCCTGAACGATTACATGCACATGATTCGTCCTCACGTTGATGGCGAGAAGATCCCACCCGCGATCCGCGCAGACGCCTTCGATCGCCTCTTTCACGGCGATCCGTCGCGCCAAGTTCATCGTGAAGACTTCGCTCTTCATCCGCGACCGCTCATGTGCCCGCAATGCCTCGGAGGGTTCCGCGATCGGTGTGCCGAGTTTGTTGCGCTGCTCCTCGACTGATCCGCGTTCATCCCCGTGCAACCAAGTGCCGTAGGTGGTGAATGTGATGAAGTATGCCAGCGCGGTGTTGATCGCGGAAGAACCCGCTTCCTCACGGGCGCGGCTCGTCTGGCTCGCGGAACCCGCTTCCTCACGGGCGCGGCTCGTCTCGCTCGCGAAACCCGCTTCCTCACGGGCGCGGCTCGTCTGGCTCGCGGAACCCGCTTCCTCACGGGCGCGGCTCGTTTGGCTCGCGAAACCCGCTTCCTCACGGGCGCGGCTCGTTTGCTCCGCCGCCATCGCGCGCAGCGCGTTGCCGCGCATGGCGTCGTCCGTTACCTTCACATACCACTGGTCGCTGAGGTACGGCTCGATGATCGCCTTGCTGCGGTCGGAGTGGGCGACGCTGTGGCGGTAGGGCTTGCGCTCGGCGAGCACGCCCATCTCCTCGAAGCGCCTGACGATCGCCTTGCGGGCCTCGAAGCGATCGAGGCCGAGGAGGAAGCGGGCGTCGCCGACGTCGCTCCAGCCGTGCTTGTCGGAGATGCTCGCATCGGGGGCGAAGATGTTGACGGCGTCGAGGTTGTGCCGCCGGCCGATCTCCCAGTCGTTGGGATCGTGCGCGGGGGTGACCTTGAGGAAGCCGGTGGCGAACTGGGCCTTGGGGTCTTTCTCATCGCCGCCGAGCGCGACGGGCAGAACGACGTAGTCGTCGAGGACGATGGGGATTCTGCGCCCGACGAGTGGGAGTTTCACGGACCGGCCCTTGAGGGCCGCGGCGCGCGGGTCTTTCGGGTTCACCGCCACGCCGGTGTCGCCGAGCATGGTCTCGGGGCGCGTGGTGGCGACGGTGATGAAGTCTTCGCCCGTCAGTTGCTCGTAGGTCGGGGAGGACCCGCTTCCTGACGGGCGCGGCTCGTTGGGGCGCGGCTCGTCAAGCGGGATGAGCGGATAGCGCAGGTAGTAGAACTGCCCTTCGATCTCCGCGTCGTAGCACTCATCGTCGGCGACGGCGGTCTGCAGGACCGGGTCCCAGTTGACGAGGCGCTTGCCGCGGTAGATCAATCCGTCGCGGAAGAGGCGGAAGAACGCCTCGCGCACCGCGCGGGCGCACATCTCGTCCATGGTGAAGCGAGTGCGGTCCCAGTCGCACGAGCATCCCATGAGTTTGAGTTGCTCGATGATGGTGGCTTCGTACTCGTCCTTCCAGGCCTGGGTGATGGCGACGAACTTATCGCGGGCCTTGTCGAGGTCGGGGTCGAGGTCCTTGCGGCGTTTGCCTTCCTGCTCCCAGATGCGTTTTTCGATGACGGCCTGTGTGGCGATGCCCGCGTGATCGGTGCCGGGCATCCAGAGCGTGGGGCGGCCCTGCGCTCGGTGGTAGCGGATGAGGACATCCTGGAGGGTGTTGTTGAGGGCGTGTCCGAGGTGGAGCGCGGCGGTGACGTTGGGGGGCGGGATGAGGATGCAGTAGGGGGGCGGGCCGTCGGCGAGCGGCTCGACGTGAAAGGGCCGGGCCGCCTCCCACGCGGCGCGGACTTTGGGTTCCTCGACGGCGGGGTCATAGGATTTGGCCAGTTCGCCGGGGGAAGTGGAGTTCGCCTTCGCCATGAGGGTCGATTGTAGCCGAGCGGTGCAAAACCGCCGATGATCGGGGGCATGACCGGAATGACGGCGAGTCAGCGGACGATCATGACGCTTTCGTCGCTCGGGGCGGCGCTGCTGATCGTGGGCGGGGCGACGCTCTGGCTGCTCAACGGGGGCGCGGGCGGCGGGCCGCGGCGCGCGGCGGCGAGCGAGTCGCAGCGCCTCGAAGCGCTCCGGGCGGGGCTTGAGGCGGCGGCGAAGTACGTCGCGTCTGAGCAGGACGAGCAGGCGGCGATCATCCTCGAAAAACTCGTGGAGGAGTATCCGCTCGATCCCCTCGTCCTCGCCCAACTTGCCGAGTTGCGCCTGCACCAGGGCCGCGATTCGGAGGCGTACGACTTGTACCGCACACTGATCGTCAATCACAAGGCGGACCGAACCACGCACTTCAACGCGGGTCTTGTGGCCGCGAGGCTTGATCGGGTCGAGGAGGCGATTGCGCATCTCGAGGAGGCGTGCCGGCTCGACCCTGCGGACGTGCAGGCGCCGCTCTACCTGGCGAATCTCTACCGCAAGACGCACGAGAACACGCAGGCGCAGGAGCAGTTGCTCAGGGTGATCAAACTCGACGAATCGCAGCATCTCGCGTGGGGCGGGCTGGCGCAGATCGCGTTTGTGGAGAACAAGCTCGATCTCGCGGAGCAGCACGTGGCGCGGGCGCGCGGCCTCGAGCCGCAGTTCGCGACGTGGCAGATTCTTCAGGCGAAGATTCTGAGGCGGCGCGGCCGGCCGGAGGCGGCGATCACGATGCTTGCCGCGCTGGGCGAGGGGCGCTACCAGCAGGAAGTGGTCGATGAGATCGCGCAGTGCTGGGCGCTGCTCGGCTCGCCGCGCAAGGCGGCGCAGGAGCACGTTGACTTTCTCAACCGCCGGGCCGACGCGCTGCCCAGCGCCATTGCCGCGTCGCGGTTCTTCCTCATGGCGGGCGAGCGCAGCGAGGCGGAGTCGTGGATGCGCTACGCCCTGCGACTCGACCCGGATTCGCCCGAGGCGCAGGCGCTGGAGAAGCAGTTCGCCCAGCCGCCGGAGGACGGTCAGTAGCGGTCGGCGGACTTTCCGGAACTTCCCATCGAGGCTCGGATTCTCCCCTTGCGGGACTATGATCCCTTCCCGCCTCGGGTGGAAGGCGGGATCGTTTTCGGAAGGAGAGATCGTCGCATCATGCCCGGCCAGGCCTACACGAAACTCGCGGAGTTGCAGCGGCGGACCGCCGTGCTCGCCAGCGTCGATGAACTCGTGCACTGGGATCAGGAGACGTACATGCCCCCCGGGGGCGCGAAGTTGCGCTCCGAGCAGTGCGCGTTGCTCTCAGGCCTCGTACATGAGCGGGCGACGAGCAAGGAAGTCGGCGAACTGATCGAGCAGTGCGCCGGCGAGGGGATTCCATCCGGCTCGATCGAAGCGGCGAACGTGCGTGAGTGGAAGCGCGACTACGACCGGGCGCGGAAACTGCCGCGCGAGCACGTCGAGGAACTCAGCCGCACGCGCTCGATCGCGCAGCACGAGTGGCAGAAGGCGCGTGCGGCGTCGGACTTCTCGAAGTTTGAGCCGCATCTGGACAAGATGATCGACCTGATGCGCAAGAGCGCGAAGTACTACGGCTGGCCGGCGGGCGGCGAGCCGTACGATGCGCTGCTCGAGGGCTACGAGCCGGGGGCGACGGCGGCGCAGATCGAGAAGACCTTCGCTCCGCTGCGGACGCGCCTGAGCCGGCTCATTCAGGAGATCAGCGCCAGCGGCGTGCGGCCGGACGACGCGGTGCACACGCGCGACGTTCCGCGGCGGCAGCAGGAGGCATTCGTGCGCTTTGCGGCGAGTGCGATCGGATTCCGCTTCGAAGATGGGCGCCTGGACGTCTCGGCGCATCCGTTCTGCTCGGGCCTGGGCCCGGGGGACTGCCGCATGACGACGCGCTTCCGCGACAACAACGTAATGGATGCGCTGAGTTCGACGATGCACGAGTCGGGCCACGGGATCTACGAGCAGAACCTGCCGGCGGAGGCGTTCGGCACGCCGTGCGGCAGCGCGGTGAGCCTGGGCATCCACGAGAGCCAGTCGCGCGGGTGGGAGAATCTCGTCGGCCGCAGCCGAGCGTTCTGGGAGTGGTGCGTTCCGCACGCGAAGGAACTGATGCCCGAACTCATGGCGGACCAGAGCGTCGATTCGGTTTACGCGGCGCAGAACATCGTCGAGCCGAGTTACATCCGCGTCGAGGCCGACGAGGCGACATACAACCTGCACATCATGCTTCGCTTTGAACTCGAGCGGGCGATGATCCGCGGCGACCTGAGCGCGCGCGACGTGCCGCGCGAGTGGAACAAGCGCTTCAAGGACTATCTCGGCATCGAGGTGGACAAGGACGCCAACGGCTGCCTCCAGGACGTCCACTGGGCGTTCGGGCTGATGGGCTACTTCCCGACCTACACGCTGGGCAATCTCTACGCCTGCCAGTTCTTCGAGGCCGCCCGCGAGCAACTCGGCGACCTCGACGCGATGTTCCGCAAGGGCGAGTTCGCGCCGCTGCGCCAGTGGCTCACGGAGAACATTCACCGCCACGGCCGGCGCTATGCCGCCGGCGAACTGTGCAAGCGAATCACGGGCAAGGAGTTGAGCGCTGAGCCGCTCATGCGCCACCTCGAAGGGAAACTCAAGCCGATCTACGGCCTGGCGTGATGACGGCTTGCCGCTTCGCGAGGGGGTATGATTTTCACCATGGCGAAGCAGTGGTGGATCCATCTTGCAGCACTGGGCGCGGCGGTCTCGCTCGCCGGCTGCGTCGAGCGCACCATCAGCATCACCTCGGACCCGTCCGGCGCGCTCGTCTTCCTTAACGACGAGGAGATCGGTCGCACGCCGTGCGAGGCGTCGTTCCTGCACTACGGGACGTACGACGTGCGGATCGTGAAGGACGGGTATGAGCCCTACATGGGACCGGCAGAGGCAAAGGTTCCGCTCTATGACCTGCCCGGCCCGGACCTCGTTGCGGCTCTCCTTCCCGTGCGGCTCAGGAGCCGCGTCGAGTGGCATTTCACTCTGCTTCCCGTCCAGGACGACGAAGCGGCGATGATCGACCGCGCCCGGCAGTTGCGATCCCGCATGGAGCAGAAGATGGGGTCGGAAGGGGCGCCCCAGGAGCCGGTCGGCGAGCCATCGGCGGGAAGCGCCGCGGCGGAGAGCGGCGGCTGATCCCCGCACCGAGGGCGTCTGGCCGGGGGCTTCACGCCACTGGTCTCCCGACTTTTCAAAATCTCGAATACGCTGGAGGGAAAAGTCGTCTAGTCTTCTGTCGGGCCAGGTCTTCCGGCCGGGCGTTGAGGTACGCGACCCAGCGCGGTCGATTCCGGCCGGCGGGAGCGGCACAGGCCATCAGGAGCATGGACATGAAGAGGTTTGGAATCGGGGGGACTGTGGCGGGCCTGCTCGCCTTTGGGTTGGCGGCGAGCCTTGTGGCCGAAGCGGCGCAGGACCCGCCGGCGGACAAGCCGCGCGTGGTGAGCGCCGACCGCGCCATCCAGGAACTCATCGAGATCAACGCCAGCCTCGCCGCGGAGAACCAGCGCCTGACGGCGGAGAACCAGCGGCTGCTGGGCGAATCGGCGCGGCTGCAACTGGAACTGACGCGGGTGCTCAAGGAGCGGGACGATCTCAGCGCCTTCATCGCCGACCACGACGCCTACGGTGAGAACTACGAGAAGTACACCTTCTTCCGCGAGAAGGCGGAGCGCGAGGAGCGAGCCCGGCAGGCGGCCGAAGCGAAACTTCGCCGCGAGGAGGAGCGCCTCCGCCAGCAGCAGGAGCGCGAGGAGCGCCTGCGCCAGCGGGAGGCGGGCAGCGAGAACGACGCCGGCCTCGACGACGCGATCAAGAAGCGCCTCGACACCCTCCGCCGCGCGGGTTACACGCGCATTGGCGAACGGGCTTTCGTCGGCAACATGGGCTACGCGTACCGGACCGAGACGCGCGAGGAGATCCGCTACAGCCCGCTCATTGATTTCTGGTACGTCGATCGCGATGAGAAGGTGCTCTACGACGAGATGACCGTCTCGGGCAGCGTCATTCACGCCGGGCTTGAGGTGCGCAACCTCTCCGTCGCCTTCGCGTTCTTCGACGATCGCGGGGCGCAGATCGGCACGACGACGGTGCGCATCGACGCCGCGCGGCCGGGCACGCCCTACCCCTTCACGGCGACGGTGACGATGGCGGGAAACAAGCCCTTCAAGCGCTATTCGGCCTGGGTTCTTTACGACGAGGCTTCTGCGGCGCCGGCCGCGGAAGCGGCGCCCGCGCCGGCGCCGGCCAACCCGCCCGCCGACGGTTGAGAACCGGGCCGGTACAATCGTGGCGATGCCTCCTCGCGGCGACCACGATGCGCTCGATTGCCTGCGCGCTTCGCTCAAGAGCCAGTATCACGCGGCGCTGGCGATGCTGCGGGAGTCCATCGAGCGCTGCCCGGAGGACCTGTGGACGGGAGGCGGGTTCATCAATCCCACGTGGCACGTCGCTTACCACGCGCTGTTCTACACCCACTTCTACCTGCAGCCTCGGGCGGAGGATTTCACGCCCTGGGCGCATCATCGGGAGCATTTCAACTTCTTCTTCGAGGAGCGCCCCGCCGGCGCGGATGCCGGGGAGGAACTCACCCCCTACACGCGCGCTGAGGTACTGGAATACTGGCGTTTGTGCGACGATCTCGTTGATGAGGCGGTGGATTCCCTCGACCTGCTCAGCACTCAAAGCGGGTTCGACTGGTACCGGATCCCCAAACTTGATCATCAGATCGTGAACATCCGCCACATCCAGCACCACGCGGCCCAGATCGGACAGCGCCTCAGGCAGGCCACGGGCGGGACCGTGGGGATCGACTGGATCGGAAGCGCGCGGCGGCGCTCCGGGGAGCAGCGCTGAAGGGAGGACGCATTGATCATCGATTCGGAGAAGGCGCGGCAGTTCACCAATTCCTACATGGGCGTCACGCTGGCGCTGATTGACCAGAATGACCATCTCGACGATCATCTCTCGCTCATCGCGCTGGGCCGCCAGCGCCTGCTCGCCGATCCCAAGGCGCTCGCGGAGATTGTCAAGCGGCGGACCCGGGAGGGGCTGGCGCCGGACCCTGACGCTGTCGAAGCGATCCGGACGCTGCGGCTCGGAAATTGGGTCTATCTCCGCGACACGAACGCCTACTCGATCTTCCTCGACGCGGACCTGGAGGCGGCGTACGCCGTCTACGGCCTCACGCAGCGCGTGAGCGACCTGATCGGCGACAGCGGCGCGGTGATCGAGTGCGGCCTGGTCGAGTACGACGGCAAGTTCGTCTGCGACGGGATCATCAGCATGCTCGTGTGGCTCGGGTCGAGTTACCGGCGGGAACTGAACGAAGAACTCGCGCGCCTGAGGCGAGAGGGGCGCTTCTTCCGGTTTCCCGAGCCTCCGATCGTTTCCGTGCCGCCGTCCGGCCGCGCGGCGCGGCGCAAGGCGCCCGCTTCGCGCCGCGCCTGAGGTTCGCGTGCGAGGTCCGCAAGTGACTTACTCGGAAGAATTCCTGCCCATGAAGCACTGCCGTACCGGGATGATGGCGTCCATGTCGCTGCTCGCCTTGACGTGGATGTCGCTGTGCGGCTGCTCCTCCGCGCGGCCTGAGGTCCGCCAGTACGGCGTGATGCGCGAAGTGATGCGCGAAGGGCGCACCGAGCCGCGAATCGCGCTTGCCGCCGTCGTCGCCCGGCCGCATGCGTACGCGGTCGGCGCCATGGAGGGGCTTGCGGGCGAGGTGACCATCGTTGACGGCGAAGTCCTCATCGCGCGCGTCGAGGAGGGGTCGCTGCGCGTCGAGTCGGCGGCGCCGACGAGCGACGTTGCCGCGGCCCTGCTCACCCTCGCGCATGTGGACCGGTGGGCCGAGGCGCCGCTTCCCGCCGCGCACGGCCGTGAACTGGAGTCGCACATTGAGTCGGCCGCCCGCTCGCTGGGGATCGATACGACCCGGCCCATTCCCATCCTTCTCGAAGGCGACGCGATCGGTCTCGAAATGCACGTCGTCAACGGCTACTGCCCGCACGGGACCGATCCGGCCACGATGAACGCCCAGCCGTGGCAATGGTCGAGCGAGTCGCCGGGCCGAGCGCTGCTCGTGGGCTTCTACGCTCCAAATGCGGAAGGAGTGATGACGCACCACGGCTCGAACATGCACCTGCACGCGGTGCTCGACTCCGGCGAAGGCGCGATCACCGGGCACGTCGACCGCGTGGAGGTCGGCGCGGGGACGACGCTGCGCGTGCCGGCGCGGTGATTGGAGCAGTTTCGACTCAGGTGCGCAGTCGCCGCCGCACGCTCGCTGCTCGGAGTAAGAGTGCCGCGCGAAGGGCGAGGGCCATCGTCCTCGCCGGGGCGTCGGGCCGGTGTTGCACGTTCGTCATCGATCTCCGCCCAGAGCGGCGGCGATCGATGCCACACCGCGGCGATACGCTTCTGTTCGGAGTGTTTCGGGCGCGCCACGAGGCACTCACAAGTTCAACCGAGGCGTCCGCCTCCTCTTTCACCGCCTGCATTCGATGAAGCGCTCGGCCGCAGTCCCAAGCGTGATCGGCCGGCGAATAATCTCCTCATGGCCGGCCCGATCGACCAGCCCGAACCGCTCGCCGGCCTGATCGTCATCGACAAGCCGTATCGCCTTTCCTCGACATCCATCGTCCGCGTCGTCAAGCGCCGGACCCGCGGCGCAAAGACGGGGCACGCGGGGACGCTGGATCCGCTCGCCAGCGGCGTGCTGATCTGCTGCGTCGGCCGCGCGACGCGGTGGGTCGAGCGGCTCATGGGCATGACGAAGACGTATGAGTGCGGCATCGACCTCTCCGCGCGATCGACGACGGACGATCTCGAAGGCGATCTCACCCGGTTGGGGGGCCTCGTCGCGCCTGTGCGCGGGGAGATCGAGCGGATCATCGCCGCGCGTTTCACCGGTTCGATTCTCCAGACGCCGCCGATCCACTCGGCGATGCGCCTCGGCGGCAAGCGGGCCTATGAACTGGCCCGTCGCGGCCGCGAGGTGGCCCTTCAACCGAGAAGCGTCCGCATCGACTCGATTGAGATTCTCGAATACCAGTGGCCGATGCTGACGCTGCGCGCGGTGTGCGGGCGCGGGACGTACATCCGCTCGCTGGCGCGCGACGTGGGCGCGGCGCTGAATGTCGGCGGGTGTCTCACGGCGCTGCGGCGCACCGCCGTCGGGCCGTTTGATCTGTCGCGGGCGTGGGCGCTTGATGACGTGCCGGATCCGATCGAGCAGCGGCACCTGGTCGTTCTTGATGACCCGGCGTGAGGGGCTGCTTCTTGCGGCGAATGCGCCGAAGCCGAGCCGCGCCCGGAGCCGCGACGAGCCGCGCTCAGGGTTCGATGGTGGGCGCGATGGGATTGGATTTGACGGAGTCGCGGCCGCGGCTGCCGCGGCGTGCGATGGCCTGGAGGTAGATGGTCACGCCGCCGAGGTCGGCGGGCACGAGACCGGTGAAATCGACCTGCCCGGCGGCATTGGCGCGGCGCGACCCGCGTTCGATGATCGGCGGCAGGAGGTCGAGCCGCAATCCGCCGAGGCCGATGATGCGCGGGCCGTCGCCCTGTCCGGTGAGACTGAGCAGCAGGTGGACGTACTCGTCGGGGGCGGCGCCGGTGACGGTGAGGGTGCCGTTGTGTCCGGCCTGGAGGCGTGCGTGGCTGAGGTAGAGGTGCGAGCCGAGGAAGACATAGGCGGCCCCGGCGTCAAGCCCGCCGGCGTCGTTGTAGACGGCGCCGACGGTGAAGTCGGGCAGGCCGTCGCCGTTGACGTCGCCCGCGTTGTTGACTGAGTAGCCGAACTGGTCGCCGGCGGCCTCGCCGGTGATGCGGAGCATGAGCGAGCCGTCGCGGCCGGAGTAGACGGAGACCTGGCCGACCTCGGAACCGTGCTGCGGGGTGGTGACGAAGGGGGAAGCGATGGCGAAGTCGTTGAAGCCGTCGCCGTTGAGATCGCCGACTTCCTGCACGACGCGGCCGATGCGGTCGCCGGCGCGCTCGCCGGAATACTGGTAAAGCAGTTCGAGGGTGGCGCCGGAGTAGATGTCGACGCGGCCGGAGTCCTGCCCGACGCCGTCGTGGTAGATGGCGCTCATGACGATCTCGGGGCGGCCGTCCGCGTTGAGATCGCCGAGGGTCTTGAGGCGCAAGCCGAGTTGGTCGCCACGGCGCTCGCCGTCGAAGGTTCGGATGAGCGAACCGTCGGCGCCGGAGTAGAGATAGACGCGCCCGGCACGGGGGCGTTGCGGGCTGTGATTGAGCGATCCGATGAGGAGTTCGGCGCGGCGGTCACCATCGAGGTCGAAGTCGCCCCAGACGCGCTCGCCGAACATGTCCCCGGCGTTCTCTCCGAGGTAGGAGCGGATGAGTTGGCCGGTGGCGCCGGAGTAGAGGTAGACCTTGCCGGCGAGATCGCCGTTCTCGTTGTTGGAGGGAGCGGAGATGAGGACGTCGGGCCGGCCGTCGCCGTCGACGTCGCCGGCGGGCGCGGCGCGGAAGCCGAACTGGTCTTGGGGCGCCTCGCCGATCCACTCGAAGAGTCGGGCGCCGGTGCGGCCGTCGAAGAGGTAGGCGGCGCCCGAGCGGTATCCGTTGCCGTCGTGGTTCATGGCGCCGATGAGGACGTCGTTGACGCCGTCGCCGTTGGTGTCGCCGGCGTTGGTAATGTCCCAGCCGAAGAGGCTGAACTGCTGCTGACCGTCCCAGACGTGGATGGGCTGCCCGGTGCGTCCGGAGAAGGCGTAGACGCGGCCGCGATTGGAGTCGTGCTGGTAGGCGCCGATAAGGATGTCGGCGCGGCCGTCGCCGTCGAGATCGCCGATGACATCGTGGCGATGGCCGAGTTCGGCTTCGAGGCTTTCGCCGTCGAAGATGTGAAGGACGGCGCCGGTGGCGCCGGAGTAGACGGTGACGCGGCCATCGTGGTAGTAGTTGGCGCTGTGGAAACGTGCGGCGATCATGAGATCGCCGACGCCGTCGCCGTCGCAATCGCCGACGGTCAGCGCCCGGGCGCCGAACCAGGAGGCTTCGGTTTCTCCGAGGTAGCGCTGGGCGGCGCGGGTGGCGGGCCAGTCGGGGGGCGCCGCCGCCGCGCCGGCGCTGGCGAAGATCAGCGCTGCCACACCTGCGAACCGTTGGCGGTTCTTCACGTCTCTCTCCTTCGCCTCTCGCGCTTTGACCCGTCGAGTCGGAGTCGCCGCCGCGGTTCACTGCTGAAACGGCTGCCGGACATGCCGACGGCCCGCCGATCTCCGTCCCACCCCCGGCGGACCCGCCGAGCAGCCATAGAGAATACCGCACCGGCGCGACGTGTGCAACGGAATGCCCGGCACTCCCGCGAAGATTTGTGCCCCGAGGCGTCGGGATCATCACAGGCGGCGTACGGCTTCTCCAGATTGCCGCGGGCGCAACGGGTGTGGTCGCCTTCATCGGGGGTTCGCCCCGGCTTTCCGCCGAGTCGGCTTCCGATAGAATGGTCCGCTTTGGCGCGGCGCCGCCGTCGCGCCGGGCCGGAGTGGTTCAACAAGGAGGTCGACATGTCGAGCGTCAAGGAGTTTCTCTCGTCGGAGGATCAGGCCCTGCTGGCGTACAAGTGCCGAGGGATCTCGGCCGAGCAGCTGCACCTTCCGGGGCCTGACTTCGTTGATCGAGTCCTCGCGGCCTCCGACCGCAATCCAGCGGTGCTCCGCAATTATCAGACCATCCTCGACCACGGCCGGCTGCGCGGCAGCGGCTACGTTTCGATCCTGCCCGTCGATCAGGGCATCGAGCACTCCGCCGGGGCTTCCTTCGCGCCCAACCCCATCTACTTCGATCCCGAGAACATCGTGCGCCTCGCCATCGAGGGCGGGTGCAACGCCGTCGCGTCGACTTTCGGCGTGCTGGGCTCGGTGGCCCGCAAGTATGCGCACAAGATCCCCTTCCTCGTCAAACTCAACCACAACGAACTCCTGTCGTATCCGAACAAGTACGACCAGATCGGCTTCGGTTCGGTGCGCCTCGCGTACGAGATGGGCGCGGTCGCGGTGGGCGCGACGGTCTACTTCGGCTCCGACGAATCGACGCGGCAGATTCAGGAGGTGGCCGAGTGGTTCGAGGAGGCGCACGCGCTGGGGATGGTGACGGTCCTGTGGTGCTACCTGCGCAACAGCGGCTTCAAGGTGGAGGGCAAGGACTACCACGTCTCCGCCGACGGCACCGGGCAGGCGAACCACCTCGGCGTCACCATCCAGGCGGACATCATCAAGCAGAAGCAGGCGGAGAACAACGGCATCTACAACGCCATCAAGTTCGGCAAGACCAGCAAGAAGGTCTACGACGAACTGACGCCGGGCGACCATCCCATCGAACTGTGCCGCTACCAGGTGGCGAACTGCTTCATGGGCCGCTCGGGGCTGATCAACTCCGGCGGCGAGAGCAAGGGCGGCAGCGACTTCGCCGACGCCGTGCGCACCGCGGTGATCAACAAGCGCGCCGGCGGGATGGGCCTCATCTCCGGCCGCAAGGCGTTCCAGCGCCCGATGAGCGACGGGGTGAAACTCCTCCACGCGATCCAGGATGTGTACCTCGACAAGGGAGTGACGATCGCGTGATCGATCGCACAAGCGCGATCGCCGCGAAGCCGCAAGCGGCGTGCGAATGCCGCACAGCGCCGGACGTTCGTGAGCGCACACGACGTCTGGCCGCGGCGCTGGCAGCGCCGCTCCCCGCCACTTGAATCGCCCGCTCACGACCCTGGAAAAGGCCGCGAGCGGGCGATGGAGGTGGCGTCGCAGTCGGTTGCCGGAGGGGACTCAGCGGATCGTCTTCGGCTCCACCTGTGAGATCTTGTCAAACGTGAGGGCTTGCCAGGCCAGATCGAGACCGACCAGGCGAGGATTCGGCGGAATGGGCAGGGTAAGTTGGCCCTGGCCGGTGCCGTCCGCGAGGGTGCTGCCGACGAGCACGGGAGCGGCGAGGTCGATCGTGAGGTTGAACTGCGGCACGTAGAAGTCGCCGGTCGAGAGGCCGTAGCAGACGTAGATCCGCTCCTGCGGCTCGGCGCCATCGACGCGGACCGTCGTGTTCTGGCCGATGCGCAGATCATCCACATGGAGGCGAAGTTCGGGGAAGTCGATGGCGAGCGCTCCGCCGCAACCTTCGCTGGGAGAGGTCGTGCCCCAGGCCACGCCGCCGTTGGTCGTGGTGTAGGCCGGGTCGAAGGTGATGTGCAGGCGGTCGCCGAGGCAGTCCACTTGCGCGCCGTACTGCGGCGCCTGGGGGGCGAGTCGCTGGAAGAGGGTCTGGCAGATGATCGGCCCTTCAGTCTGGAAGTTGAGTTCCGCGGCGCTGATCGTGCAGGCGAGTTGGCCGACGTCCGTCACGAGGCCGGCGGTGAAAACGGCGGGCTGCTGATCGGGAGTGAATGGCTCGAAGAAGCCGTTGAAGATCACCTCTCCCGCCATGGGCGCCTGGCAGGTGATGACATCATTCTCCATCGTTCCGCCGTTGTTGAAGTAGACCTTCGTCTTGCTGTCGATGCGGGGGAGGATCAGCCCGGTGTCGCCCGAGGCTCGGACGGAAAAGCCGTTGAGTTCGAGACGGCTGAGGATGATGTCGCGCTTCTGCCGGGCGTCGGTGCCGGGCGGAATGGTGGCGATGACGTAGCGATACTTGTTGGGATCGCCGTCGGGCTTGGCGGTGTCTTCGAACTGAATCGTGACCCGGGCCTCGCTGGGATTGCCGGGGTCCGAAAAGTTCATGAAGACGGCGCGGCTGTCGGCCCAGGCCGAGTTCGTCGTGCCAACCGCGAGGAGGAGGGCCGCGGCGCGAAGGGTGGTTTCGAGTGCGTTCTTCCGGCTGTACATGTCTGACTCCTTCGTTGAAGTGAATGGGACGCCCACGCGCCCTCAACCTGACCTCGCAGAGCGCGACGAAGGGGGGCAACCGCCGGCCGCGGAAATCGCCGCGATCGGCGCCGACACGACAAAGCCCGCTTGCGGCCTCTGCGAGGGGCGAGCCGCAAGCGGGCGAGCGGGATGGCGGGATCGGTCGCGGTGGGCGCCGAAGGGCGTCTCAGCGGACGCGCTCCGTGACGACCTGCGAGAGTTTCTCGAAGGAGGCGGCCTGGAAGTGGACGGTGACTCCTCTCGCGTTGCGCGGCACGGTGCGGACGATGGCGGCGCGTCCCAAGTTGTCGGCGCGGGCGGTTCCCATGAAGACGGGGTTGAGCAGATCGAGGGTGACGTTGAGGCTGGGGATATAGGTCTCGCCGGTCTGGAGGGCGTAGTAGAAGGAAATGCTCTCCTGCGGTCGGGCGCCGTCGACGGAGAAGGAGGCGCGTCCGCCGGCGACGAGGTTGTCGACGGCGAGGGCGTAGTCGGGGTATTCGAGGGTGAGTCCGCCGCCGCAGCCTTCGCTGGGCGAATCGGTTCCCCAGATCACCCCGCCCTGCGTGACGGTGTAGGCCGGATCGAAATAGACCTCGAGTCGGTCGCCGGCGTAGTTGATCTGCGCGCCGTACTGCGGGGCGCGGGGGGCGAGGCGCTGGAAGAGGGCCTGGCAGATGATCGGGCCGTCCGTCTGGAAGTTGAGTTCCTGCGCGGAGATGGTCGCGGAGAGTTCACCCACGTCGGTCACGATGCCGGCGGTGAAGATGGCGGGCTGGCGATCGGGCGTGAAGGGCTCAAAGAAGCCGGAGAACGTCACCGATCCGTCAGCCGGCGCCGCACAGGTCACGACATCGTGCTCCATCGTGTCGTTGTTGTAGAAGTCCACCCTTACCTTGGTGTCGATGTTGGGCATGGTCAGGCCGTTGTCGCCGACGTTGTTGACGGTGTAGCCCTTTTCGCGGAGTTTGGTGGCGATGGCGTTGCGCTTCGCCATTGCGTCGGAATTGGCCGGAATCAGCACGGCGACGTGGCGGTAACGATTGGGGTCGTTGAGGGCCTTGGCCGTATCCACGAACACAAACTCGACGGTGGCGTCCTCGTCGTTCCCGGGATCAGAGAACTTCATGTTGACGGGCTTGGTCTCCGCCATCGCGGCCGTGGTCAGGCCGATGGCAAAGAGGAAGGCGAGCATGGCTCGACGAACGGAACTGGTCTGCTGGGCGGACATGGTTTGCTCCTTTGGGCGGTTGAATCAGGTTGGTTCGGCGGACCGTTGCCGCCGGGACATTTCAGTACTCGCAAAGGGCGGCGGGAAAGGCAACCGCACGCTCCGGAATGGCCCTCCATCGGGAAGGACAAGGTCCGGGAAAGCGCGGCCCGCTCACTCGTCCGCCTGCGGGCAGGAAGCTCGGCACTCAGGTTGATCCCCGAGTCCGGCGGCGCGCCGGCGCAACTTGCGATTCGTTCGCAACCTTGCCCGGGCACGGTGCGTAAGGACAAAACGTGCAGAATCCCGGCTGTCCTGCCCGAAATGATTCAACTCGCCGGTCCGACGCCCGATGTTCAGAGGGTCGGGCCGGCATGTTGCTTGCTGAGCCAGATCAGCAGAGCCGGCACTCCGCGGCGGCGGACAGGGAGGCCAGGCGCATGAGCGGGCAGGACCGCGGCATTCTTCAGGCCAAGCAGGCGCTTCGCGACCAGGTCCGCACCCGGCTGAGCGAGATCACGCCTCCGGAACTCTACGGCCTCTCGATCCTCGCCTGCGAGAACGTCAGCGCCTGCGACGCCTTCCGCCACGCCCGCACCATCATGATGTACGCCCCGCTGGCGCACGAAGTGGATGTCTCGCACATCGCGCTTCGCTGCTTTCAGCAGAATCGGACGGTCTGCCTGCCGAAGATCGACTGGGAACACCGCCGCATGTGGCCGGTGCCGGTCAACAGTTTCGATGACTGCTCTCTCGTTCCCGACCGCCACGGCCTTCGCGTGCCGGAGCGGGGCTGTCCGATGCCGATCGAGATGATCGACCTGGTGATCGTTCCGGGCGTGGCGTTCGACAGCGACGGGCATCGCCTCGGCCGCGGCGGGGGGTACTACGACCGGTTTTTGGGCCAGACGGGCTTCGGCGGCCGATGTATGGCCTTGTGCTTTGACTGCCAGATCGTCGATTCCGTCCCCCGCGTCGCCCATGATGTGGCCATGGACTACATCGCGACCGAGCGGCGGCTGATCCACGTCGATCCGGCCGTCAGGGGACACCGGTCCTGACCCGCGCCCGCCGTCCGCCACTCTTCCAACTCTGACGATTGCGGTTCGGACGGCCCGCTCGGCGACGTACCATCCATCGCACGGCTTTCATCCCGCTTGACGGAGCAGGTCATGGTTCTCGCATCGCAGATGGCACGGCCCGGGACGACGCGATCCAACATGTATGCGCGCGGCGGCGCGAGGCGCAACCGCCTCATCGCCATCGTCGTCGGCGCCGCGGTGCTCGCGCTGGCCGCCTGGTGGTTCTGGCCGAGGTCTTCGGGCGCGGGAGACCGCACCGGATCGGCTGCGCCCGAGAGCGGCGCCGGCCTGGCGGGCGCCGGCGGCCCGCAGCCGGGAACGGGCGGACTCAACGCGGGTCTCGCCGGCGGCAGTCTCTCGCTCGACAACCGGCAGGCGCGGCGCGACGCAGAGCGCCCGATCGAATCGCCTCTGCTCCCGGCCGGCGAGAGTGCGAACTTCGAGCCGATCGAGTCGCCGTCGACGGATGTCGCCTCGAGTGCGGGCAACGGCGGTGGGGCGGCGCCGCTGACGATGGGTGAATCGCCGGCGAAGCAGGTCCCCGAGCCGAAGTCGGCGCCCGCGCAGGAACCGGCGCGCGAGCCGGCCCCGTCGCCGCAGCCGGCCCCGCCGATCCGGTCCTCGTTCGGCGAGATCAACGCGGAAGTGGCGGCGCTGCTCGAGCGGGCCGATCGCGAGATCAACGCGGGCCGCTTCGTCGAGGGCCGCGCCACGCTCAACGCCGCCCTGCAGCATCCGCGTGTCGACGTCGCCGCCGAGCAGGTCCGCACGCGCCTGGCCGAACTCAATGCGACGATGGTCTTCGGCAAGACGGTGGTGAAGGGCGACCCCTTCGCGGCGACGCACGTCATCAAGACCGGCGACCGGCTTGTCTTCCTCGCGCGCGAGCATGCCGTCGATCACCGCTTCCTCGCGCGCATCAACGGCATGGCGAACCCGGACCAGATCCGCCTCGGCCAGAGCCTCAAGGTCATCAACGGACCCTTCCACGTCGAGATCGACAAGAGCGACTTCCGGCTCGATGTGTATCTCGGCGACGCCCAGTCCAGCAGCCGAACCTACGTGCGTTCCTTCTTCGTCGGCCTGGGCGAGCTCGGCTCGACGCCGACGGGCCTCTTTCGCGTCAAGTCCAACGGCAAACTCGAGAATCCCGCCTGGACCAATCCGCGCACCGGCGAGCACTTCAAGAGCGGTGACCCGAACAACCCCATCGGCAAGTACTGGATCGGCCTCGAAGGCGTCGACGAACGCACCCGCCTGCTTGACGGTTACGGCCTGCACGGCACGATCGAGCCGAAGTCCATCGGCCGCGAAATGTCCATGGGCTGCGTGCGCCTCTACGACGACGACATCGCGCTGCTCTACGCGATGCTGGCGCCGGAGAAGAGCACGGTGCTGATCCGGGATTGAGCGGAAGGCGCGAGCATACGCGCCAAAGCCCAGGCATGGCGATGCCCACAAAGCCCAGGCATGGCGATGGCTGGGCTTTGTGCGCGCGAAATGCGGAATCGTGGATTCCGCAGAATCATCTACGCCATCGTGCGCCCTCGCCGGTATACCCTTTGACTCGACGCGGCGCCGCAGAGAGGCGGGAAGAGGTGAAAACCCCGCAAGGAGCAATCATTGGACGCAGCCATCGAAATCCGCGGCGTGACCAAGACCTTCGGCGACAAGACCGCCGTCGATGAACTCGACCTCGTCGTGCCCACCGGCAGCCTGTGCGGCTTCCTCGGACCAAACGGGGCCGGAAAGTCCACCACCATCCGCATGGTCATGTCGATCTTCTTTCCCGATCGCGGGTCGATCTCGGTGCTCGGGCGCCCCTCGGCGGTGGAGAGCAAGGACCGCATCGGCTACCTGCCCGAGGAGCGCGGCGTGTATCGCAAGATGCGCGTGGGCGAGTTTCTCACCTACATGGCCCGCCTCAAGGGCGTCGATGCCGGCGAAGCGAAGCGCCGGGCCGAGAACTGGCTCAACCGCGTCGATCTCTCCGACGTCTTCAGGAAGCGCTGCGAGGAACTCAGCAAGGGCATGAACCAGAAGGTGCAGGTCGTCGCGTCGATCATCCACAACCCCGATCTCATCATCCTCGACGAGCCGTTCACCGGCCTCGACCCCGTCAACACCAAGATGGCGCGCGAACTCATCCACGACCTCAACAGCGAGGGCAAGACGATCATCTTCTCGACGCACGTCCTCTTCCAGGCCGAGCAGATCTGCGACCGCATTTTCATGATCCACAGGGGCCGCAAAGTGCTCGACGACACGATCGAGAGCATCCGGCGGCGTTTCGATCCGCGAACGATCCTCGTGCGGCCGGCGGAGAATGGCGCGGCGTTTCGGCCGCAGGACTTCGAGGGCGTGGTCCGGGCCGAAAAGCGGCGCGACGAGTACGAGGTGTATCTGCGCGAGGATGCGGACCCGACGGCGGTGATGCGGGCGATGATGAACTCAGCCGACCTGCGCAAGATCGAATTGCGCCAGCCGAGCCTCGAGGACGTCTTTGTGCGCCTCGTGGAGGGGACGCGCATCAGCGAATCGGGCGCGGTCGAAGTGGTCGAGGCGGCGTGAGTTGGCGGCGGTGCGGAGAGTAAGCGAAACGGAAACGGGCGGCCAGATCACATGAACAGCAAGACCTTCCTCGTCGGACTTCGTGAGTATCGGTCAACGGTGATGACCAAGGCCTTCATCCTCGGCGCCATCGTGCTGCCGCTGGTGATCTGGGGCCTGGCGATCGCCATTCCCCTGCTCATCAAGGATGAGATTCCCGTCATGCACGGCAAGGTCGTCGTGGTGGATGAGACGGGCATGGTGGCGCCGATGTTCATCAGCCAGTTGACGCCCGAGTTCCTCCGGACGCAGAAGGAGCAACTGGCGACGATCGACGTCGAGAAGTACCTCGAGAAGACGACCGCGGCGCTGGGTTCGAAGGCCGAGTTCGCCCGGCCCCTCGTTCTCGCGCAGGGGCGGCGGGCGATCGAGAAGATGAGGGACCAGCCGCTGCACGAGTTGGAGTTTGAGAACATCACGCCGCCCTCGTCGGCGAACATCGAGCAACTCAAGGAGCAGGTGCGGGCCGGGGAGATTCTCGCGGTGGTCCACATCAAGGCCGATGCGCTCACGCACATCAGCGCCTGGCTCACGGGCTTCATCCGCAGCGCGGCGTCGGGCGCGCTGGGTGGAGCGGCAGGCTCCGCGGATGCGCCGGCGGCGCCGGAAGGCGAAGAGAAGAGCAAGGAGGAGCCGCGCGCCGTCATCTACACGAACCGCACGATGCACGTAGACAACTCGGGCCTGCTCAGCGAGCGGCTTTCCGGCGCCATCGTGGCGATGAGGATGATCACGCAGGAGGTCGACGCCCTCAAGGCGCAGGTCGCCATGACGCCGCCCGACATCTCGGTGCGCAACGTGACGGAGACGGGGGAGATCGAGTCAAACGAAGTGTCGAACATGCTTGTGCCCCTCGCGTTCATGATGCTCCTGTGGATCAGCACCTTCACAGGAGGGCAGTACCTGCTCACCACGACGATCGAGGAGAAGTCGAGCAAGGTGATCGAGGTGCTGCTCAGCGCGACGTCGCCGATGCAACTGATGACGGGGAAGATTCTCGGCCAGGGGGCGGTGGCGCTGACGATGCTGCTGCTCTACGCGGCGATGGGAGTTGGAGCCCTGCGGCAGTTTGATCTCGAACATCTCGTCGAGCCGATGAAGATGCTTCTCGTCGCGCCGTATTTCATCATGGCGTTCTTCTTCATCGCCTGCATGATGGCGTCGATCGGCTCGGCGGTGAACGAGATGCGCGAGGCGCAGGCGCTGATGGGGCCGGTGATGATGATCGTGATGCTCCCGCTTCTGGCGTGGATGCCGATCGTGAAGAGCCCGAACGGCTCGTTCGCGACGATCGCCAGTTTCGTCCCGCCCATGACGCCCTTCGTCATGGCCCTGCGCCTCGGGACGAACCAGGTGATTCCTTTCTGGCAGATTGCGGCGACGATTGTGATCGGATTCGCCGCGATGCTCGTCTTCATCTGGCTCACCGCCAAGATCTTCCGCATCGGCATCCTCATGCACGGCAAGGCGCCCAACTTCATGACGCTGCTGCGCTGGGTGCGGCAGGCGTAGCGCCGCTCGCGGCTTCGCGAGGGCGCACGTTGACGCGATCGCGCTCCCCTGCGCAGAGCCTCCGGGTCGCGGCGAACTCACGGGCGCACTGCGTCGGTGGGCGCGCCGCACTCAGGACACACGACGTGCGGCCCGCCGCGCAGGTCGTAGCCGCAGTGGGCGCACGTGCCCGGAACGCGGCGGCGCATGGTCTTCAACCGCCAGAACATCACCGCCGCCGCGATGGCGCTGAACGCCGCGCACACGAGAAACGACCGGTTGGCGTCCTCCATCAAGGCCCGCGAGATCCACGTCACGCCCGCGCCGATGCTCATGAAGATCGAAGACATCGCGTTCGCCGCCGCGAGGTAGCGGCCGCGCGTCGCATCCGGCGCGAGTTCCTGCAAAAGAGCCTGGAGAGGCACGAGATACAGCCCCGCCGAGATCCCCGCCCCGCCGAGGAAGAACGCCACGCTCTGGTAGTGCGGCTTCACCACGCCGAGCAGGAAGAGAAACACCGTCAGCCCGACCGCCCCCGCCGGCACGAGGCGCGGCTCGATCCGGTCGCCCGAGAGCAGGCCCGCGAGGGCGCTGCCGACTCCGATCGAAACCGCCAGCACGCCGAGAAGGTACGACGCCTCGGTGAAGCCGATGCCGAGCACTCCCTTGTACTCCGGCACAAGCAGGATCGCCATCATCCCGATGAGGTAGAAGTAGGACCACGAGACCGCGACGAGGAGGATCGGCCCGCGCGCCATCTCGCGCACCGAGTGCCAGTACGTCGTGAAGGGGTTGAGGTCAAAGCGGAGTTTCTCATTCTGCGACTTGAGGCGCGGCAGGAAGATCACCGCCACGACTCCCGCGAGGGCGAAGGCGACCATCACCGCGAAAGGCAGCCAGTGCACCGCCTCGGGCAGCGTGCCGTCGGCCCGCGGCTTGTTCGGAAAGAAGCGGTCGCTCACCGGTCCGGCGATCATCGTGCCGATGATGATCGCGATGTTGGTGAGCATGTTGATCATGCCGTTGGCCCGGCTGAGTTCGGTGCCCTTGACGAGTTCGGGGATCATGCCGTACTTCGCCGGGCTGAAGATCGTGCTCTGGATCGACATGAAGACGAAGGCGATAAGGGTCACGTAGAGTTGCCCCATCCACAACCCCAGGCCGGCGACGGTGACGATGGGAATCTCCGCGATCTTCATCCATACCGCGACGCGCTGCTTGCTCATGCGGTCGTTGAGTTGGCCGGCGTACCCCGAGAGGAGCACGAAGGGCAGGGTGAGGCACAGGGCGATGATCGACTGCCCGCCGCGGCCCAGCGCATCTCGCCACAGCCCCTCGGTGACCATGAAGATGAGCACCTGCTTGAGAATGTTGTCGTTGGCCGCCCCGAGAAACTGGGTGGTCAAGAGGGAGGAGAACCCCTGGCTGAGGAGATTCCGCCCGTTGCGGCCCTTGCGTCCCGCGCGCTTCAGAGGTTGCTCGCCACGTCCACCCATGCTGGCGTGAGGGTATGGGGGTGGAGGGCGCGGGGCGCGGCCGCGAGCGCTGCGCATGACGCCGCACAAGGCGATGGGGAGAAGAACGGCCGCAAAGAGGCTCAGAATGCTCAAGAAGTGTGGGGTGGGGAGATGAGCGCCTTCGCGCGCGGCGTTCAGGGATGGTGTCATGCATTGACCCGCTCTGGGGTCAATGCATGCCGGGCGGGCAGAGGCACTCGTCCTCGCTGGCGCTTCGGCCTGGTGGCGAGACGCGATGCGAAAGCACTGGCACGTTCGCATCGATCTCCGCCCAGAGCGGCGGCGATCGATGCCACCCCGGTCTTACATGGGTGCCACGGCACGCTCGCGGCTCTGAGCGAGAGTGCAGTGCGACGGGCAAAGGCGCTCGTCCGCGCTGGCGCGTGGGGTTGCCGGCGTTTCGCTATGCGGCGGCGCGATCGCGCCTCGCCTGGCCGTCCTTGGACGCGATCGTAAGGGAGTCCACTTTGCGACTATTGTGCCTCTTTGCGGCCAACCTATCCCGGCCGCGCCGGCGGCTCAGAGCGTCGCGTCGGTGTAGGGCAGCAGGCCGAGGTAGCGGGCCCGCTTGATCGCCTGGGCAATCATGCGCTGTTCGCGGGCGCCGACGCCGATGCGCTTGCGGGAGTAGACCTTGCCGTTGGGGCTCATGAGGCGCCGGAGTTCATCGACATCCTTGTAGTCGACGTACATCTTGCCCTTAGCGGACTTCCTGGCGATCTTGCTCGTGCGGAGCGGGGGGGGCTGTTCGACGTTGCGGGCCATGAAGGCGAATCCTCTCGTGTCTTGGGTACCGGCGGGTGCGGCCGCGCCGCGATGAGCCCGCCGAGGCAGCCCCGGACGGGCCGGAGCGACACATGGACAGCGGGTAGTTTAGGACCGGCCCCGCCAGCCGGCAAGGCGGTTGGGTCACCGACGGCGGCCGGCGTTGCTAGAGTGGGCTGTGCCGCGGCCGGCCGGCCGGACCATCCGGCCGAGGACCGATGCGCCGTCAAGGAGTGCGAAGCGATGCGGAAGGTGCGGGTGAATCGGTTGCGTTCGAGATTCTTGAGCCTCGCGACGGCGGGGTCGTTCGCGGCATCCGCGTCTGGCGGATTCGCGGCGCCGGGCGGCATGGCGTCGCGCGACGGCGACGTCACTGCGCCCTCCGAGCACCTCGGCCGGCCGCTCGGCGCCGATTTTCACCTCGCCGACTGGGGCGAAGTGAGCTCCTACTTCACGCGCCTCGACGCCGAGAGTCCCAACGCGGTCACGAAGAAGATCGGCACGACGACGGAAGGGCGCGACTTTCTCATCACGATCATCTCAAGTCCGACCAATCTCAACCGCCTCGACGAGATCAAGGCCCATGCCAAGACGCTCGCCGACCCGCGCGGCAAGAGTGACGCTGAGATCGACGCGGCGATCGACCGCGGCCGCCTCATCCTCTTCATCTCCACCGCGATGCACTCGAACGAGTGCGCCGGTGCGCAGTTCGGCATGGAGTTCGCCTACCACCTCGCCGCGTCGAACGATGAGCCGTGGAAGAGCGCCCGCGAGAAGATGGTGACGGTGCTCTACGTGACGAACCCCGACGGCGTCGACCACGTGACGAACTGGTATCGGCAGACGGTGGGCACGCCGCACGAGGCGTCGGACCTGCTCAGGCTGTACCAGTTCTACAGCGGACACGACAACAACCGCGACTGGTTCATGCTCACACAGAAGGAGACGCGGCTGGTTTCGCAGATGCTCTACACCGAGTGGTTCCCGCAGATCTACTGGGACGTGCACCAGCAGGGCTCGAACACCGAGCGCCTCTTCGTGCCGCCGTATCGCGATCCGCTCAATCCGAACCTGGACCCGAACATCATCACGGGGATTGACGCGCTCGGCAGCCGGGCGCTGCTCGATCTGACGCGCGAGGGCTTCACCGGCGTGTCGTCGGGCGTGTCCTATGACATGTGGTGGAACGGGGGCAACCGCAACGTGCCGGTGCGGCACAACATCATCGGCATTCTGACCGAGGCGGCGTCGGCCGACCTCGCCACGCCGATCTTCCTGCCCATCACGCGGCTGCGCTCGCCGACAGGCGCGGCGGAGTACATCGCGTCGAACCGTTTTCCGATGCCCTGGCCCGGCGGATGGTGGCGCCTGCGCGACATCATCGACTACGAGATGGCCTTCGGGCGATCGCTGCTGGGCAGCCTGACGCGCGAGCCGTCCTTCTGGATGCGCAACGCGGCCGATGCGGCGCGGCGCACGATCGCCGCGCCCGCGGAGGGCGCGCCGCGCAGTTGGATCATCCCCAGCGACAACCGCGACCCCGACGCCGTCAACCGATTCGTTGATGTCCTTCTCGCCACGGGTGTTGAGATGCACGTGAGCGACGAGCCGATCGAAGCCGACGGCCGCACCTATCCCGCCGGCTCGATCGTCATTCACCGGCAGCAGCCCTACGGCACGCACGTCAAAGACCTCATGGAAGTGCAGCGCTATCCAGAGGGCGACCCGCCTTATGACGTGGCGGGGTGGACGCTGCCGTATCTTCTCGGCGTGCGGCGCGTGGAGGTGATGCAGGCGATCGAAGCGTCGCTGCGGCAGGTCAGTTCAGTCGGTGAGGCGACGGCGAAGTTCGCCGGCGACGGCCGCAGCGCGCTCGGCGACGCGGCCCCGCTTTCGACGTGGCACAGCGCCACCTGGACCGAGTTGGCGCGCTCGCTTGGCGCGGGCGGAAAGTGGCGCTTCCACACGAGCGGCGCTCTCGGCGGGCTGTTCGAGCGCGATGACGTCGCGCCGAAGGACAGCGAAACGATCGTCGTTGACGGCCTGCCGCGCATCGGCCTCTACTCGCCCTGGTCGGGGAGCATGGATGAAGGCTGGATGCGCTGGGTGCTCGACACGTGGGAGATTCCCTACGTTTCCGTGCGCAACGAGATGATCCGCGCCGGCAACCTCCACGACTTTCTCGATGTCCTCATTATCGCCGACCTCGGATCGCGCACGCTTGACGACGGCCGCACGCCGGGCACGGTGCCCGAGGAGTACACGCGCGGCCTGGCGCCGGAGGGGGCGGTGGCGGTCGAGGAGTTCGTGCGCGGCGGGGGCACGCTCATCACCTTTGCCGGCTCCAGTCAGTGGGCGATCGACCTGATGAAACTGCCCGTCGTGGATGTGACGCGCGGGGCCGAAGCGCGGAACTTCTCCTGCCCGGGAAGCGTCCTGCGCGCTATCGCCGAGCCGCACGACCTGACGGCCGGGCTGCCCGATTCGATCGCGCTGTTCTTCTCGCGCTCGGCCGCGTACCGGATCATGAGCGAGAAGGAGCAGCGCGACGCCGGAGCGGTGACGATTCCGCGCACGCATGTGCTGCTGCGCTACGCTCCGACGCGGGTGCTGCTCTCGGGCTGGATCCGCGAGCCGCAGACGATCGAGAACCAGGCGGCGTGGGTGCGCGTCGAGCACGGCGCGGGGCGCGTACACCTCTTCGCCTTCCGGCCGCAGTACCGCGGCTGGTCGCAGGGGACGTTCCCGCTGGTCTTCCGCGCGGCGCTCTTGGATCGATAGCTCTCGCCCGGCGAGGCGGCCCTGGCGCGCCGATGGACCTCTCGCACGAAGCACGCTGTGGACGGCGGAGTACACTTGAGCGGGTGCGGTGGGACGGCCCGGCTTCGCGCCCGTCGCTCAAATGATCAAGTCAATGGGAGGCTCTCATGGCTCGGATAGCGGGCGTAAGGTCACGCAATGCGACGTGGTTCTCGCGCGTTCTCTTCTTCATGACCAGACGCCGGCTCGGCCGCGTCATCATGCCCATTCAGATCACGGCACACCACCCGCGACTGCTGCGCGCCGTGGCGCACATGGAACTCGGCCAGCTCGCCGCCAAGTCCGTGGACGCCCGCCTCAAGATGCTCGCGCAGATCAAGGTGGCGCTCATCATCGGGTGCCCCTTCTGAGTGGACATCGGCTCTGCCGTGGGCAGAGAGAACGGTCTGACGGATGAGAAACTCGCGGCCCTGGCCGACTACGAGACGAGTCCGCACCTCAATGACCTGGAAAGGCTCGTGACCCGCTACGCCGTCGAAATGACGCGCACGCCGGTTCGAGTGCCGGACGAATTGTTCGACGAATTGCGGGCCCGATTCAGCGAACGGCAGATGGTCGAACTCACCTCAGCCATCGCCTGGGAGAACTATCGCGCGAGGTTCGACCACGCGTTCGGCATCGAGTCGGAAGGCTTCTCCGAGGGGGCTTTCTGTCCGCTGCCGGAGACCGAGGGGTGAAACCTGTTGATGCAGCACGAAGTTGCGCCCGTGTGTTTGTGAAGCGATGGCCGCACAGCGCCAGATGGCCCGCCTCTCGGAGAGACAGTGAGGCTTGATGACGGCTGCTGTCCCGAGATCGCGAGGGGGCATAGAATGGAGCGAAGCCCACGCGGGCATAGCTCAGTTGGTAGAGCGTCAGCTTCCCAAGCTGAATGTCGAGGGTTCGAGTCCCTTTGCCCGCTTTGGAGTCAGGCGCGCGGCCGAGTGCGCCTGGTTTTCTTTCTTTCCCGTGGGATTGAAGGGAGCGGGGCGGTTGAGGATGGCGCTGTGTCGCGGCTCGCCTGAGCGCTCGGATCGGGCGGGCGACTTCCGCCCTGCGGTTTGTTCGGGTTGACTCCTGTTCCTTGGCGATCAGCGCCCCGCCCCGGCGACGGTGACGCGAATGCGGTACACTCCGGTGCGGGCGGCGAGGTAGAGGGTGCGGCCGTCGGCGTCGCCCCAGGCGAAGTTGGCGGGCAGGTCTGGTCCGACGATCGTGCCGAGGTGCTTTCCATCGGGGGAGATGACCCACACGCCGCCGGGGCCGGAGACGAAGACGTTGCCGCGCTGATCGACCTTCACGCCGTCGAGCGCTTCCTGTCCCGGCGCGGCGGTCATGTCGAAGAAGACGCGGCCGCCGCTGAGATTGCCCGCGGCGTCCAGGTCGTAGCGCATGACGATCTTGCGCTGCTCATCCCAGTTGGCGACATAGAGGAACTTCTCGTCGGGGGAGAGGGCGATGCCGTTCGGTCCCTTGAGATCGGTGCTGATGAGGCTGAGCCGACCCTCGCGCAGGCAGTAGACGCCGAAGTGATCCTGCTCGCGGCGCGGATCGTCATAAACGCGCGGCAGGCCGAAGGGCGGATCGGTGAAGAAGAGCGCGCTGTCGGAGCGATAGACGAGATCGTTGGGGCTGTTGAGACGGCGACCCTCGAATCGATCGGCGAGGACGGTGATGGACCCATCGGCTTCAAGGCGCGAGACGCGGCGGTTGCCGTGCTCGCAGATCGTCAGCCGGCCCTGCGCATCGAGCGCGAGTCCGTTGGAGCCGGGCTGGCGATACTCGGCGACGTCGGCGCCGCTGTAGCCGCTGCTCTCGCGGAACACGCTCACGCCGGCGTTCGGCGACCAGCGGTAGATGCGATTGGCGTTGGGATCGCTGAAGAGCAGTTCGCCCGA
>WYBR01000079.1 GCA_011525805.1 Vicinamibacteraceae bacterium
AACCGACGCTCCGACGGAACGTCGGCCAAATTCGAGTATCCCGGAAACCTGGCTGAGGGCGGACGATCAACGCGTGCCGGAGCGCGACGGCCATCAGGCGAGCGCAGCCACTTTCTTCGCCGACGATCTTGCTGCCTTCGGCATCGAGCCGGGCGCGAGAGGGTTGCCCCGGCGCCGGCGTCCGGCCCGCGTCCTGTCGGGGTTGATGGTCGGGACGAAGAATGCGGCGATCTCCCATCCCCAGGCCTATCCGTTCGTAACCAGCGAACCGTTCACAAACTCCAACCCCCAAGTGCGACCCTCACGTATACGCTGTCGACGTAGCAGGACCCGTCGTTCATCTTCGCGACAGCGATGACTTCCTGCGCAGAGGTCAGCCTGATCCGCGTCCTGACCCGCGCGGCACCGCTCGCGGGCGAGAAGTGGAACGCTGCCACGCCTCCGCAGGGTTTGCCGTCGGCCACGACCAGCACGTCTGTCACATGCGATGTCTCGGTCATCGGACTTTCGACGGAAACCACCAATGGAACCGTGTTGCCATTCGTCACAATCTCGGGAAGGTCGAGTTCGACCCTTCCGCGCGTGGGCCACTTGCCGTCGGTGAACCGTCTGATCAGCTCCACTGCATCGTTCGTGGCGTATGCCGGCACGACCGATCCGCCCACCACCGCGGCACCCAGCGCTCGTGCCCCCAGCGACAGCGCTTGTCGGCGGCTCAGGGCAGGCGTCACGGTGTTCGACATGGCGACACGACTCCCCCTCGGTCCCGTTGTCTCCGGTCACCGATGCTCATTCCGGCATCGCGGCGGCAAACGGGCGCAGCCGTACCCGGGATCGCGATCGGCGCGATCAGGGCGATGCTTCGCGATCGCTCTTCGGGGGATTGGCGGCAGACGAGTTCAAGGCTCGTGCCGCTGCAATTCCAGGCAATTGCCTCGCGTAGCGAGCCACGACCGCGCACGGGAGCCAGGAAGGGAAATGCCCAACCTGAAGTTCGTTTCCTCGACTGCGCCCGCAGTTCTGCCGCGAGACATCTCTTTGTTCGAATATGATAGCAATCCGGTCCAAATCTGTCCAGCGCCGCAGGTGGCGGCTGTCGTCGACGCCGCGGCGCCTGTCCGATCCGCTCACGCCTCGAGCACGATCTTGGGCGCAGGTCGGCTGGACGCACCGGCAATGAGCTGATCGCGGACCTTGGCGGCAATGTCGCGATAGATCTTTGCGTGTGCCCCCTCGGACTCGCTTGAAACCACCGGCAGGCCGGAGTCCGACCTCTCGCGGATCTCCATGTGCAGCGGCACTTCGCCAAGGAACGGCACCTTAAGCCGTTCGGCCTCTTGCCGCGCCCCGCCATGGCCGAAGATGTCCGAACGCGTGCCGCATTGCGGACACAGGAAGTAGCTCATGTTCTCCACAATGCCGAGCACGGGCACGTTGACACGGCGAAACATGGCAATGCCTCGTCGAGCATCGATCAGCGCCAGATCCTGCGGTGTCGACACAATGACCGCTCCCCTGAGCGGCACCTGCTGCGCCATGGTGAGTTGGGCGTCGCCGGTGCCGGGGGGCATGTCGACCACCATCACATCGAGCTCCCCCCACGCGACATCATGCAGCATATGGGTCAGCGCCGACATCACCATCGGACCGCGCCAGATCATCGGCGTCTCCTCGTCGACGAGGAAGCCGATCGACATGACGGCGATTCCGTACCGCATGATCGGCATCAGCTTGCCGCCGCCGGTCATTTGCGGCTGCTCCTTGATGGCGAGCAGCTTCGGTACCGAGGGGCCATAGATGTCGGCGTCGAGCATGCCGACCTTGAGGCCGAGATCGCGCAGGCCCAGTGCGAGATTGACGGCCGTCGTCGACTTCCCGACGCCCCCCTTGCCCGACGCCACCGCGATGATCGAGGCGACCCCCGGTACGGCGGGGGGGCCGCCACGCGCATCCGGCGCCGGCCCCCGTGCCGCGGGAGCCGTCGCCTGCGGGGGCCGCCGAACGGCGCCCGGCGCACGCTCGGCCGTGAGCGCAACCATGACCGACGTCACGCCGGCGACCCCGCGTGCCGCCGCCTCCGCGGCCGCGCGCACCGGCTCCCAGGCCGGCACCAGGTCGGCGTCGACGCTGATCGAGAAGAAGACCTTGCCATCGTCGACGACGATGTCGGAGAGCTTGCCGGTCTTCGGCAGCGACGACCCGTCCGGGCTGATCACCGCTTCGAGGCTCGCGAGAATCTCGTCCTTTGCCGAAGCCATCACCTCGTCCCTCGTTGCTGCCAGCGGGCGCCGGCGTCGACCGGCAGCGCTGCAGGGGATCGCGCGTTGCGCCGACGTGGGCGCCAACGCAATGCCGGCGCCCGTCTGTCCGCGTTCTTGACCGCCGCCGGGACGGGGCTAGCCCGCATTTCTCACACTGCAGGCGCCATGGGGGGATTTTGACGACGGGGCTGGCGAAGGCAAGCGCCGCCGTGGCGCGGATCGCGCGGTTGAGACCTGTGTCTTCAATCTCCGTGGGCCTCGGGTGATGCCGCGCTGGTGACGCGTGGCGGCGACGCGTGTCAGGCTGGGGAGGCGCGGGCCTGGGCGGCCGCGACGAGGCGGCGCGCGGCGCGGCCCCATTCTTCGGCGGCGGGGCAGGCCGAGGCCATCGCAATCCTGATGCGGCGCACCGAGATGCGCACGAGCGCGCCGAGCTTGAGAAGCTTGAGGCGGATGGTACCGCAGGTGGCCCGCGCCAAGCGGGTCCCGGCCAGGCCGATGCGCCGCAGCGCGCAGAGGAGCACATAGGCCATCGAGGCGAACCACAGGCGCAACTGATTGGCCCGCAGGGTGGCGCTCGAGGTGCGATCGGCAAGCAGATCGAGCTGGCATTCCTTGATGCGGTTCTCCATGTCGCCGCGGGCGCAGTAGAGCTTCTCATACAGGTACTTGGGCCCGCACGCGGCCCGCGTGAGCGAGGTGACGATGAAGCGCGGATTGGCCTCGCTTTCGGTGAACTCGGCCTTGGCGATGACCCGACGCTCGCGGCTCCAACTGCGCCGCGTCCGGTACTTGAACTCCCTGAAGTATCGCGCCGGCTTGCCGGTTCGCCGGCTCTTGGCCTCGGCGCGCGAGAGTTCGCATGTGACCTCCGCGATCAGCCGCTCGTTCTGCTGCAGGCCGAACACGAATGCGACGCCGTTGTCTTCGCACCAGGCCATCAACTCCTCGCGCGCGAACCCGCTGTCGGCGCGCAGCACGATGTGGACCTTCGGCCAGCGGTGGCGGATCTGCCCGACGATCCGCGCCACTTCCTCCACCGCGCCATCGGCCGCATCCACGCTCGCCCGCCGCAGCTTGGCGGCCAGCAGATGAGGTCCGCAGAACACGTAAAGTGGCAGGTAGCAGTAACAATCGTAATAGCCGTGGAAGAAGCGCCCTTCCTGCGCTCCATGCACCGGATCGTCCGTCGCATCGAGATCGAGCACGATCGTGTCCGGCGCCCGCTCATGAGCTTCCAGGAAGAGATCGACGAACAGCCGCTTGATGGCGATCGGATTGTGACTGATCTTGTGATAGCGCGCGGGCTGCAGCCGGCTCAGCTCCAGCCGGTTGAGCGTCGACTTGCCGGCCACCGGTGCACACGTCTCCCGCTTGGCCTTCAGCTTGCCCGCCAGCACAGCCATCAGCGGGTCGTGCCGCAGCTCGTCGTGGTCGTTGAGATCCTCGTAGCCGAGCGCGATCCCGAACACCCGCTGCCCCACCAGCGTCGCGACCGCGTGCTCGATCAAATGCGCTCGCCGACCGTCGTGAAAGCACGCCGCAAACCGATCCACCAAAGTGATCGCACGATCGGTTGCGCCGAGCAGCAGTGCCCCCGCATCCGACGTCACCGCCCCCGCATCGAACGCGGCTTCCACAGCCCGTCCTTCAACGGTTCCAAAATCAAACCGTTCTGCGCTACACTCTGTCGGCATCGGGGCGGTCCTGGATCAGACAAAAGTCGTTGGGGCACAACTACTTTCGCTGATTCGCCGCCCCGATGCGCCTCTCAGTGTGAGAAATGCGGGCTA
>WYBR01000080.1 GCA_011525805.1 Vicinamibacteraceae bacterium
ACGCCGACGGCGGAAACGAAGGAGAGAAACGCGCCCAGGCACATGAGCACGATGAGCCAGGCCGGGCTGTTCCAACTGTTCGCGTTCGTGGCGAGTGTGAGCATCGCGTTCCTTGCGTCGAGTCTTCAAGGTCGGGACGGCCGTCCGTGGCCCTGTCCCAACCACCCATGGGTCAGGTCGTGCGCGCGGTGTCCCTTCCCGCTACGGCGGCCTGTCTCGCGATCTGTTGCTTGTGGATCTCCGCCTCCGCGCGGAGGCGGTCGCACTTGATGGCGCGGCGGCTGGCGATGTAGTGCAGCGTGGGAATCACCGCCATCGCCGCGGTGCAGATGAGCGCGGTGATGATGATCGAGGGCGGGATCTCGGGCCTGACGACGGCGAGCGTCAGCACGCCGCCGAGTCCGCCGCCGCCGACCCACTGCATGAGGTTGGCGGCGGAGGCTTCGGAGGTCTGCTCGCCGGGTTCGATGTCGAGTTTGACGGGCATGTTGAAGGGGTCCATTGCTTCTCTCACAGAGCCCCCGGTCAATGACCGCGGGGCGGGGCCGGGGCGGTCCGGGCCGGTGGATCAGACAAACGTTGGCGCCGGCGTTTGAGCCGGCGCCACGTGCACGTGCGGTGCGGCACAGGAAATGAGGATCGTGGGAATGGCCTCGGAGGCGACGGCCGAGACCGCCGCCTCCTCGCGGGCCGCTGGACGCCGCAATGGCGTAGTCGCTGTGGTCAGGGCGGCGCGAAGCGGTTGAGCGTCACGCCCGCGCTGATCTGCGCGAGCATCGCCGCGAGCGCCAGTTTCGCCGCGCCGCTCGCCACGTTCACCGCTCCGGCCTGCGCGCGCGTCAGTCGCCCGAGGTTGCGCACCTTCGCCGAGCCGAGCGCCGTCTTGGCGCTGCGCTTGATCCAGCGCATGGTCTCGTCGTCGATCGACTCGCCGCGCATGGCGAAGTCCGTCACGATCGCGTCCAGGTGGTCGAGCACCCGCGCGATATCCCCAGGCGCCTTGATGCCCAGTTCGTTCGCTCCCTCCTGGAGGAGCGAATCGACGTAGTCCTGGACGAGTTGCTTGGGGCTGTCGGGTTCGAGCGGTTTGGGCGGCTTGGGCGAGGCGCGTTTCGGCATGGCTGGCTCCTGTTGCTGAACGCCCAGGCACGGCCGTGCCTGGGACTTGTGCGGGGATGAACGGTTCGTAGTCGGGCGCGAAGTCGGCGATGTACTGCGCGTCGAGGAGCGTCTGCTCCTGGACGAGGCCGAGTCGCGCCAGGCGGGCGCCCGTGCTCAGTGATTCGTCGCCGCGCAGGTAGGCGTCGAGGTCGGGCAGGATGACCTCGTGTCGGCGGATCGTCGCGAGGGCGTAGTCGTGCGATGGTTGCGCCATCGCATCGAGGCGGCGCTGCCCCGCGACGAGATCGAGCCGCGCCAACCGTGCCTCGGGCGAGAGGTTCTCATCGGCCTGGTAGTACGCCTCGGCGGCGGGGAGGAGCAGGGCGTGGTTCGCGGTGGTCTCCGCGTGGTACGTCTCGGCCGCTTCGTTGGCGGTGGCGCAGCCGCCGAAGGCGGCGAGGACGAGGAAGGCGAGCAACGCCCATGCGAGCATGAGCGCGAAGCCGCCGGCGTACTCGGCGACGCGGCGCAATGAAAAACGACGGCCGTGCGGGTGTCGATCAGGTGAATTCGCGTGCGTGTAGCAGGGGAGATTGCCGAGCCGTGTCCGCCTCAGTGCGCAATGGGCCACGGAGCACCATCCTTGGTGTTCCTGCGACCGGGCGTCCTTTCCAAAGGGACGTGCTCCCGATCTGGTGGCCGCGCTCCTAGTTCGCGGCGATGCGAGATGTCAGAAAATCAGGTAGGCGGCTCCAATCGACGAGTCAATGCAACCTGGACTACTTTTTCGGCAGCGTCGGAAGGTGCGGAAGTGGGGTTGACTTCGTACCCGCGCCAGGCGTCGCGTTTGCGAGCGGCACCCACACTGGCTTGCGTTCCTTCGGCCGAGCCGTCACGGTGATGCTTCCCGATTCAACTCGCCACACCCGGGATGAAACGATCGTCTGGTACGACATGCTTTCACCTCCACCGAGCGCATAGTCCACGACGTCACCGACCCACTGAACAACGTCGCCTTGTCGCAGCAATCGCATCAGCTCGGCTTCATCGCGCGTGGTCAACAGCATGATGTCTTGCTCGCCGTCCCAACCCATGATCCAAAACCGAGGGACACGAAGTTCTCGGCTGATCCGCGCTGATTCGACCTTCAAGTTGTAGATATTGCGGTTGCCTGAAGCGATCAGGAGATTGAGGCGGGTCAGCTCGGTTGCACCAAGTCCGCGTACGTTCTTGGGTCGAGTGCGATCGGCGCTGACCTGCTTCGTCGCTGCAGCCACATCCTTCTCGATGGCTTCAATCTCCTTGTCGATCTCCGCGATCCTCGCCCGCTCCGGAGCGGGGTCGTAGCGACGAACTTCCTCCACCAGGAAGGCGGGTTTGCCTTCGACGCCTGCGGTGATGTCCGGCGATTGTGCACCCTGCGGGCTGCGGAGCTCAGAGATCAACCGCTCCAAGTCCTCCAGCACCGTCCGGAGCGCCTCGTTCTCTCGCTCCAGCGCCAATATCCGCTCTTCAAGAGACTGAATGTACTCGATGACCGGATCAGCGTCACTATCTTGAGCAGAGACCGGCGCGGCCTGGACGAGCAGGGCGAGCACAACAAGAACCCTCATCATGACGACCTCCTTCGACTATTGACGTTCGGGTATTGTACGGCTATGTTCACCATCATGCAAACCGACGATCGTGGTCCAATCGACGGGGGGTTCCGGAATGTCGCGGCGGCTACGCCGCTCCACACTATGCACGCTCCTTGGCTCAGGCACCTCGGCGGCGTCTGCTCCTGTGGTCAGCCCCTTCGCGGCTCGCCGCCGCAGTGCCCGGAGTGTCCGAACGTCCTGCTTCCTGTCGGCGTGCCCGCACTGCCTGAACCGCCCCCTCCAGCGTCGGCACCGAGGTTTCGCCTAGTTCGCTGAGGGCTTTCATGGCCCGGCCTATCCAATGCGAATCGAAATCCCGAAGAACGCTGGCCTCTGCCCTCGAACTCATCAGGGCCGCTAGCTCCAAGCGGTCCGCTTTCGGGAGATCAAGATACAGCAGCAAGGCCGTGATGAAGAGGGATTGAGAGCCGCCGTGGTGTTGCGCCCCCCGACCCAGCGCATCAATGTCCGGATCGATCTGATCGATCAGCCATTCAGGTAGCCTCGGAGCGCGTCGCTTGGGCTCTTTCATGCGGCGAGAGCCTATCGCCACCAAGTTTGACGGTGAACATGATTCCATGTCGGGTAAAAAAATGGTACAAAAGTTGGAGCCATACTATTGACCATACCGAAGGGGGTGCTATCGTCAGGCGAGAATGGCACCGACTGTGATCCCATCCAGAGTCTGCATCAACGATGAGCACCTCATCGGTCGCCTCGTCGAAGTCCAACGGCAGCGCCGGTACAAGACCACGGCCCGGTGCCTCGAACGACTTCTCCTTGAGCGCCTGGCACAACTCGATTGGCAAGCGCTGAACCAACCCAGTCCATCTCCTAGACCCCCCACGACTGCAAACGACGGCCGTGCGGGGGCTGCATTCAACTCGCGCCCGAAGGGAGGCCGCGCGTGCCGCAAGTCCGCATGAGCGCCGTCCTCAGCGCGATCCCGCTTTCCCGGCGCCGCCAGCGTGGCGGGGCCGAGCTCCTTGAGCGTGCGCCGAGACAGTTGAGGCCCGGCGCGCGCCTGATCCTTAGCGCGCACGGCGCGGCACCGTGCCGGGCAGCCGAGCCGCGCCGTGCGTTTCTCACACGCCTCGCCGTTGAAGGGCCGCAATGTGCGGTCCGCGCCGGGGCATGCACCCCTCAGTTGGAGGAGCGGCCAGGAGTCACCACCATCACCGTCTGCAACGGGCGGCGCGCAGAGCGACAGCGCTGCGCGCCGTTTTCCCAGAGCCCAGGCATGGCCATG
>WYBR01000081.1 GCA_011525805.1 Vicinamibacteraceae bacterium
CTGCCAGTTCTCGAAGTCACCGCTCGTTGGCGGGGTCAGTTCAATCCAGACGAAGGCGTTGCGCGTCTCCTGGCCGACGGCCGCCGAGGAGGCCGCCATCATCAGCGCCGCAGAGAGAGAGAGAGAGACAGAGCCGGAATGTGTTCGCCAACTGTTCATCGTTCGCCGGTCCTTTCGCAGAGAGAGGTCTCGACCGGCCACTTTCCTCGGCGCGCGTCATCGACGGCGGGTCGTTCGACCCGGCAGCGCCCCTCCCCCCGCTGTTCGCAAGAGCGTGCTCGCGTACAGCCAGAATACCACAAGTCGGGGAAAGGTGCAAGGGCAAAAGGGAGGAAATGCGAAGTCCGGATGGAGAATCGGGTGGGCCGGGCGGGGTATGCGCGGGGGAGCGCGGGGGGGGCCGTGCGCGGGGAGACGCGGGGGTGGGGCAGACGGGCTGGGCGGGGCGTGCGAGCGCGGGAAGGGGGCGCCTGTCCGTTGGATCCGGGGCGGCGCCCTTCGGCGTTGGTCAGGGGCTGTGACGGCGCCTCGACCCTGGCGTGCCGGGCCGACCCGGGTTTGGGCGCGCGGTGTGGGGGCGGGGCCGGCCGTGGGGCAGGGGTCAGGCCTGGGTCGGGCGTCCGGGACGGGCCAATCCTTGCAACCCGGGCCTGCTGTCCCCATAATGTGGATGGGGAGGGGTCGAAAAAGGGGGGTGGAGATAGGTAAAAGGCCGTAGATCGGGCATTTCGAGGCCCGCGACCGAAAATTTATGGGCAACTTTGTCATTTCGGCGTATATTCGCGTGTAGTTCCGACGGGAATTGCGTTAGAATCCCCCCAGTTTCCCAGCCAGGTAGCAAGGATGACCAGCCATGAGCCGGATGATGTCGGCCGCCTCTCCCCTTGAGCAGGTCCAGAGGCGGACAGGGGTCAGCGTTTCAAGCCGCTCGAAGGCGTCCGGAAAGGACGCCAAGACCCATTCGCGCGCCCGCCGCACGCTCAGCGCCAAGGACCGTCAGGAACTCAAGCGGATCCTGCGCGAGCCGATGGACTTCATCGACAACGCCGCCTTCTACGAGGCGGAGGCGGAAGCGTCGATCTACCGCGACGCCCCGGACATCCAGAAGCCCGACACCTCCTGGTACCACCCGGTCATGGATTCGCTGACCGCGACCTCCAAGACGCCCAAGCAGTCCACTCAGGTGCTCCTGAGCGCCGCGCAGGAGCGGGTGCTCTTCCTCCAGTTCAACTACGCGCGCTACCGCGTTCGCACGATTCAGATCGAACTCAACGGCCACGACCCCTCATCCGAGCAGGCCGAGGACATCCTCCGCTGGAACCGCAAGGCGGAGCAGATGCGCGAGCAGATCGCCAACACCAACCTGGCGCTGGTGCTCGCGATGGCCAAGCGGACGCGGATGAGCGAAGTGGACTTCGCCGACCTGGTTTCTGAGGGGAACATGGCCCTGCTGCGGGCGGTGGACAAGTTCGACTGCGGCCGCGGCTTCAAGTTCTCGACCTACGCCTGCCGTGCGATTCTCAAGGCCTTCAGCCGGCAGGGGATGAAACTGAGCAAGTACCGGCAGCGCTTCCCCGCTGACTTCGATCCCAAACTCGAGCGATCCGACTTCCACGAGAAGCGCCGGGCCACGCACGAGGAAGACTGCGCCGAAGAGGTCAAGAGCATCGTCATGGCCAACCGGGCCAACCTGTCAAGCATCGAGCGCACGGTGATCCATCACCGCTTCGGCATCGACGTGGAGAATCATGTTCCGCTCACGCTCGAGCAGGTGGGGCAGATCATCGGCGTGACGAAAGAGCGGGTGCGGCAGATTCAGAACAAGGCCCTCGAGAAGATCCGCATCGAACTCGAAGAGAAGTTCCTCACGCGGAAACTCGAGGAGGAAGGTGAAGAGTCCGAAGCGGCGCTCGCGGGGTCGATCGACGACCTGATCGTGGCCGACGAGGCCGCCCTCATCCGGGCCTGACCGCGCGGGGCGGCATCAGACTGACGAATCAACCAGGGCCGGCCTTCGGGTCGGCCCTGTGCGTTGAAGGCCGGACCACCAGGGGCCTCGATCCGGATCGGGGCGGTCGGGGCGGGTGCTGGGCATCGCCGGTTTTTGCCAATTCGACTCGGCGTCGAGGGGTTGTTGAGGCGATCGTTGCGCCGGAGCCGAACCGGCGGCCCGATTCAGCCGAACTGGTCGATGCGAGGAACCAGCGAAGCGGAGTCCCGATCCGGCGAATGGGCATGTCCAGTGACGGCGAGAGACCGGAAGCGACGATCGCCGCGCCGACGGATGCGGCGACGGTGGACGGACCTCCAGCCGTTCCTCCCGAGGCGGGGGCGGCGGGGGTCGCCCGCAGCGCGCCCGATGCTTCCGCGGCGCCCGCCGCGGCCGCGGCTGGCACGCTTCCCTCCTTCAGGAGTCTCCCGCCTCTGCGGTATCCCGGCCTGTACGGCGGGTTCGTTTTTGTCTCCTCGCTGGACATCGTTCTGACGTGGCTTGTTCTTCAATTGGGAGGGCGCGAGGTCAATCCGCTTGCCGCGGCGGTGATTGCGCATTGGGGTCTGGGCGGGGCGATCGCGTTCAAGTTCTCGCTGATGCTCATGGTGATCGTGCTGTGCGAGGTAATCGGACGGAATCGGGATGCGACGGCGCGGCGTCTGGCGTGGTGGTCAGTGGGGGTCTCCGCGGCGGCGCCCGCGTACACGCTCGCGCTGCTGGGGTACCACTTCACGGGGTAAGTGACGGCGAATTGAGGCGGAATCGGGCGTGTTCGAATCGCCCGCGCTCAAGTCCTTGCTCCCCCTCGGGAAAAGATGAGCAAACCGACGGATTTTCGGTTGCACAGGGCCCCAAAGCGGGTACATTTAGCGGTTGACAGGGGTCGGCCCTTCGTGTGTGCGGAGGGTCCGGTGTGGCAGTGCTCGCTCGTGCCCCACTCCGGGCGAGGTTCATCACGAAGAAGGAAGAGGAAGGCAAGATGAGAAACTTCAAGTCAATCGGAGCGGTGGCTGGCATCGCCATCGCGGCGCTGCTGACCGGCGCGGCCAACGGTCAGACGTGGGCGGAGCAGGGCGATGCGCCCTCGCTGCTCCCCGGGCAGGAGACGCAGGGCGCCGGCCCGCTGACCTCGATCACCGGCACGGCTCAGGGCGGCGATGTCGATCTGTACAAGATTACCATCACTGACCCGAGCCAGTTTAGCATCAGCGCCTGCGGCCAAGTCTCGTGGGACACCCAGTTGTTCCTGTTCGATTCCAACGGCAACGGCGTCACTCACATGGACGACGCGTGCGGCCTGCAGTCGGCCCTGACGAACACCTTCGTCAGCCAGGCGGGGGTCTACTACGTCGCCATCAGCGCGTACAACAACGATCCGGAAAGCCCGAACGGGCTGATCTGGGCGAACTCGCCCTTCAACGTCGAGCGCCAGCCTGACGGCCCTGGCGCTCCAGGCCCGCTGTCCAACTGGAGCGCTTCGTCGCCCACGGGCGGCTCCTACGCGCTGACTCTCACGGGCTGCAGTTTCGGCAACGCCGGCGGGTTCTTCATCTCTCTCACCGGCCAGTGCCCCGGCCAGAAGACGCTGGCGTGGACCGGCGCGGGCGCGGGCCAGATGGGCATCATTCTCGGCAGCGGTCCCGGCAACTTCACCATCCCCGGCGGACCCTGCCAGGGCACTCAACTGGGACTCTCCGGACCCGGCGGCCTGCAACTCTACACCATCATCGGAACCAACGGCGGACAGGGACAGGTGAACGCCACGGTGGGCACCGGCGCCTGCGGCAAGTGGGTCCAGTGCATCAAGACCAACGACTGCTCGACGAGCAACGCGACCGGCCCGATCTGATTCGCGCCGAAGTCATCTCGAGTACGTTCTGAACGCAGTTCAGCGCCTCGCCCTCAGACGTGGGCGAGGTCGTTTTTTTCTTCAGTGCGGGCGACGGGTTGAGCAGGACGTGATCCGATGCGGGCACGGCGTGGCATCGGTCCGCGGCGAGGGGCGCCCTGCCCGGTCGTCGCCCGGCTCGGCGGCGCCCCGGATTCCCTCTCTTGCCCCGGATGACACTTGATCGGAGCCCGCACCCGATAAGTGCGGTATACTCTGGTGGGCCATGTCCCCGGCCCGGCATCGTGGATTGAGGGGTTGAGAGGATCTCCCGCTCTGGGGAAGCGCCTCCGTGAGTTGAGCGCTTCCGCCGCGCGAGTCCTGAACGAGTGGCGCCTTTCCCCGTCGCACGTCGCGACCATGACCCATCCTGCCTCAGCCGACATGTGCGGTCCGCTTTTCGTTTAACGGGCGCTGATGCGCTCGTGGCGTCGCCGTACGCGTGCGCGTGGTGGCTGAGGCGTCGAGCCCGTGCGCACATGGGAAGAAGGAACAAGGAGAGACGGCAATGAGACGACTGACAGCAGTGGCGGCGGCGGCGGCGTGCAGCGTGTTCGCGGCCCAGGCGCTCGCCGACGGCTTTATCGGGATGAACCAGTTCTCGGGCGGGGAGAACGTCCTCACCTTCAACTCCACCGACATGACAACCCTCAGCCATCCGACGGCGGACATCGGCTCGGGCGTTCTGGTCACGGACAGCGGAGGCGGGACGGGCAACGGCGCGTGGCGCGGCAACACGGACTGGAGCGCTTACTTCTCGAACATTCCGGGGTCATCACAGGGGCGCGCGCTCGCCGACAGTTGGGGCGCCTCTGACATCAAGTTCGACTTCACCGGCGCCGGCAATCCGCAGCGCGTCGGGCTGCTGCTTTCCACGTTCCCGGCGACGACGTGGACGGTTCGCGTGTATGACCCCTCCAACAACCTCGTGGCGACGACGAACGTCACGATGCCCGGTCAGCAGCAGGCGGTCTTCGTCGGCTATGAACGCACGGCCGGCGTGGGGTATCTGCGCATCAGCGACGTCGAGAACGGCTACATCACGCTGATGGACGACCTGCGAATGGAGAGGCCGGGCACGCTCATCGAGCGGTTCACCGACCCGATGATCGGCTGGACCAACCGGTGGTTCTACCAGAACTCCAATGCCGGAAACTACTACGTCGCTCAGGGCAACTGCGATGAGAACAACCGCGGCAACAACCCCTGCGGCGTGTGGATCACCGACACGCAGGTGTGCGGCGGGGGCAACGGCGGCCCGGTCAGCGAGATTGTCTTCGATCCCGGATTCGCCGCCCAGATCGAGTTTTTCGCTTTCGACCTCTCGGCGTACATCGATCAGCGGCTCACCATCTACGACGTGAGCGACAATGTTCTGCTCGACGTGCCGACCGTAGTCCGCACCAACAACAACTGTGCCGGCCATCGCTATTCAGTGGCCAGCAACAACGGCATCTCCCGCATTCGCATGGATTCGAGCGGTCACAGCGGCGGCCAGATCGAGGGCAACACCGCCTGGGACAACGTTGAGGTTCACCTCGCCGCCTCGCTCATCGCCACCTACGACATCACCGATGCAGCGCGCGATGGATTCGGCAACTGGCACCACAACTACAACGGCAGCATCGTCGACACCGGCAACTTCTCCGCGAACGGGTTCAACTTCACTCGCGCCAACTACCGGAACGGCGCGGGCACGCTCAACGACGGCTCGCCCGGCACCAGCGTCGCCGACACGCAGTTGTTCGCCAACAACGCCGACGCCCGCCCGAGGATCACCCTCCATCTCAAGGGCAACCACTTCGTCAATGACCTCACGCTCTTCAGTTTCGACGGCGGCAACTCGATCCCCGGGCGAATCCGCTCCGTCGATGTCACCATTGGCGGGCTCACCCAGACCTTCGCCACGTCGGAGCCCACCACCAACGACGAGTTCATCGACCTGAGCAACTCGGTGCTGAGCACCATTCCGACCAACACCGTCGTCCTCTCGAACTTCACGCACGACGGGGGCAACTCGCTCAACGAGATGTTCTGCATCGGCGAGATCGGCGTCAGCGGGCGGGCGACGACGCGCTTCGGCCTGACGGTGACGGGCGCCTGCCCCGGCAACGTCAACGTCAACTGGTCCAGCGCCCAGCCGAACGTGACGCTGGCGCTCATCTTCTCCTTCAACACGGGCAACTTCGTCATTCCGTTTGGCCCGTGCCAGGGCACGGTTCTGGGCCTCGGCGGCTCGAACATCCGACTCGTCCGCACCTTCAACTCCGGCCCCGGCAGCGGCACGCTGATCTCCAACGCCCCGCCGATCGCCTGCGGACGCTACCTCCAGATGCACGACCTTCCGGCGTGCGATCTGAGCAACGTCTTCCGCATCCCGTGATCTCGATCCCCGGGTTCCGGCCGATGCATCGACTCCCCGCCCCGCGGCGGGGAGTCTTTTTCATGGATGCGGACCCGATCCAGCGACGCCGTAGAATGTCGTCACGCCCGCCGCATCGGCGGCGGCCTGTCTCCAACCTTCGAGGCGACCTCACATGCAGTCACACGAAATCGACCACGAGATCATCGGCGACGATCTTCAGGCCGTCGTCATCACCCTCGATCCGCAGGAGGCGTGCGTCGCCGAAGCGGGGGCGATGATGTACATGGAAGACGACGTCGAGATGGCGACGCAATTGTCCATGAAGGACGGTGGGGGCATCTTCGGACGACTCTTCGAGGCGGGCAAGCGCATGATCGCCGGCGAGAGTTTCTTCGTGACGATGTTCGCCAACAAGGGCCATCGCCGCCGCCGCGTCGCCTTCGCCGCGCCCTACCCCGGACACGTCGTCGTCCTCGACCTCGCCGAGCACGGAGGCACGGTCATCTGCCAGAAGGACGCGTTCCTGTGCGCCGCGTACGGCACGCAAGTGGACATCGCCTTCAACCGTCGCCTCGGCGCCGGGTTCTTCGGCGGCGAGGGGTTCATCCTTCAGCGCCTCACCGGCGACGGCCGCGCCTTCCTGCACGCCGGCGGCTCCGTGACCCGCCACCAACTCGACCCCGGCGAAACACTGCGCGTCGACACCGGCTGCATCGTCGGATTCGAGTCCACCATCGACTACGACATTTCCTTCGTCGGGGGCGTCAAGACGGCGCTCTTCGGCGGGGAAGGGCTCTTTCACGCCGTGCTCCGCGGACCCGGAACGGTCTGGCTCCAGACGCTGCCCTTCAGCCGCCTGGCCGACCGCATTCTGGCGTGCGCGCCCAGCCGCGGCGGCAAGCAGGTCGGCGAAGGCTCGGTCCTCGGCGGCGTCTGGCGGCTGATGGACGGCCGGTGAATCTGCCCGTCCTTGGGATTGGGATCGGCGCCGGCGAAGCGCAGCGCTACTGAATGCGGGCCGGGTTGCTCGTCGAGCAGGCGGGCAGATCGATCAATTGCAGGTACCCGCCGCAGACGTCGGTTCCGACGATCGCTTCGGCCTGGCCGTTGCCGTTCTCGTCCGAGGTAACGAGGCCGAGGTAGATGAGCGTCGGGGCCGCGAGGTCGAGTCGCAGGCCGGCGCAGGGCCTGGGGGGAGGAATGGTGAACAGGCCGAGCGAGCGCGAGTAGAGGAGGGCGAGCGAGCCGCCCGGCGTTGCCTGCGACCACTGCACCTTGAGCAGGCCGGGCTCCGGGCACGGCGAGATGATGGTCGCGACCGGCCAGCCGAACTGGTGCGCGCCGCTGCGGCCGTCGTACTCCTTGCCGGAGATTCCCAGTCGGGAGACGCCCTGGAGTGGAACGCGCCATCGCCACAGAGGGCCGTTCACCTTGGGCGCGAGGTTCTGCGGCGCGCCGGCAAACTCCGGGTCCACGTCGTACATGCCCGTGCCGTCGATCAGCGCCATCCACTCGCGCTGCTCGTTGAGCAGGGGCGAAGCCGAGTACTGCCCCGCCGCGATGCCGTCGTACCAGCAGTTAATGAAGTCGAAGTTGTCGGTAGTGTGCGTCGTCGCGCCGTTGGTCAGGTACATCGGATTGACGGCGGAGAAGACGCACTGCTCAGCCTGAGCGAACGCGTCTTCTCCGACGCGGATGAACGAGCGCGAGGCCGGCTGGGCGTATTCGTCGTAGAAGGTCACGCCGAGCATGTAGAGGCGGTCGCCCAAGTTCTTCACCCAGACGGCCCGGGTGGCGTAGGTCCCGTCGAGGCGAGTGATGATCTCGCACGATTCGAGGGCCACCTGCGTGCCGGTGCGGTTGAAGAGCAGGCACGCGCCGCTGTTGCCGCCCGTCCGGCTCGCCTTGCGGAAGTCGAGTCGGCAGCGGATGAAGGCGGCGTGTCCGTCAATGTTGGCGTAGTCGCAGTTGATCGCCTCGCACTCGACGAAGCGCACAGGATAGGTGCGCGCGTCGAGCGGATCGGCCGCCGACGCGGTGTTCAATCCGCTCCCGAAGGCGTTCCCGACCGCGCGGTCGTGGCCGAAGGCGCGGCAGCGGACGAACTCGACGTCGGCGATCCGCCCTCCCTTGCCGCTGTGCGTGTAGAACCCCCCGCAGCGGTCGGTCGCATTGAGCGGCAGGCCGCGCACGTCCAGAATCCCGTACAGATGGGCGTCGCAGTCTTCGGCGCGGCAGCGCGTCGCATCCCGGTTGCCCGCGTAGAAGACAAAGTGGTTGCTCCGTCCGGTCAGGCCGGACCCGACGCAGCGCACGAAGCGGTTCCCCTCGCAGCGGTCGCCGACAAACCCGGCGGAGTGATACCCGCAGTCGAAAAAGGTGCAGTTTGCAGCGGTGCTGTCCAGCCCGTCGCGCACCATCAGCCCGTATCCGTTGCCGGGAGTCGGATCGGACCAGAGCAGGAATCGAAGTCCATCCACGGTCATTCGCTCGGCGTTGTTGAGCGTCAAGCCGTTGCCCGCCCGCACCCAGGCGTAGGCGTCGCCGACGTCGGGCGGCGCCGCGCCCGGGGGGGGATTGACCAGCAGCGCGCCCAGCGTGCTTTCGTAGAACCACGAGGCGGGTGTGCTCCGGCAGAGGCTGTAGGAGGCGGCGGCGGTCAGGTGGCCGAAGTGGCGGCCCTGGCCGTCAATGTTGGCGTCCCAGTTCCAGACCACGGACACGGGCGCCGACACCACGAGCGTCGAGTAGAGGCCATCGGCCCGCGCCGACCACTGATCAGGCGGCACGAGCACGTCGCCGCGAATCACCGGCTCGGCCCGTCCGGGCCACGGCCGCACGACGTTGTCGCGCCGATCCCCGCCCCAGGCCGCCGACTCCCGGAACGTGCCGGCGACGAAGATTATCTGCCCCAGCCCTTCGGGCACCTGGCGCAGCGAATTGAAGGGCGAATCAGAGGTGCCCGTCCCGTTCGTCGCGGCGTCGCCGTCAACGAACCACTCCCGCGCCCGCAGCGACTGGGCTGAAGCCTCGACGCCAAGAAGGGAAACGGCAACGAACATCACCGCCGCGATCCGCCGGCGGGCGCGGAAGCAGCGTCGGGCGATGAGGTGCTGAACTCCCCCCTCGGCATCGGGTGAGTGCCGATGAGCCATCTTTCTCCTTCCCCCACATCCACCCGGGCCTCGGGTCGACTCCAGCCCCCCGGAGCCGTCCCGAAGCGTGAGTAAGTATCCACCCCGTTCGCCGGGATTGCAAGTCATGTCCTTGAATTTCCAAGGCATAGCGCCGCGCGCCCGGGCGAGGGACGACCCGTCTAATTACCGGCCAGCCAACTGTGCATTCGCGAGCCTGGGGTTTGCGCTTCGATGATCACCGCCTCGGCATCCAGCATCTCGCTCCATCTGGCCCGCACCGCGGCGGCGGGCACGACCTGGGCCGCGAGGTCGATGAAGATCCGATAATGCCCGTGTTCGGAGGACCAGAGGTTTCCGTACAGTTTCCCAAGTTCGCGATCGTCCTCACAGGTCTCGGCGAGAAGGGCGAAGCGCTCGCAACTTCGCGCTTCGATGAGAGCCGAGACCATCAGGCGGTCCATGAGTTCGAAGGTGCCCCGGCCGAGTCGGACCAGGTTTCGCAGCGAGTTGGCGTAGGGATCGTGGTGGTATTTCGTCAGACGCCCGCCGCGCCGGGAAATGAGGCGCGTCACAAGGGCGAGGTGCTCGATCTCATCGCGAGCCACGGTCGTCATGGCCTTCACCCAGTTCTCGGGGGGCGCGGGCTCGGGCCACCGATGGAGCAATTCGAGGGCGTTGCTTGCGGCCTTCTTCTCGAGGTGCGCGTGGTCGTTGAGCAGCGCCAGGCGATCGCCCGCGAGCACATCGCTCGCCCAGCGGGCCGGCGTGCGGGCGCGAAGCGGCAAGGAGCCGAGATCAGCCCTCGGCATGCCCGCCCTCCTCCGCAACTTGCCGCGCGCCCTGTCGAGTGGATGGAGGTTCGAGTTCGATCTCGAATCCGAACTCGCGAGAGTTGTTCGAGTCGATGATCGTCCGTTCCCCGATTCGCTGGAATCCCATCGACTCGTAGAGGGCGTGCGCGGCCGTGAGGCGTGTGTCCGACCACAGCACGAACCGCCGACGGCCGCGCGACCTCGAATAGCGCATCGCCAGCGTGACGAGAAGGCGCCCGAATCCGCCGCGACGATTCACCTTGCGGACGTAGAGGCTCTTGAGTTCGGCCGCGGCTTGGTCATCGGGATCCAGCCACACCGCCGCGGTGGCGATGAGCGACTCGTTCATGTCGCGCACGACCCAGAACTCGCCGCCGCCGGTGCGGAAGTACGCGGCCGGGTCGAGGAGGTGCCGCTCGACTTCATCCTCGAGATTCAGGGTCATGCCGTATTCGTGGTAGATGTCGCCGATCAGCGAATGCACATCCTCAAGGTCGGGCGCCTCGAAGGGTCGGATCGAGCAGTCGGTGACCATGAGGTGCGTCATGGTCGATCGTAGGAACGCCCCCGATGCCCCGCCCCTCTCGCGTGGTTCGCCGCGACGCGAAGGCTCTGCGGAGCGGAGCGCTTCGACGGCCCCCTGCATACGATGCGCCCTCGGAAAGGTGATCTCCTTGGCGCGTCTCCACGAGTATCAGGGCAAGCGGCTGCTGCGCGAGGCGGGGTTGAACGTGCCGCGCGGCGCCGCGGCATCGAGCGCTGACGAAGCCCGCCGCATCGCACGTGAACTCGCCTCCCCGGTTGTGATCAAGATCCAGGCGTGGACGACGGGGCGCAAGGCGATGGGGGGGGTTGCCTTCGCTTCGACGCCCGACGAGGCGGCCCAAGCGGCGCAGCGGCTCCTGTCGATGAAGGTCGGCGCCTTCCCCGTCGAGCAGGTGCTCGTCGAAGAGCAGTTGCCCATCGAGCACGAGGTCTTCGTCTCGCTGAGCATCGACGACGCCGCGCGCCGGCCGGTTCTGCTGCTGGGCGTGTCGGGCGGAACCGGCATCGAGGAGCGGGCCGAGCAGGTCGCGCGCATCTCCGTCGGCATCGACGGCACGCTGGATCGCGCGGCCATCGTCTCGCGCCTCGCCGCTTCGCGAATCTCTTCAACTCTCCACACCCCCCTCGCCGACGCCGTGGCGAAGGTCGCCGCGCTCGCCCGCCGCATCGAGGCCCGCTCGGTCGAAGTCAATCCGCTCGTCACGACGCGCGACGGGCGGATCGTCGCCGCCGATTGCCGCATGACCATCGACGACTACGCCGTCTTCCGCCACGCCGACCTCGGCATCGACATCGCGCGCGAACTCGATCATCCGCCCACCGCGCTCGAACGCATCGCCTACGCGATCGAGCAGGCGGACCATCGCGGCACGTTCTACTTTGCGCAACTTCCAATCGAGGCGGGCAAGCCTGTCATCGGCTTCCACGGCGCGGGCGGAGGCGGGTCGATGATGTCGATGGACGCCATCACCGCCGCCGGGTTCGCCATCGCCAACTTCACCGACACCTCGGGCAACCCCTCGGTCGCCAAGGTCTATCGCGCCGCGCGCATCATTCTTGCACAGCCTGGGATCGTGGGTTACTTTGGTTCGGGCAGCGGCGTCGCCAGCCAGGAGCAGTTTCATTCCGCGTACGGCCTCGCCAAGGCTTTTCTCGAGATGAGTCTCGCCATTCCCGCGGTGATCCGCCTCGGCGGCAACAGCGAGGATCGCGCCGTCGAGATTCTCGAAGACGCCTGCCGCGGCCTGCCGGCGCCGGTGCGCGGCTTTAGGAAGGACGACACGCCCGCGGCGTGCGCTGCGCACTTCCACAAACTCGTGCAGCAGTGCAGCGCCAGACCGGCGACGATGCAGCGGCGTGTGCCCGACTTCGTCGGTCGGCCCGATTCGTACTCGTTCGCCATCACCGGCGGCCGGGTGTGGATCGATCACGCTGCCTGCGACGCCGCGGCGACGCAACTCGTGGTTCAGCACAGCGCCGGCCTGCTGCGCGAGCAGGGGGGCAAGCCGGTCCTCGCGGTCAGTGAAGAGGAGATCGCCGGCAAGGACAGCGAACTCATCGCCTGCGAGATCGAATGCCGCCGCGCCGGTCGACCCGTCCTCTTCGTCGATCTGCCGATCGCCGGCCTGGATAAAACTCAATGAACCGATTCCTGTCCTCAACTCCGTGTGTCTTCCTCTGTGCCCTCTGTACCTCGGTGGTTTGATTTCATGGCCATTATCATCGACGAAAAGAAGTCCGTCATCGTGCAGGGCATCACCGGCCGTGAAGGCCGCGCGCGCACGAAACTCATGAAGGAGTTCGGCACCAACGTCGTCGCCGGCTGCACGCCGGGGAAGGGCGGCGACAGCGTCCTGGACATTCCCGTCTACGACACTGTCCTGGAAGCGTGCAACTACGCCGAATCTTACATGGGCGAAAAAGTCGATGTCTCCGTGATCTTCGTGCCCGCGGCGCTGGTCAAGGCGGCGGCGATCGAGGCGATCGAGGCCGGAGTGAAGATGCTCCTGCTCGTGCCCGATCGCGTGCCTGTGTGGGACGCGATGGAGATCTACGCCGCAGCGCAGGCCAGCGGCGCCCGCTTCGTCGGCCCCAACACCCTCGGCGTGCTCAGCCCCGGCAAGGCCGTCATCGGCATGATCGGCGGCCGGGCGCAGAGCGCCCGCGAGTGGTTCAGGGTCGGGCACGTCGGCATCATCTCGCGCAGCGGAGGCATGACGTCCTCGTGCGGCTACTACCTCGGCCGCGCCGGCGTGGGCCTCTCGACCCTCGTTCACGTCGGCGGCGACTCAATCCTCGGCCTGCGCATCCCCGAAGTGGCGCTGATGTTCGAGGAGGATCCGCAGACGCGCGCGATGGTCATCTTCGGCGAGATCGGCGGCAGCCAGGAGGAGCAACTCGCCGAACTCATCGCGCAGCGCAGAATAACCAAGCCGGTGATCGCCTACATCGGCGGCGCGGCCGCGAAGGAAGGCACGCGCTTCAGCCACGCGGGCGCCATCATCGAAGGCGGCAAGGGCACTCACGCCGGCAAGGTCAAGGCCCTGCGCGCAGCCGGGGCCACCGTCGCCGAAGCCTTCGGCGACCTCCCCGCCGCGACGGTCGAAGTGCTGGACCGCCACGCAATCCCACTGTGTCTCGAACCCTGAAAGATCACCACAAAGTCACCAAGGATCACCAAGGGCCACGAAGAAGATCAGAGTCTGATTGAATTACGCTTCGTGAGACCCGAACATGCCGGGCTTCTGAACTCGCCGGCGTCCCAGCACATACGACGCAACTTGCCTTGGTGCCCCTTCGTGCCTCTTCGTGTCTTTGTGGTGAAGATTGGACTTCCGATGACGGATCAAGCCAACCCCAACGCCTGGACCACCGCGATCACCGACATCAGGCCCAACCACGTCGCCGTGCGCGGCTACGACATTGCCGAACTCATGGGCCGCGTGAGTTTCGGGCAGGCGGCGTACCTCATCCTGCGCGGCGAACTGCCTTCGCCGCCCGTCGGGCGCCTCATGGACGCCATGCTGGTGGCGAGCATCGATCACGGCGCGACGCCTCCCTCCGCCCTCGCCGCGCGCACCGTCGCCTCCACGGGCGCGAGCCTGAGCGCTTCCGTCGCGGCCGGAATCATGAGCATCAACGCTCATCACGGCGGGGCGATCGAGGACTGCGCCCGCAGCCTTGCCGTCGTCGTCAACCTGCACAAGGCCGGGGCTTCGTGGGACGAGGCGGCGGGGCAGATGCTCGACGGTCTCAAGTCGCGCGGCGAGCGCATGGCCGGCTTCGGCCACCGCTACCACACCGCCGATCCGCGCACGAAGGGCCTCTTCGATCTGGCCGCCGAGGCGGGCGTTTCAGGCGACTTCATCGATGCCGCCCGGGCGGTCGAGGCCCGCTTCGCCGCCGCCGGCAAGCCCCTGCCCATCAACGTGGACGGGGCCATCGGCGCGGTTCTCGCCCAACTCGGGTTCGAGTTCGAAGTGATGAACGGCCTGTTCATGATCGCCCGCACGCCCGGCCTCGTCGCCCACGCGCGCGAGGAACAGTCGCGCTGCAAGCCGATGCGCAAGATCGACCCCGTCGCCCACACCTACGATGGTCCGCCGCACCGCTCGCTCAAGTAGTTTCACCCGGTCCGCCGGGCCCGCGAGTCCGCCATGAGCCACGCACCGACGATCCAGACGGCTCGCCTCACCCTCCGCCCCTTCACGGCGGAGGATGCGCCGGCGGTGTACGAGTATGCGCGACACCGGGAAGTCGCCGCCACCACCGCGACCATCCCGCATCCGTACCGCCCCGAAGACGCCGTCGAGTGGATCGAGCGGTTGGCGGAGCGCGCCGGCGAGGGCGCCATGGTCAACTTCGGGATCGTCGTCCGCGAAACGGCGCTGCTCATCGGCGCCATCGACTTGCGCCTCGAGCCTGAGCACCGCGCCGCCGACCTCGGCTATGCCATTCATCCGGCGCACTGGAACCGGGGCTACGTCACGGAAGCGGCCCGGGCCGTCGTCGAGTACGGCTTTGAGACGCTCAACCTCAACCGCATCCACGCGCACCACTTCGCCTCCAACCCCGCCTCCGGGCGCATCATGGAGAAGATCGGCATGACACGCGAAGGCACGATGCGCCAGCGCTTCTGCAAGTGGGGCGTCATGCACGACACCATCCACTGGGCCATTCTGCGCTCCGACTATGAAGAGAGGAAGAGCCGATGAACGCGACGACCCAGCGCCTGGCGCAACTGCTTCCCGAGATCGCCCGCATCGGCGACGCCTCGCTGCGCGACAAGGTCGCCGCGGTGTGGAACGAGGCGGTGACGACCGGCTGCGGCGGCAAGGGATGGACCTTTGACGAGTTGCGCGCGGTGAAGTTCACCCTCCTCGCCGGCGACATTCCCATGACCTTCATCAACCACATCCGCAGTTGCGCGCAGCAGTGCCTCGCCATCGCCGATGTGCTCGAAGGGATGTTTCCCGGCATGATCCCGATCGACCGCGACGTGCTGCTCGCGGGCGCGCTGCTCGCCGACGTTGGCAAGCCGCTCGAGTACGACCGGGACGCCTCGGGCCAGGTCGTGCAGGGTTCGTTCGGACAGATGCTCCGGCACCCCTTCAGCGGCGTGGCGATGTGCTACAAGCACGAATTGCCGCCCGAGGTCATGCACATCGTCGCCACCCACAGCCACGAAGGCGACAAGGTGCAGCGCAGCATCGAGAGCATCATCTTCCACCATGCTGATTTTGTCGACTTTGACATTGCGAAGTATCTGGGGGCGAAGGCGGGAAAAAAGTAGCCTGCACCGGGCTCGCCGTGGCCGTCGATCGCTCCACCCCCGAATCTCACCCCGATTTGCTCCGCGGGCGGCAGACTCTCCGGTCCGCGCGACTGTCTGGCGATTAGGATGACATCGCTGCGCACACCGCGTCGTCACGTTGCCGTTGCGCGCTCTTCCGGAGACCGCCATGAAAACCATCATCGAGCCTTTCCGCATCAAGTCCGTCGAGCCGATCCGCATGACGACGCGCGCCGAGCGCGAGGCGTACCTCCGCGAGGCGGGCTTCAACCCCTTCCTCATCCACGCGCGGCACGTGCTCATCGACCTTCTCACCGATTCGGGCACGGGCGCGATGAGCAGCGAGCAGTGGGCCGGCGTGATGCGGGCCGACGAGTCCTACGCCGGGGCCGAGTCCTTCTTCCGCTTTCATCACGTCATGCACGAGATCGCCGGCTTCGATCACATCCTCCCCACGCACCAGGGACGGGCGAGCGAGCGCATCCTCTTTGAGATCATCGGCGGCTCCGATCTCGTCGTGCCGAGCAACGCCCACTTCGACACCACCCGCGCCAACATCGAGCACAGCGGCGCGACGGCCATCGACCTGCCCATCCCCGAGGCGACCGACCCGCGCACGCGCCATCCCTTCAAGGGCAACATGAACATCGCCGCGCTCGAGGAACTCATCGAGCGCATCGGGCCCGAGCGCATTCCCGTCGTCATGCTCACGGTGACGAACAACAGCGGCGGGGGCCAGCCGGTGAGCCTCGAGAACATCCGTGCCGTGCGCAAGGTCTGCGACCGCCGCGGCCTGCGGTTCTTTCTTGACGCGTGCCGTTTCGCCGAGAACGCCTGGTTCATCAAGCAGCGCGAAGCGAAGCAGCACGAGCGGCCGGTGCGGGCCATTGTGCGCGAGATGTTCGACCTCGCCGACGGCGCGACGATCTCGGCCAAGAAGGACGGGCTGGTCAACATCGGCGGCGTGCTGCTCTTCCGCGACCGCGCGCTCTTCCAGAAGGCGAGCAACCTGCTCATCCTCACCGAGGGCTACGTCACCTACGGCGGCCTGGCGGGGCGCGACCTCGAAGCGATGGCCCAAGGGTTCAACGAAGTCGTCGAGGAGGATTACCTCGGCTATCGCATCCGCAGCACCGAGTATCTCGGCGAGAAACTCCTCGCGGCCGGCATCCAGATCGTCGAGCCGCCCGGCGGGCACGCGATCTACATCGACGCCAAGGCCTTCTGCCCCCACATCCCCGTCGAGCAGTTCCCCGGCCAGGCGCTGGTCTGCGGTTTGTATCGCGCCGGCGGCATCCGCAGTTGCGAGATCGGCAGCGTGATGTTCGGCGGCGCCGGTCGCCCGGCGCCGAAGATGGAACTCGTGCGCCTCGCCATCCCGCGGCGCGTCTACACCCAGAGCCACATCGACTACGTGATCGAGGCGGCGATCGAGGTGCACAAGCAGCGAGCCGAGATGCGCGGCCTGCGCATCGTCGAAGCGCCGCAGGTGCTGCGACACTTCACGGCGCGGTTTGAGGAAGTGTGAAAGCGGGCGAAGCAACACATCCACCAGGCCGACGCGCGAGCGAGGACGAGCGGGCCGCGGCGCGGCGCTGATCCGCCTGGCGACCACTTGCGAAACCGCGCGGAGCATCCGTGCGAACAGGAGTGCGTGCGATCACGCACGAGATCTTTGCAGCAGATGAGTGAATCGCGCCCGCAGACCGGCGAAACGAGGCCCGGGGCGCCGGGACCGCGCGGCATCCACGGCGGGCACACGGCCGTCATCCGATGGCCCAAGCCCGGCGATGAACCGGTACTGTGGTGCGCCTTCGCGGGGGTTCTCTCTTGCGGGTTGATCGTGCATGCCGTGATGCTTGACGAGATTCAGAACGGCACGATGTCGCGCTGGTGGGCGTGGGGCTCTGGGGCTGTCTTTAGCATTCTCGCCGTTGTTGTGATCAGGTACTTCATTCTGCCAGTGCGCGCGCAGCGCCGTCTGGTGCGCGCCGCGCGCCGCCGGGCGCTCGCGGCGAGTGACCCTGGAAAATGGCGCGAGGGTGATGCAGAGATCATCCTCGCTGGGGCGCTGTGCGATGCCGGAATCGGTCCGTCCGGTACGCGATCGCCCCGCACGGCGCTCAAGCGACTGACGCGAGAACTCGATCGATTCGGCATCCGCCCGCCCGGCATCATCTTCGATGCGCGCATTGCAAGCGAGGTGCTCGCCATCGAACGAACTGAGGAACTGGTGGAGCCTGAACCTGTCGAAAGCAAGTGGACGCAGGGGCAGTGGGTGTTCTCCGCCTGCATGCTCGTCGTGCTGGTCACGATCTACATTCTCACCGGACACCGGCCACACGTGCTGGCGTTCCTTTGCTCCTTTGTGATTTTTGACCTGGCGTACAAACTCGTGTGGGTGGTGCGCCACGGCCTCGGTCTGCGCAGCACCGGCATGCACGCCGGCGTCGGATTCATCGAAGGCTCAAACGGCTCGCGCATCGGCTCATGGGAAGTCGTCACGCTCGTCACCTACGACCGCGGCGAGAACCTGCGAGTGCGCCTCCTCGCCCCCGACCGGACCGTTCAACTGAAGTTCACCTCCGCCGCCGACCCCGGCTTCATCGCCTTCTGGCAGCGGTGGAATCATCCGCACCCGCGGCCGGAACTGCTTGAGCCGCCGGCCCGCTGAGCGTCGGCCCGGTGAGCGCTGCCCGCGCGGTGTCGACGGAGACGCCGGCGCTCGCGCACGGGTCGCGGGTGTGTGAGCGGCTCCGGCCGGCCGGGATGAACCGGGCCTGTCGGCTCCGGCGACGCGGGCGGTCGATGCGCTTCGCTCGACGCCGCCGTCCGGCAACCCTATCCTTGGCTTCGCGTCGCGCAGGCC
>WYBR01000082.1 GCA_011525805.1 Vicinamibacteraceae bacterium
AAGTCGTCGGGTATTTCAGCAACCCACCGCCCGGGCGGCGCGAGGCGTACTTCTGGCGAAACGGTGAGATCACGGTTCTGCCCGACCCCTACCCGTGCGGCGGGGGCCTTCAGAAGGCATACGAGATCAACAACGCGGGCCTGATTGTCGGTCAGGCGCCCGACGCTGAATGCGGTCAACTCTACGGCGCGATCTGGGATCGAGACGACGGCTTTCACGCATATCTCCTCAATGACCTCATTCCACGCCACCCCGATGTGACTCTAATCACAGCCGATGACGTGAACGAGGCTGGGCAGATCGCAGCGTATGGCGAACTAGTCGGCGGGCAAGGGCGTGGCTTCCTTGTTACACCCTATCTCTTCGAGATGGCCGATCCCGTACCGGGCCGCGCGGGAGTGCAGAACACGATCACCATCACAGGCCTACAGCCCAATCAGCGCGTGCATCTCGTGTGGGGCACGCGCGAGGGGGCGCAGAAGATCCACGGCGGCTGCCCCGGCGGGACGCTGCTCATCCGCGACCCGCAGGGGTTGCCCGCCGTGCGGGCGGACGCCAACGGCGTCGCCACCATCACCGTCAACGTCCCCCTTATCGCCCGCGGCCGCACCGTCCGGATGCAGGCTGTCGCCGCCGTCGAGTGCCAGATCAGTCACACGGTGACGTGGGTGTTCGAGTGAGGACGGTTCGTTTCGCAGAACCTCAACGCACCCTTGACTCTCAAGACAGTCGCTTGACCCTCAAGACAATCGCCACCCGCTTGTCTTTGCGCCTTTTGTGCCTCTTTGCGGCGGTCCATTCGCACGGGCGGGACGTCCCTGCTCCGGTTCGTACGGGCGGGACGCCCAGCCTCCGTTGAGTCGTACGGGCTAAGAGCCTGGACCACCATTCACTCTCCTGTTCGTACGGGTGGGACTCCCATGCTCCGGGCTTGCGGCGCGATTTTGACTCCGCGCGGCCGTCGCCGTCGATCCCGCGGAGCCAAAAACCGATAAACAGGCGGGGTCGCATTCCCGATTAGACGCCCCCGGGAGGGCCGGAGTCTGGACGATTCAGCCCAAGGCCCTACGATTGCGCGACCGCGGATAACTTAGAACCGTTCCAAGGATCGGAACGTACATGGGGTTGGCGGCTCGGCCTCCACCCCGCCAGCGAGGAGAAATCATGTTCGAACGCTTCACCGATCGCGCCCGCAAGGTCATGGCCCTGGCCAACCAGGAGGCGCAGCGGTTCAACCACGAGTACATCGGGACCGAGCACATTCTCCTCGGCCTGGTCAAGGAAGGCTCCGGCGTGGGGGCCAACGTCCTCAAGAACCTGGGAGTCGATCTCCGCAAGGTCCGCCTCGAGGTCGAGAAGCTCGTCAAATCCGGCCCGGACATCGTGACCATGGGCAAACTCCCGCAGACGCCCCGCGCCAAGAAGGTCATCGAGTTCGCGATCGAGGAAGCCCGCAACCTCAACCACAATTACGTCGGAACCGAGCACCTTCTCCTGGGCCTGCTGCGCGAGCACGACGGCGTCGCCGCCCAGGTCCTCATGAACCTCGGCCTGAAACTCGAAGAGGTCCGCGAAGAGGTCCTCAACCTCCTCGGCGCCGGCGTCGAGCCGCAGGAGCAGGAGGGCGGCGAGCCCGCCAGCGCCGCCAGTTCCGCGCCCGCCGCCAAGGGCAAGAGCAAGACTCCCGCGCTCGACTCCTTCGGCCGCGACCTGACCGAACTGGCGCGCGAGGGCAACCTCGACCCCGTCATCGGCCGCATCAACGAGATCGAGCGTCTCATCCAGGTCCTCTGCCGCCGCACCAAGAACAACCCGGTGCTGCTCGGCGAAGCGGGGGTAGGCAAGACGGCCATCGTCGAAGGCCTCGCCCAGCGCATCATCAGCAAGGACATTCCCGACCTGCTCTTTGACCGCCGCCTCGTCGTGCTCGACCTGGCGCTGATGGTCGCGGGCACGAAGTACCGCGGGCAGTTCGAGGAGCGGATCAAGGCGGTGATGAACGAGGTCCGCCGCGCCGGCAACGTCATCCTCTTCATCGACGAGTTGCACACGCTCGTCGGGGCGGGTGGAGCCGAGGGCGCCATCGACGCCTCGAACGTGCTCAAGCCCGCGCTGAGCCGCGGCGAGATCCAGTGCATCGGCGCCACGACCTTCGACGAGTATCGCAAGTACATCGAGAAGGACAACGCCCTCGCCCGCCGCTTCCAGCCCATCACCGTCGAACCGCCCGCCAAGGCGCAGACCATCGAGATCCTCAAGGGGCTGCGCGAGAAGTACGAAGCCCACCACCGCGTCCGCATCACCGACGAGGCGATCGAGCAGGCCGTCGAACTCTCCGACCGCTACATCACCGGCCGCGTGCAGCCCGACAAGTCCATCGACGTGATCGACGAGGCGGGCGCGCGCGTCCGCCTTCAGAGCATGACCAAGCCGCCCAACCTCGCCGAGATCGAGGAGAAGATCGAGCGACTGAGCGTGCAGAAGGACGAGGCGGTGAAGGAGGCCGACTACGAGCGGGCGGCCAAACTCCGCGACGAGGCCGAGAAACTCCGCCGCGAAAAGGAGGACATCCAGAAGCAGTGGCGCGAGAAGCAGAGCGAGACGCTGGGCACCGTCGATGAGGAAGTCATCGCCGAGGTCGTCAGCAAGATGACCGGCGTGCCCCTCACCCGCCTCGAGGCCGAAGAGGCCCAGCGCCTGCTCAAACTCGAGGAGGAACTGCACCGCAAGGTCGTCAGCCAGCACGACGCGATCACCAGCATCGCCAAGGCGATCCGCCGCGCCCGCGCCGGCCTCAAGGACCCCAAGCGTCCGATGGGCTCGTTCATCTTCGTCGGCCCCTCGGGCGTGGGCAAGACGCTGCTCTCCAAGGCCCTGGCCGAGTTCATGTTCGGCGACGAGGAGGCCCTCGTCATGCTCGACATGAGCGAGTACATGGAGAAGCACAACGTCAGCCGGCTCATCGGCGCGCCCCCCGGATACGTCGGCTACGAGGAGGGCGGGCAACTCACCGAGCGCGTCCGGCGCCGGCCCTACTCCGTCATCCTCCTCGACGAGATCGAGAAGGCCCACCCCGACGTCTACAACATGCTCCTCCAGATCATGGAGGAGGGGCGGCTCACCGACTCCTTCGGCCGCAACGTCGACTTCAAGAACACCATCCTCATCATGACCTCCAACATCGGAGCCGACCTCATCAAGGGCGGCACGCAGTTCGGCTTCGCCAAAAAGTCCGAAGTCCAGGACTACGAGCGCATGAAGAGCACGCTCCTCAAGGAGATCGAGCGCTACTTCCGCCCCGAGTTCATCAACCGCCTCGACGAGGTCATCGTCTTCCACCCCCTCACGCGCGAAGACCTCGTGCAGATCGTCGACTACGAGACCAGGAAGGTCCGCGACCGGCTCGAAGGCCACGGCCTGGTGCTCGAGATCGACCAGAGCGCCAAGGACTTCCTCATCGAGAAGGGCTACAACCCCGACTTCGGCGCCCGGCCGCTGCGCCGCGCCATCGGCACGTACATCGAGGATGCGCTGAGCGAGTCGATTCTTCGCGGCGAGTTCGAGGGCAAGAACCTCCTGCGCGTCAGCCACGCCGAAGACGCAGAGCACCTCACCTTCTCCGCCGAGCACCGCCCCGAACTCGAAGGCGGCTCAACCGGCAAACGCGAAGGCAAGAGCGGCAAGAAGTCCGGCGGCAAGGAACCCGTCGGCTCCGGCTCCGGCAACGGCGGCCCGTCCGGAGGCGAGTCGGCGAACTGAGGGCCTTCACCACGGAGGCACGAAGGGCACGAAGAAGCCGGATCCGAGCCCCGACCGCGATCCCGCCATGAGCAGGGCCGAATGGTGAGGGAGGGTCTTCGCCGAACACCAGACTTCGCTGTTCGCTTTGGCGGTGGTCCGGTCGCATCGGCAATGGTCCGGTCGCGCCGACACCTCGGCGATCGTCGTCACCTGTTGGTTCGCCCACATC